>NZ_LR594487.1:300000-592823 GCF_901686465.1 Halorubrum sp. DM2
CGTCCTTGCGGCCGCGACGCGACTGGCTCCGCCCGCGCGGCGTCGCCGACCGGCACGCCGTCGCCTCGACCCGGACGTTATCGGTCGCCGCGTCGAACGGGTCGACGTGAGCGACCGACTTCCCGACGATCCTGTCACCGACGACCCGACCATCGCCGTCCCGCAGACGCCGGTCGACGACCTCGATGTCGAGGCGAACGTCGACCGGATCCGGGACCGCGCCGCCGACGTGGGCCCCGCCGTCGACCTCGTCGTCTTCCCCGAGTACGCGCTCACGGGATTCGCGGCCGACGAGCGCCTCCGAGAGGCCGCGCTCCGACGGCAGGAGGCGCGTGCGCGGCTCGAAACGGTCGCAGAGGCGGCCGAAGCAGCCGTGATAGCGGGGTACGCGGAGCGGGAGGAGAAGACCGTGTACAACGCGACCGCGTACGTCCCCGCCCCCGACCGAGCCGCGAGTGACGCCCGCGGGGCGTTCGCCGTCTACCGCAAGCGACACCTGTGGGACGAGGAGAACCAGTGGGTCGAACCGGGGCGCGACCGCGTCGTCGTCGAGACAGCCGCCGGATCGACTGGCCTGTTGACCTGTTACGACCTCAACTTCGTCGCGGAGAGCGCGTGGTTCGCCGAGCGCGCGGTCGACGCGCTGGTCGTCGTCGGGGCGTGGCCCGCCGACCACGTCGCGAACTGGCGGCTCCTACTCCGCGCCCGCGCGCTCGACGGCGTCAGGTGGGTCGTCGGTGCCGGGCGGACCGGAACCGCGGACGGTAAACGAGACGCCGCGGAGGCCGCGTACGCCGGCAACTCCCTCGTCGCCCGACCCGACGGGGCGGTCGCGGCCGAACTGGGCCGGGAGCCGACGACGCTGACCGCGACGCTCGACCGCGACACCCTCGCGGCACAGCGGGACCTCGTCGGGGCCGTGGACGACACGTAGAAAATAATTTTGTTAATCACGAAAGAGTAGTTCCTTCTGTAGGAACCATTAAGTGGGTCGCGCGCGTATGTATAATTGAAATGAGTACCCAGAAGCAGGCCCGTCAACGGTACGGCGACGTTCACGAAAGCGAAGCGCTCCGCGTCCCCGAAGAGAAGGCCGAACAGCTCGTCGACGCGCTCAACAGCGACCTCGCGGCGACGTACGTCCTCTACCACCAGATCAAAAAGCACCACTGGCTCGTCGAGGGCGCGGAGTTCCTCGGCATCCACGAGTACCTCGGCGAGGTCGCGGCCGACCTCGAAGAGGGCGCAGACGTGCTCGCGGAGCGCGCGCAGGCGCTCGGCGGCGTGCCGCTCTCCGGCGGCGCGAACTACGAGGAACACGCCCCGGTGACCCCCGAGGACGCCGACGCCTACGACATCCGCACGTCGCTGGAACACGACCTCGAGATCTTCGGCGACATCACCGAGCAGCTCCGCGAGCACATCCAGCTCGCCAACAACCTCGGCGACTACAACACCGAAGAACAGCTCCGCGAGATCCTCGAAACCGTCGAGGAACACGGTCACCACATCGAGCACTACCTCGAAGACGACACGCTCGTCACGAGCGAGACGCTCCAGTAGACCGACCCCGACGGGCCGCCGACGACGCGATCCGGACGCGATGCCGAGTAATTCCGACGCGATTCCGACTTTTTCGACCGCGCTTCCCGTTCGAAGAGCGCGACTGCCGCGCCGATCGACCGAACTCCGACCGGTTAGTCGAGGTCCGGCGTCCGCTCGCCGGCGGGGATCACGATCTCCAGCCAGTTTTCCTCCGGCGGGAGCGGACAGGAGAACGTCTCGCTGTAGGCGCAGAACGGACTGTACGCGAGGTTGAAATCGACGGTGACTGCGTCGCCGTCGGCGAGGTCCCGCTCTGGCGCGAGCTCCATGTACCGGCCCTGATGGTAGGTCTGTTGGCCGGTCGTCTTGTCGCGGAAGGGGACGAAGATCGCTCCGTCGTCGCCCTCCTGTCGGTACCCGGCGAGCGTTCGTTCCTCGCCGTCGACCTCGAACGCGAAGGTGACGACTCGGAGGTACCGGACCGGGTTGCTCGCGGTCGTCTCCATCTCGACCGGCTCCGGCTCGTCGTGGACGGTGACGGTCGCCTCCACGCGGTAGGCGGGATCCGGCTCGAAGTAGTCGAGCCCGTCGAACTCGTCCCGCTGCTCCGGCGGGATCGGCGACTGCTGGTGTTCTGCGAAGAACTCGTCTTTCTCCCGGCGGTTCGCGCGGAGTCGCTCGGCGTAGTCGTCGCTCATACGCGGGCCGACGGTCGCCCGCGGTTTCAGGCCCGCGGTTCGGTCCTCCTCCCGACCTGCGGCGGCCTCACAGCGCCTGGAGGTCCGCGAGGCAGTCGTCGAGGTCGCGGTTCGACGTCGCCAGCGAGAACCCGTCGACGCGGGCGAGGTCGGCGGCGTGGTCCCACAGATTGCCGTCCTCGATCCCGTGGAGGACGACCGCGTTCGGCGTCGGACTCACGACCCGCAGCGCGACGAGCGGCGACTCCCCGCGGGTCACCCGCGTGAACACGAGCGCGCGGTTCGTCGACTGGCCGTACAGCCGGTAGAACTCCTCGCTCGACAGCCGCGTGATCGCTTGGATCGAATCGATCACCGTGTGGCCGTTCACGTGGTCGTGGTCGCCGCGGACGATCTCCGTTGCGCCCATCGCCTCGTAGAACTCCGCCAATGGGACCGCCGTCGAGTACTCGCGGAGGTCGTGGACGATGTCGCTCTCGAACCCGGCCGAGAGCACCCGGGCGTGCTGGCGGAGCCGGCCGCCGCCGCGCCGCTCGTCGATGTCGAGAAGCCCCTCGACGGTGCGGCGGACGACGCCGATCCCCGGGCTCTCGCGGCGACCGCTCTCGTAGTCGGAGACGACCGACGAGGAGACGCCGAGCTGGTCCGCCAGCTCCGTCTGCGAGACGTCGAAGTCGGTCCGCCACTTCCGAAGGGTCGCCCCCGGGTCGTCGCTGAGCGTTATCTCGCCGGCGATCCGGCGGGAGAGCTCTTCTCGTGCGTCGCTCATACCGCGAGTTGATGACCGAGCGCCGCAAAAGGCTACCGAAAGCGGGGTTCGTCGCGCGTCGACACCGAGGGGTCGGCCACCACCGCCCGCCCGTTCCCCGAACCGGGGTCACTCCAGGTACAGCGAGTAGACGATGACGGCGAAGCCGACAGCCGTGAGGAGGCCGTCGATCGCGATCCCCACCGCGAGGTCGGCTCCGATAATCTGGTGGGAGACGCCGCCAAGCAGCGCCCCGACGGTGACGATGCCGAAGCCGATTCCGAGCTCCCGCAGCGACCGGTCTCCGGTCCGGTCGTACGCGCGGAGCGCGTAGTAGGTGATGCTGCCACCGAGCACCAGGATGGCGGTCTTTGCGGCGATGATCGTCAGGTCGATGTACGGGTTCATGTTTCCTCTCGTAGCTCCGACCACAGGTCGGCCAGTCGCTCGTCTCGAGTCCGTTCCGGCCGAGAGAACTCCACGTCGAACTCGCGGCGGTCCTCGGTGTTCTCCGCGCCGTCGTCGACGGAGACGGTGACGGCGTCGAACGACACCGAGTACCGTGTCGTGTGCTGCCCGTCCCGTCGGATGTCGGTCGACTCCGACAGCAGAGAGGCGTCGGTGAGCTTCTCTAACTTCCGGTAGGTCGTCGACAGGGGGATGTCGCACTCCTCGGAGAGTTCGCTCGCGGTCTTCGGCTCGGTGAGCGCCGCGACGATCCGACGGGCCGCGTCGTCGGCCAGCGCGTCGAGCACCTCGTCGACCGACGGCGGCTCCGGGTCTCGCGACGGATCCCGCACCATGCGTGACGGTTCGGCCCACCGAACTTAAAGGATCGAACTTTCGATCGACGCGAGGACGATTCGATCGCCCGATGGCTGACAGACCGGCGGAACCGGGTCCCACGAGTCCTCCCGTTTTTGTACGGCCGCGGCATATCGCGGTTCGATGGACACGTGGAAGCGTCGCGTGGTGTTGTACGTCGCGTTCCTCGGCACCGTGATCACATTCACCGCGATCACCTACCGGTGGGGAATGCGGGTGTTCGAGAACGACCCGCGCACGCTGATCGAGTCGTTCCAGTTCGCGATCGAGATGTTCACGACGACCGGGTTCGGCGGCGACGCCGCCGACTGGCAGAGCCAGGAGATGCACGCGTTCATCGCCGTGATGGACCTGGTCGGGATGGTACTCCTCATCGGCGCGCTGCCGGTCGTCGCGACCCCGCTCTTGGAGTCCGCGTTCTCGACCACCGTCCCCCGGTCGCTACAGGACGACGTGACGGGGCACGTCGTCGTCTGTTCCGACACCACGCGCTCCGACGCGCTCCTAGACGAGTTCAAGTCCGAGGGCGTTCCGTACGTGGTCGTCGAGCCGGACCCCGACCGCGCGCTGGTGCTGTACGAGAACGGACACAGGGTGGTCCGTGCCGATCCAGAGACGACCGCGGGGCTGGAAGGGGCCCGCCTCGGGTCGGCGCGCGCGCTGGTCACCGACGTCTCCGACCGCGTGGACGCCAGCATCGTCCTCGCCGCGAAGGAGCTGTCGACGGACGTCCGGGCGATAAGCGTCGTCGAGGACCCGAGCCGCGAGCGGTACCACCGGCTCGCCGGGGCCGACGAGGTCCTCTCCCCGCGGTCGCTGCTCGGCGAGAGCCTCGCTTCCAAGGTGACCACGGCCGTGCGGACCGACCTCGACGAGGCGGTCGCGATCGGCGAGTCGCTGCGGATCGCCGAGGTGTCGATCCACCACGGAAGCGGCCTCGCCGGCTCGACGCTCGCCGGCAGCCGGATCGGCGAGCGGACCGGCGTCGACGTGATCGGCGCGTGGTTCAACGGGGCGTTCGAGGCGGCACCGTCGCCGGACGCGACCCTGTCGGCCGGGACCGTCCTGCTCGTCTCGGGGACCGAGGAGCAGGTGGAGCGGCTCGTCGACCTGACCAACTCCGCGGCGCGGCGGTTCGGCGCGGGCGAGACGGTTGTCGTCGGCTACGGACAGGTCGGGAAGACGGTCGCGGACGCGCTCCGGGACGCCGACCTCCCCGTCACCGTCGTCGACCGAGAGGCCGGCGAGGCGGTCGATGTCGTCGGCGACGCCACCGACCCGGAGATGCTGCGGGCGGCCGGCGTCGCCGACGCCCGGACCGTCGTCCTCGCGCTGCCGGACGACACGACCGCGCAGTTCGCGACGCTCGTGGTCCGCGACCTTGCCCCGAACGTGGAGCTGTTGGCGCGGGTCGCGGACCCCGAGAGCGTGCCGAAGATGCACCGCGCCGGCGCGGACTACGTCCTCTCCCTCTCGCTCGTGACCGGGCGGATGTCGGCGTCGGCGGTCCTCACCGACCGGGACGTGCTCTCCTTGGACACGCACGTCGAGGTCGTCAGGAGCGAGACGCCGACGCTGGTCGGACGGACGGTCGGCGAGGCGGCGGTCCGCGAGCGGACCGGCTGTACCGTCATCGCGATCGAGCGGGGCGACGAGCTCGTCACCGATGTCGGGCCGGAGACGCGGATCGAGCGGGGCGACGAGCTCGTCGTCGTCGGCACCGACGAGGAGGTCCGCGCGTTCGAACGCGCGTTCGCCTGAGGCCACCGCTCGCACGCGGCGAGCTTCGCCCTCGCATCGAGACGAGTCGAACGCTTCAAGTATTCGCTGGCTGTTCGTATCCGTATGAAAGACCAGGGACGCTCCACGCGCAAGCGCACCGGCGGCCGACTCAAGCACGCCTCGAACAAGAAGCGCCACCAGCTCGGCCGCGAGCCGGCCGAGACCACGGTCGGCGAGACGCGCCTCCAGTACATCGACGCCCGCGGCACGGACAAGAAGGTCCGCGCGCTCTCGACGAACGTCGCGCAGGTCGCCGACGGCGGCGAGGTCAGCGAGGCCGAGATCGAGAACGTCGTCGACAACCCCGCCAACGTCAACTACGCCCGCCGGAACATCGTCACCAAGGGCGCGGTCATCGAGACGTCCGCCGGCCGCGCTCGTGTCACCTCGCGACCCGGCCAGACCGGTCAGGTCAACGCGGTCCTGCTCGAGTAAGTCCGCGGCCGCCTTTCTGAAGGTATTTCTCCCCGCCGCTCCACCACCGACGCGTGTACCTCGGCGTCGACGAAGCCGGCAAGGGTCCCGCGCTCGGGCCGATGGTCGCGGCCGCGGTGATCGCCGACCCCGCGAGCCTCCCGGCCGACGTGGACGACTCGAAGCGGATCGCGCCGGCGAGACGCGAGGCGATGGCCGCGACCCTCGACGAGGATCCCGACGTCGCCGTCGGCGTCGCGCGCGTCGAACCGGCCGAAATCGACCGCCCGGACACCGACATGAACACGCTCACCGTTCGCGGACAGGCGCGGGCGGTTCGCGCCGCGCTCGCCGAACCGTCCGCGGGCGACCTCGACAGACCGGTCCGCGTCGTCGCGGACGCGGGCGACACTAGCGAGGAGCGGTTCGCGCGGCGGCTCCGCGAGTTCGTCGCCGATAGCTCGGACGACGCCGAACCCCTCCCGGGGGTCGACGTGACCGCCGCGCACGGCGCGGACGAGGACGACCCGCTCGTCGGTGCCGCGAGCGTCGTCGCCAAGGTGACTCGAGACGCCGCCATGGCGGCCGTCGACGCCACGTACCCCGACTACGACGACGTCGGGAGCGGCTACCCGAGCGACCCGGCCACCCGCTCGTTCATCGCCGCGTACGTCGGCGACCACGGAACGCTGCCGGACTGCGCGCGCGAGTCGTGGGCCACCTGCGAGGACGCGCTGGCGGCCGCAGAGCAGTCGGCGTTAGACGAATTCTGACGGGAGCGACAACGGGGCGCGAGCGACGGCGGCCCAGTCAGAACAGCCCGCCAATGAGACCGCCGAACGCGCCGACGAACGTCTCCCACACCGAGAAGCCGGTCGCGATCGCCAACACGGTGTCCGCGCCGAAGAAGGCGAAAAGCAGCGCGGACGCGAAGTGCGCGAGCCGCATGTCGACGCTGCCGGCGAACCGGTGGAAGAAGTACGCGTTCGCGAGGCTCACCGGAATGATGGCGAGCATCTCTCCGAACCAGATCGCGGAGGTTGCGCCGTACTGGACCGCCAAGCCGATGGTGACCAGCTGCGTCTTGTCGCCGAACTCCCCGGTCGCGGTGAGCACGAAGATGGGTAGGAAGCCGCCGAGCGACCCGGAGTACCGGTCGAGCCGACCGGGTAGGGAGAGGTCGTCGAACGCCGCCAGCCCGCCGTCGGTACGCTCCGCTTCGGCGCTCGTCTTCGGCGACGGGGCGGAGCGGTACAGCAGGATCGCGAAGACGAAGAACAGCACCGCGGTCACCACGTCCAACGCGATCGGCGGCAGCGCCGACTGGATCGCCTGTCCGAACGCGATCTCGACCGCGGTCCAGCCGGCGAACGCCGATCCCGCGGCGGCGACGACGATCTTGGGGTCGTACTTCGTCGAGAGCCCGGCGATCATCAACTGGACCTTCTCGCCCGGGAGCACCGCGAGCTGGGTGGCGAACGCGATCGCGACGATCTCGACGTAGCCGGTCATGCGTCACCCGCCTCCTGTCTGTCGGTCGCGGCCGCCGAGTCCGCGGCGCGGCGGACGTACACGCGGTCCGCGACCGCCTCCGGCAGGCCGTGTTCGTCCCCGTCGTCGGTCCGGACCGTGACCAGCCCGAACGACGTGACCTCGACGACCTCGACGGTCGTTCCGGGCGTGATCCCCGCGTCGACGAGGAACTCCAACACGTCGGGGTCGCGGTCGCTCACCCGGACGACCGTTCCCCGCTCGTCCGGCTCCAGCGCCGCGACGAGCGTCGTCCCGGCGTCTTCCGGCGTCGACAGGTCCGCCGGGGGGATCGGGTCCCCGTGGGGGTCGGCGGCGGGATAATCGAGGAGGCGTTCGACCCGCCGCGTGAACTCCTCGCTGACGTGGTGTTCGAGCGCGTCGGCCTCGTCGTGGACCTCCGTCGGTTCGTAGTCCAACTGCTCGGCGAGGAACGCCTCGATGAGCCGGTGCCGGCGCA
Organism: Halorubrum sp. DM2; assembly: GCF_901686465.1. Classification (NCBI taxonomy): domain Archaea; kingdom Methanobacteriati; phylum Methanobacteriota; class Halobacteria; order Halobacteriales; family Haloferacaceae; genus Halorubrum; species Halorubrum sp. DM2. The sequence continues at coordinate 308,003 of NZ_LR594487.1, forward strand.
CGACCTCCAGCGCGGCGACCTCGCCTGCGGGCGTGAGCTCGACCCCCGTGTACTTCTCGCGGGAGAGCAGCCCGCGGTCGGCGAGCGTCTCCACCATGCTCGTCACGGTCGCGGGCGTCTTGTCGAGCGCCTCCGCGATCTGCGAGGTCGAAACGGGGGGTCCGCTCCGCGATTCGATCCGGTGGATCGCCTTGAGATAGTCTTCGACGGCGTCGGTGGGCATGGACGTTTTTGACCGGTCTAAATTAATAGTTTGTCGGGTGGGCGTCCGGCGCGTGAGGGACGCCGTTTTTCGCCCGGTCCGGACAACGAACGCGGGATTCGCGCCGCTATACGCGACGAAACTGGTCGATCGTCATTGCGACTCGGAGAGGCGACGCGGACGACGGGCGCGACACCCCTCGTCGCGGCGGGAGAAGGGGAACGGAAGGAAGAGCGGAAGGAAGGAGGACGGCGGGAGAAGCGACCCGGGGAAACAAGGACGGCGGAGGCGTTCGGAGCGGGACCGACCCGCTCCGGTCGCCGACTACCTGACCGTCAGCAGGCGGCGGAGGATGTCACCGTACGCGGGGCGGGTGACCAGCACGCCGACCAGCACGCCGAGGATGGTGAAGATGGCGAACCCGGAGAGGTCGCCGAGCGAGAGCACCATCAGCGGCGACATCGCGATGATCGTCGTGGCCGCGGCCGCGCCGATGACCCAGAAGGCCTGCCGGAACCGCGAGTCGAACACGGTCCGGGAGCTCACGTCGCCCTCGCTCATCACCTGGTCGGCGATGATGACGAGGTCGTCGACGCCCGTCCCGACGACCGCGATGAAGCCCGCGATCACCGCGAGTTCGAGCGGGTATCCGAGCAGCGCGGCGAACCCGAGCAGCGCGTACACCTCGGCCAGCGCCGTGACGATCATCGGTAGGGCGACGCGCGGCTCGCGGTAGCGGAGGAACACCATCCCCGCGACGGCGAACACCGAGAGGATCCCGATGACGAGCGAGTACGTCCGGAAGTTCTCCCCCTGCGAGGCCGAGATGGACGAGGAGGTCCCCTCGCCGCTGATGTCGAGGTCGGCCGGGAGCGCGCCGGCGCGGAGGTTCAGCGAGATGGTCTGGGCCTCGCTGAACTCGCCGGTCGTGAGCCGGAACCGACCGGTCTCCGCCCACGATCCGGCACCCATGCTGTCCGCGAGCCCCGAGTCCATCCCGAAGGAGTTGACGACCTCGTCGTTGACGACGAGCAGCAGGCAGGGGTTCCGCTCGCCGGTGAGCGACCCGTTGACGTACTCACACCGGTCGGCCCGGGTGTTGTACGCGTCCGGGAAGCCGCGCTCAACTACGGCGTCCTGGAAGTTGTTGGCCGGGGACTGACCGCTCTCGTCGGTGCTGCGGACCGTGACGGGGACGTACGACCCCGTACCCTGGTCGCTCTGCGTGGCGGTCCCGATCTCGTCGAAGTTCTCCTGGACCAACACTCCCTCGTCGACGGCGGTCTCGTTGCCGTCGGCGTACGCGATGTCGATCCGGACGGTCCCGCGCTCTTCGAGGAGGTCGACCACGTCCTGTCGTCCCTCTCCCGGGACTTCGACGAGGATGAAGTACTCGCCGGTGATCGACTGGACCTGTTGGACGCTGCCGCCCGAGAGTCCCGCCTCGTTGATCTTCCCTTGGATGACGTTCATCGTCTCGTCGCGCGTCTCCTGCGTGACGCCCGAGCGAACGTCGGCGTACTCGTAGCCGCTGGCGTCCATCGCCCGCCTGAACTGGTCTTCGGTGACGGACGGCTCCGTGACCTCCACTGCCCGCTCGCCCGGAACGGCCCCGACGTTCCGCGCCGAGGCGTTGTCGAGTTCGGCCGCCACCGCCTCCGCGACAGTCGCCGGGCTGTCACCCCCGAACGCGACGTCGGTCGCGGTGTATCCCGACAGCGGCGCGCGGATCCGCGTCCCGCCCGCGAGGTCCAGCCCGTACTGGAGGTTCGTGATCCCCTCTCGGGCCTCGCTCGCGTCTTCGCCGGGGGCCGGCTCCGGCCCGAATCCGGGCGCGAACAGCGCCACCGTGGCACCGATCACGACGACGACGAGCAACAGGATCCGCCAGTTCTCCTTGATCGGTTCCAACATTAGCGTTTCACCCCCTCGAACTTGTGCCAGCGAAGCAGTGAGACGTTCATCAGATACGTGTTCATCAGGTCCGCACACAGCCCGACCGAGAGGATGATCCCGATGTCACGGAGGAGACCGATGCCGAACACCGAGGCGACCACCGCCATCACGACCATCGCCGCGATGGAGGTGAGCGTCATCGTCACCCCGGTCCGCATCGCGCGGCTCACCGACTCGTAGAACGCACCGGTTCGGCGCAGCACTGAGTCGTTCAACAGGATGTCCGAGTCGACGCTGTACCCGATGATCATCAAAAGCGCCGCGATCGTTCCTAGCGTCATCTGTATCCCGAGCAGGTTCATCGCCGCGACCGGGATCACGAGGTCGGAGAACGCGGACGCGACGACCGCGAGCGAGGGGACGAACGTCCGGAACAGCGCGAACACGAGTACGCTCATCCCGAGGAAGGCGAGGGCCACGCCGAAGAGGGCGGTCCGCGCGGTGTCGCTCGCGAAGCTCGGCGACACCTGATCGACCGCGGTCGTCGTCAGCCCGGCCGCGCTCGCTTGGTCTTCCAAGTCGTTCGCGAGCCCCTCGGGATCGTCCTCGGACGCTTGGAACGTGACGACCACGACGTCGTCGCCCGGGATCGTGCGGATCGAGTCCGGCTCCCGGTCGAACGCCGTCTGAATCTGCTGTTCGACATCGTCCCCGTCGTCCGCGATCCGCAGTTCGACGCCGCCGGTGAACTCCAGCCCGAGATTCGCCGGGGCCCCGGTGACGACGAACCACCCGCCGATGATCGCCAACGCGAGGACCAGAAACGCGAGCGGCACCGCCGCAAGCTGCCGGTTCGAGTAGTCGGTGTAGTCGACTTCCGGCACCTCGATCGATACCATAAATACCGCTTCCTCCGCGGGCGCGAATAAGCCTTCTTATCTGGTGGGCCGCCGGCGAGGACGGCAGTCCGGCCGCCGGCACTACGGCAGGTATCGGACCGCGACGACTCCCGGCTCCGATCGGATCTCGACGCGGTTCACGCCCAGACGGGCCGCCCGCGAGAGCGTCCCCTCGCGGTCGTCGATCACGTCGGTGACGGCGGCCTCCGTCTCCGACTCCGGCGGTGTCAACACGTGGACCTCGCCGACGCCCGCTCGTGGCTCCCGAGCCAGCTCCCCGGCCGGCGTCTCCGCGGCCAACTCGCGCTCGTGAACCGTCGGCGGCTCCGGGCTCTCTTCGATCGACAGCGGGCGACGCTCCGCGACTTCGATCACCTGATAGGTGACCTCCATCGGTGGGTCGGGTGCGACGGTCGCCTCGACGGCGTCGTCGACGTCGACTCCGGGGTTCGAACTCAGCGTGTGGACCTGCCCGTCGTGGACGTCTTTCAGTACGGCCGAGTCGCTCTCGACGTGCGTGACGAGGAACGTACTCTCCTTCTCGTCGGTCATTGCGTTCCGGTAGACGCTCGGGCGACTTCCGGCTTTCGAGCCGCGGCCGCGCCGTCGACGCCGCGTCGGCCGCCGCCATCTCTCGGTTCGCTACGCCGCGTCAGTCTCCGGTGTCGCCCCGGCGTCCGACCCGCCGCGGAGCCGGAAGTGCGTCGCGAAGACGGCGAGCGCGGCCGCGGCCGGGGGAACGAACCCCGCCAGCTGCGGGAGCGCGTACAGCGCGTTGATCACGGCCGAGCCGCTCGGGTCCCGGAGGTCCGCGGGGGCCGAGATGATCATCGCGAGGTACAGCGAGACGAGGAACAGGAAGCCGGCGACACCCATCCACCGGTCGTAGTCGGCCGCGACGGGGTCGTCCCGGCGGTGGCGGCGGGCGACGAACAGGATCGGAGCGAGCAGCGGGCCGACGGCGGCGAGGCCGGCGACCACGAACAGCGACCGTGAGAAGAGGAAGGTCCCTCCCTGCGCCGAGACGGTCTCGCCCATCCAGACGACGAGCCCGAGCGTGACGACGAGCGCGACGAACCCGGCCGTCAGCGCGCCGAGCGCGGCGTACGCGCGCATCGTCCACGACTCGGTCGCGCGGAACGCGTAGGGGATCGCGCCGAACACCCCGCGGTAGCTGTCTGCCATCGACATCGGTAGGTGCGTCGGCGAATTAAACCCCTCGTCGGCGGGAAGCCATTTATACGCGCGAGCGGATCGCTCTTACGTGGGTCTCTACGACGCGTACCTCGCGACGCGACACCGGCTCCACGACGCCGCGCCGCCGGCGCACGTCGCGCTCGTCGTCACGGAGCGCGACCTCCTCGCCGACGGCGCGTTCGACACGCTGTCGTCGGCGATCGGCTGGGCGTTCGAGTACGGGGCCGAGCGCGTCACCGTCTCCGTCTCTGTCCTCGACCGGGCAGTCGCCCCGACGCTGGTCCGGGAGCTACGGCGGCTCGACGCCCCCGCGGAGACCGTGGTCCGCGGCCCGGACGCCGACGATCCGGCCGAAGAACCCGCTGGCGACGCGCCCGACGGCGACGATTCGCTCGACGTCGGCGACCCGGACGCGCTGGTCCGGATCCTCGTCGGTCTCGGCGGGAAAGCGGAGTTCGCCGGCGCGGTCCGCGAACTGGCGCACGACGTGGCCGACGGGGAGATAACGCCGGAAACCATCGACGAGAGCGACGTCGCCGACCGGCTGTTGTTTCCCGAAGAGCCGGACCTCGTGATCAAGACCGGTGCCGAGCGACTCTCCGACTTCGCCATCTGGCAGTCGGTGTACGCCGAACTCTACTTCACCGACGTGAACTGGCGCGACTTCCGCAGACGTGAGTACCTCCGCGCCGTCTTGGACTACCAGGACAGACAGCGCCGGTTCGGCCGCTAACCGGCTCCGGCGGGTGTTCCGCCCGGCTTACCAGACGAACGTGAAGAGGGCGGTGAACGTCACCAGCGCGCCGACCGTCGAGAGGATCGGCACGACGTTTTGCATCAGCACGACGCGCGCGCTCGTTCCCGGATTGAACAGGTCCGACGCCGACGGGACGTCGCTCGCGTCGCCCTCGCCGATATCAGGCATCTCGTCGGCCGCCAGCGCGCCGACGGAGACCGTCGGCTCCTTCTCGCCGCGGATCCCCTGTCGCACCGTGACCGTGCGCGTCGCGCGCCCCCAACCGAGTCCGACGATCGACATCGTCGCGATGATCACGAAGGAGGCGGGGATCCCGACCGCGGAGAGGCTGATGACGATCCCGGAGGAGACGACCGCGACGACGATGGCGGCCGTCAGCGGCAGGTCGGTGATGTCGTTGCCGAGCGTGTCGAGCGTCCGCCGGGCGATGGTGAACGCGCCCACCGCCACCGCGGCGCTGCCGAGGAGGATCAGCGGCCGTATCTCCACGCCGGCACCCACCAGCGGCGCGATGGCGTTGGCGATGTTCGACGTACCGGAGGCGAACGCCATCAGACAGCCGATCGCGATGACGACGAAGCCGCCGAACAGCTCGCGGCGGGTCGTGTTCGGTCCGGGAACGGGCTTCGGAACCAGTCCCGACCGGTCGAACTCGAACAGCGCGCCCTCGGTGCTGTCTATCGCCACCCAGTCGTTGATCGTCGAGTAGAAGTAGCGTCCCACGATGCCGGAGACCCAGAACCCGATTATCGGGGCGACGAGCCACCAGATCGCGATTTCGCCCATCTCGGCCCAGTTGAGCGTGTTCGTCGCCAATCCCAGCCCGGCGATGGCCCCGACCGCGGTCATCGACGTAGACGCCGGGACGCCGGCGAAATTGCCGACGAACAGCGCGCCGCCGATAAAAAAGAGGACGACGATGCTCGTCTCCAGCGTGAACACGTTCGCGCCCGAGACGAGGTCCTCGCCCAGCGTCGTGACCACCCGCTGGCCCAGCGTTCCAGCGCCGATGAAGAAGAACACCGACATCAGCGCCGCCGCGCCCGACTTCGACAACACGTCCGCGCCTACCGCCGGCCCGAACGCCGGTCCCGTCGTCGCGCCCCCGATGTTGTAGCCGACGAACGCCGCCACCGTGACTCCGACGAGAAGAAGAATCTCTACCATATACGCGAACAGAGTACGCACGCGCGGTTAAACGGATGGGATCCGCCGCCACCGCTGGCGTCGACCGCGACGTCCTCGGCGGCGACCTCAATTCGAGGGCGACGCAGCCGCTGTACTCGGAGATTCTCCTCGCTTCGCTCGGAAAATACACCGGCCGAGATTTGAACTCAGAATCAGACGTGCTCGCTCGCGGTTCGCGGCTTCACCGCTCGCTGTGCGCGACTGATAGCGTTCAAATCACTCTCGGTGATTTCTCTCACTACGTTCGAGAAATGTACCGGCCGAGACCCCCGTGAGCGCAGCGAACGGGAGTCAGGCCGGGGCACGACTGGAAGGAGTGCACCGGCCGAGATTTGAACTCGGGTTGCAACCATGGCAAGGTTGCGTGATACCACTACACTACCGGTGCGTGCTTCGCATCTCGCAGTTGGCCGGAGACTCACTTAAGCTTGTCACATCGAGGCGGCGGTACGGCGGGGTCGCCGCCGCTGTCGTCCCGCTCACTCTCCGTTCCGACGGGCGATCTCCTCCGCGTGGGCGTCGTGGAGGTCGGCGAACGTAGCCGCCTCCACGCGTTCCTGCGTCTCGTCGTCGCGGCGGTCGCGGAGTCGGCGCTTGATCGCCGCGAGCGCGTCGGACTCGCCGGCCGCGATCTCGTCGGCCACCGATCGAGTGTCGTCGACGACGCGCGAGACGAGCCCGGTCCGGAGGGCCTTGTCGGCGTCGAGGACGCGCCCCGACAGCGCGAAGTCGAGCGCGTCGCCCTCGCGCATGACCCGCGGGAGCCTGACCGTCCCGCCCCACGCCCCGAACAGCCCGAAGTCGACGCCCGGCTCCCCGAACGTCGCCCGCGGGGTCGCCACTCGGACGTCGGCCGCCAGCGCCAGTTCGACGCCCCCGCCGCGGGCCGCGCCGTCGATACCGCAGACGACGACCGATCGGGACTCATCGACGGCGGCGGCCGCGCGCTGCCCGCGCCGCGCGAACGCCTCCGGATCGTCGAGGTCGGCGACCGCGTCGAGGTCGGCCCCGGCACAGAAGGCGTCGCCCGCGCCGCGGAGGTACGTCACCGGCGGGACTGACTCGCTGTCCGCCTCCCCCTCGAATATCTCTCGCAGGGAGCGCAGGTCGTCGGGCCGGAGCGCGTTGCGCGCCTCCGGGCGGTCGAGCGTGACGACGCGCACGTCGCCGTCGGTTCGGGTTCGGATCACGGGACGGAATCCCGTTCGTTTCCAAAGGTCTTTGCCCTTCGCTCGTCTACCGAACGACAATGGACGATGCCGCGCGAGCGCGTGACGCCGCGCGCGAGGCGCTCGCGGACGTCGAACCCGAACAGCTCCGCGAGGCGCTCGACTCCCGGCTCGGCGACGCGGCGGTGACTCCCGGCGTGTTGGCGCTAGTCACCGCTCGCGCACTGGAGCCCGAGGTCGACCTCGGCGACGTGGCCGACCGCGCCGCGGGCGTGCAGCTCATCTACGAGGGGCTGCGACTCACCCGCACCGTCGCCCACGAGGAGCCGTGGGTGACCGCGCCGACCGCCGCGGCCGACATCGACGCCGACATGGAGATCCTCGCCGCCGACGTGCTCGTCTCGCGCGGGTTCTCGCTTCTGGCGTGTACCGACGCGGCCCGCCCCGCGGTCGACGTGGTGCGCGCGTTCGGCCGCGACCAGACGCTGCGCGACCGCGAGGGAGTCGACCCCGACGCCGCGGCCGCGCTCGACCGGAATCTGGAGGTCGACGCCCTCGAACTCGCCGTCGTCGCCGGCACCACCGCGGTCGGCGGTGACCCGCCCGAGGAGCTGCTCGCGTACGCCCGCGACCTCGCCGCGGACTGCGACGGCGGGTTCCCGCCCGCAGGCAGCGCGCTCCCGGACGCGACCGCCGACCGCATCGCCGACATCTCGGACCGGGCCGTCAGCGCGACGGACCGGTGAGTCGCGAGGTGACGCGCCGGAGCCGATCCCCCGACGCCGCGCCGCCGAATCGAAACCCCTAAAGTCGATTCCGCGCAACGACAAGTTGCGCCTGGGTAGCTTAGCGGTAAAGCGCGTCCTTGGTAAGGACGAGACCGGGGGTTCAAATCCCCCCTCAGGCTCTTTCTGCCGTACACGCCTTGTACGCACATTTTACGGATTTATCTGTCTTAAACACAACGTGGTCAAAACAGCCTTATTTCACTAAACAGGGCATCCCTTGCCGTATGGCGATTCGGTAAACTGTCAGGACACACAAACAAAGTCGCAAACGGCGACGGGATAGACCTGAAATTGACCGGGAGCGCATCCCTTCAGGGACACCCTGGATTTCGCTAATTAGCGCTCACAGAGAGATGAGTGAAGCGTAGTCAGGAATGTGATAGAACACCCCTCGATGCGGCTATTCACGACGATTACGCGGCAAATGGAGTGCCGCCGAAACGACTATTAGTAAGACCAGCGTATTACGTCTATATGTCCGAAGCGGCCACAAACGACGACGGCGGGGACGACATCGCCACGGTGAATTTCAAACTCACCGAGTCGTTCCTCGAACAGATAGACGATACGTGGCAGGGACGCGGGTTCAACAGTCGGAGCGAGTTCATCCGGTACACGCTTCGGGATGCCGTTGAGTTCCCGACGTTCGACCGCGACGAACTCGTCGCCCTGCTCGAAGCCGAGGAGGACATCCGCGAGGGACGAACGACGAGCGCCGAGGAGGCCCGCGAGCGGTTCGGCACGAGCGATGAGTGACGAGGGGTGGACGTGGGAACTCTCCTCGACGGCCGAAGACGACCTCGACGGACTCTCCCCCGCCGAGCAAGACCGAATACTCGACAAGCTCGATGAAATCGTCTCCTCGCCGTGGCGCGACCCGCCGGACTACGGTGAGCCGCTCCAGAACAGCCCGTACAAGAAGATACGCGTCGGGGAGTTTCGGCTCTCAGTGAGCTTCCGGCAGGACGACGGGCGGCTCGTCGTCGCACGCGTCAAGCGTCGGGGCGGCGCGTACACCGCTGACGACGACTAGGTGACGAAAGGCCCTCGATGTGGGGAGTTACCTTCGGTAAGTACTGGCGAAGCACAGCTCGCTCTGTACAGGCTATGAATTAAGTAGGTTCGCTAAGATTGTATTGCTGCCCTCTCCCAGATGAGTTGGAATATTGCTAATCTTCTTAAAAAGAAAGACGGGAACCGTCCACCAGTAGATATTCTCGGCCTTGTAGCTGGATTGGTGGTGTTTGCAGTCATTTCGTTTTGGTTAGCCTTTCTGGTTCCATTCTCAGGGCCGGCCATTGAAGCGGGAAGCAGCTATCAGATACTTGCCGGCTTACAATGGGTTGTCGCAGGGGCTATATTTATTTTCTTAGCAATTCGAATATATCAGCAGAGACGTATCGGTTGGTATGGGACACTCGCAGTTGCAGTATTCGCATTAATTCGAGCGGCACTTGATAGTTTTACTTTTGGTTTAGTTCCGGTAGTCTATATCGCAATACCGTTGGTTGTAATCATATTCTTGCTGATTCGCCGTGGCCTATTTTTGAACGGATAGTTCACACGCTCTACTTTCCAGCTGATTCACCGCAGTACATCTGAAACGAACGTGGAATCCCCCACTCGATGAAGTGGGGCCACACGTATGAACCGCACCACCCCTCACAATCATGATGTGACGAGTGGGGCAACACTCGCCCGAACACGTTTGTCGATTTCTTGCGTCCTCAGACGGCATACGGGGCCGAATACCCAATTCTTTTATAAGTATGGTTGCTAATAGAGAGATGAGAAGCACGCAGAGTGGATGTTTGCGGCAAAGGTAGCCGCTTTCAGGGCCGAAGGCCACCTCGGTAAAGCAAGTCCTTGGTAAGGACGAGACCGGGGGTTCAAATCCCCCCTCAGGCTTTCGTTATCGTCCACGCCTTCGTGTCCTTGAGAACACGCTTCGCGAAGATTTTTGATTAGCGAAATCGGTGACGCAGTTGCGTTTTCGTGACACGTGATAATCACTAAGTAGCATACTACGATACTGAGACACGTGGCGGACGACTACCTGAGACGTACCGCAATTACCCGCCTAGTGCTCACCGACGAGCAGAGAAAACTGCTCGATACCACTATCTTCGATCGGAAACGCGCCTGTAACATCAGCAGTCGTATCGGATGGAGAGCAGATGAAGCACGGAAGACACGTCTTCAAAAGCTTGCCTACGACGAGGTGCGAGAAGAGACACGTCTCGGGAGCCAACACACGATCCTCGCCACTCACCAAGCCGCAGCGGCACTCGACGGCATCGACGATATCGAATCTCTCAAAGAGAATCATACTACTTCTTGTCCGGAGTTCACGGCAGATACGGCGAAGTACGACACGCGCACGATGACGTTGTTCGATGACGGGACCGTTTCTCTTTCTACAGTCGAAGACCGGGTTCGATGCGAACTCGCGTTGCCCGATGACGAGGACGGATACCAATATCAGTACCTCGACAGCGAGACGTGGGAGGTCACCGAATCCACGCTCTCACGGCGCGATAGAGCCTACTACATTCACCTGGGATTTCGGAAGCCGAAGCCCAAGAAACGGGCAGAGATACGGGATGACACCGAGGACAGGACAGTTCTCGGCGTCGATCTCGGTATCGCCAACATCGCTACCACCTCGACGGCGTACTTCGCATCCGGTGACGAACTCCGGCATCGACACCGGGAGTTCGAGCGGATCCGCGGTAGACTCCAACGGACGGGTACACAGTCCGCACACCGAACGATTCAGCAGATGAGTGGGCGGGAATCACGACACGTCCGGGATACCCTCCATAACGTCGCCAATGACATCGTCGACGAGGCTCTCGAACACGATTGCGAATACGTCGCCTTCGAGAACCTTCGGCACATCCGAGATCGTGCGCCTCGGGTGAAAGAGTTTCACCAGTGGGCACATCGACAGCTCGTGGACATGGTCGAATCAAAAGCGGACGCAGAGGGGCTCTGTGTCGTGTACGTATCACCCGAGAACACGAGTCGACGGTGTCCGGAATGCGGTCACACGAGCAAAGGAAACCGAATCACGCGATCGGAATTCAAGTGTAAATCGTGTGATGAGACGGGGAACGCAGACTACGTCGGCGCGAAGAACGTCGGATTGAGGTACGTCCGTCGGGGCCTACAGTCGTCTCGACGGACGGGCGACAGTCAACTCGCCCTGAAATCAGGAACCGTGACGCCGAATCGGGGATTCGTCCCGAGCGACTGACCGTCGATGGAGGCAGAGTTCACTGACAAGTCTCGCGTCACCACGCGCGGGATGGTTGACATCTCGGCCTAGGCTCATCCTGTTGCACGTCTCTCCGAACTAATATAACGCAATCTTGTTTCTCTCCAATATGTCTTCGTCTGACATGCGCTCGGAGGCTGGAGCTAACTGAGCGATAGCAAAGTTCCAGTCGTAGTTGTCCGCCCACTCTTTCTGATTACTATTCAGCGAATCTTCACTCGCTTTGACTTCCACAAATTTGTGTTCTCCTTCTGGGGTCCATAAAAAGAAGTCAGGTACTCCAGAGCCATAGAGCGCTTCTCTCACACCGGTTGCCCGTTCAATTGCTACGGAAATGTACTGTTGAACAGGGGTGTCACGGTTCATCGGTGTTCGAATGACATTCCATTCTTCATGCGAGAAAATACAAGAAAATGTGAGTTCGATGGGGTTCAGATCAACACTTCCGAGTTCGACGAGAGCGATTTCTAGCACCTGTTTAAATGAAAGTTCCATCACCGGTTCTGGGATCTCGTGGAATTCAATCTCCTGTGTCTGCCAATCTTGTATCGTATATCTAGTTGTGATTTTCATGTGACAGGAGTGTCGCGTTTATAAATAAATGACCTTCCCACAATACCGCTCTGTGACACGATCAGAAGGATGCGATCATGTTATCGCATATGAATTTTCTCGGAGAGGAAACGGTAGAGACAGTCATAGCCGGCTTCGCGCCACCGATGTACGATTACACGGAATCAATCCGGTCAACTGCGAAAGCCCACACGGCTCTCCCCCGACGCCGGATATACCCCGCCGAGTCGCCAACTCCGAGCCGAGATGAGTTCCGAGATGGACGCGTACGTGATAGACGAGTTCGGCGGCCCGGACGCCTTCGAGCGACGGACCGTCGCGGTTCCCGACCCCGACCCGGGCGAGATCCGCGTCGAGGTCGCCGCCTCCAGCGTCAACCCGGTCGACTACAAGATCCGCGGGGGTCACATCCCCGACTTCGCGCCGGCGTTCCCGGCGACGCTCGGCTGCGACGTGGCCGGCGTCGTCGACGCCGTCGGCGAGGACGTCGACGCCTTCGAACCGGGCGACGAGGTGTACGGGATGCCCGGCGGCGCGGGGCGACAGGGCGCGCTCGCCGACTACGTCGTCGGGCACGCGGGAACGTTCGCGGACGCCCCCGAGTCGATCCCGCTCGAAGACAGCGCTGCGCTGCCCGTGGTCGCCCTGACCGCGTGGGAGATGCTCGCCGACAAGGCCAGCGTCGACGTCGGCGACGACGTGCTGGTGTACGGCGCGACGGGCGGCGTCGGCCACGTCGGCGTCCAACTCGCCGACTGGTTCGGCGCGACCGTCACCGCGACCGGATCGACCGAAGAGAAGCGGTCGCTGGCGGCGGACCTCGGCGCTGACGCGACCGTCGACTACACGGAGACGGCGGTCGAGTCGTACGTCGACGCGCACGCCGGCGGCGTCGGCTTCGATCTCGTCTTCGATCCGGTCGGTGACGACCACCTGAACACGGCGTTCGAGGCGGTCCGCCCGTACGGAGCCGTGGTCACGACCGAGTCGAGCGACGCCGACGGCGTCGACCTGTCGCCGATGCACGCCACGTCGCTCTCGCTCGGCGTCGTCCTCGTCATCCACCCGGTGCTGGCCGGGAACGGACAGGAGCGCATCGGGCGGGAACTGGAGACGATCGCCGCGCTCGTCGACAAGGGTGTGGTCGCGCCGCACGTCGACGACCGGTACGCCTTCACGGACGTGGCGGACGCCCATCGCCGCGCCGAGGCCGGCGACTTCGTCGGGAAGCTCCTGCTCGTCAACGAGTAGCCCGCCGGACGAGCGGGTCGACCCGTCGCCGTACGTGCTTTTTTTATCTCCCACTCACCGAGCGACACACCACATGGGCAAACACGAGCGCGGCTGGGTCGAGGCCACGGAGAAGCTGACTGCGCGGCTCGCGAACGGCGCGGAGCCGGACGACGACCTGACGGAGGCGGGCCGACCGGACCTCGCCGAGGCGCTCGCGGACCGGCTCCGGAGCGACTTCCCGGACCGGACCACGATGCGGCACGCCGGCAACTCCTACGACTCGCTCGGGGACCTCGTCGTCGAGTCGGCCGACGGCGAGACGTTCGTCGAAGCCAAGTTCGTCGCCAGCGGCGGCACGCGGGCGAACCTCGGGCAGGACACGCTGACCGATTTCGGGCTGTTCGTCGACGCCACGGCGTGGAGCGACTTCCGCGAGGAGATCGGATTTCCGGAGGACCGCGAGGCGCTCCTCAGGGAGTTCGACGACTACCCGGACGACGTGCGCGACTGGTCGTACAAGTCGGCGGTGTACGACCGCGCGAAACACCTCAAGAACGCTATCGACGTGTCGCGGGGTCAGAACACCGGATCGCGGGCGGACGAGGTGCTCGCGGACCCGAACGCCTCGGAGACGGAGCGGGAGGCGGCACGGATAGTCAACGGGATACTCGAACTCGACAGAGAGGAGAAGCTGGCGTACTTCGATCACCTCCGCGCGGCGGAGCAGGACCCCCGCGCGATCGAGACGTTCGCGCACCTGATCGTCTGCGGGTACCACACCGCCGACGCGCTCCGCGAGCACTTCGACGCGGACCTCGACGAGATCAAGCGGCTGATCGAGACGGACGCCTACCGCCTGTACGAGGTGAACAAAAACACCGGGTCGGTGACCGTCGAGAACCCGGCGGACCTGCTCGCGGGCTTCGAGTGGGAGGACACGCGGGTCGAGATCCCGGAGGACGGCACCTCCGTGAGCGTCGTGACGGGACCGCCGGACGACCGGCGGCGCGTGCTGAACATTGCGTACAACTGGAAGAACAAGTTCCAGGGGATCCAGACGCCATCGATGAACGTGTTCGTGCCCGAGGCGTGAGTCCTCGGAGCGGGATCGGGGAGAGAGTGCCGCCCCGCCGACCCGCACCCTTTTGCGCTCGGACGCTAAGGGTCAGACATGCAACGCGGCCGCCGGAAGCCGGACTGGCTGAAGTCGCGCCCGCCGTCCGGGAGTCGCTTCACCGAGATCAAGTCCACCCTCCGCGACCACGACCTCCACACGGTCTGCGAGGAGGCGAACTGCCCGAACATGGGCGAGTGCTGGTCCGGGCGGGACGGTCCCGGCACGGCGACGTTCATGCTCATGGGCGACCGCTGCTCGCGCGGGTGTAACTTCTGTGACGTCGAGACGGGCGGCATGGAGCCGCTCGACCCCGACGAGCCGGCGAACGTCGCCGACGCGGTCGCGGAGATCGGGCTCGACTACGTCGTCTTAACATCCGTCGATCGCGACGACCTCGCCGACGGCGGGTCGGCGCACTTCGCCGAGACGATCCGCGAGATCAAACGGCGCGATCCGGAGGTGCTCGTCGAGACGCTCATTCCCGACTTCGGCGGCGATCCCGAGGCGGTCCGCCGGATCATCGACGCGGAGCCGGACGTGATCGCGCACAACGTCGAGACCGTCGAGCGGCTCCAGTGGCCGGTGCGGGACCGTCGCGCGAACTACGAGCAGTCGCTCGCGGTCCTCGATCAGGTCGACCGCGAGTCAGACATCCACACGAAGACGAGCCTCATGCTCGGTGTCGGCGAGTACGACCACGAGGTGTACCGGACCCTCGGCGACCTCCGCGAGGTCGGCGTCGACGTGGTCACCTTCGGCCAGTATCTCCAGCCCTCGCGGTCGCACCTCGACGTCTTCGAGTACGTCCACCCCGACGTCTTCGAGACGTGGCGGCGGGTGGCCGAGACGGAGTTCGACTTCCTCTACTGCGCGTCGGGTGCGATGGTCCGGTCGTCGTACAAGGCCGGCGAGCTGTTCGTCGAGGCGCTCGTACGCGAGGGGCACTCGCCCGAGGACGCGCGTCGCCATGCGCGGGCTGCGGGCGGCGACTGAGGCGCGGACCCGGTACGCCGAGACGCGATTCCCGGAACCCGAATCCCTCGACAGCTGTCAGGCGTTTTCGAGGTCTCGACGTTGTTCGAACAGCGAGTTATTTACCTCTCGGTGACTCACCCTGCGTCAGTGAGACGTACACATGGGAACAACTGACTCGTCGATCGTCGACTCCGTACGGGCCCGGCCGGGGCTCCTCTTCGTCGTCCTCCTCGGCGGCCTACTCCTCGTCGACCTCGCGGCGAAACTCGGGGGAGTCGGTCTCGGCCCGATCGGGGGGTCGGTCTCGGTCGATCGGCTCGGATCGAACCTCTGGAACGGCATCGTCATCGGTCTCGTGATCGGGCTGGCCGGGATCGGGCTCTCGATGACGTACAGCATCCTCTCGTTCGCGAACTTCTCGCACGGCGACCTCGTCAGCGCGGGCGCGTTCACGGGCTGGGGCGTCGCGTTCCTGATCGCCGGGTTCGGTGACATACCGATCCGGGCGCTCCTGACCGTCCGCGACGCCGGGAGCGTCTCGCCCGGCGACATCGGAGCGCACATCCTCTCGACGCCCGGCGCGATCCTCGTCGGATTGGTCGCGGCGTTCGTCGTCACCGCGCTGCTCGCGGTGGCGCTTGACCGGGCGTTCTACAAGCCGATGCGCGACCGCGACGGCATCTCGCTGCTCATCGCCTCCATCGGCGCGGCGCTCATCGTCCGCTACCTGCTCCAGTTCGGCTACGGCTCCGACCGGCGGGGCGTGACCGCCAGCGTCGAGCAGTCGAACCTCGCGTTCGGCCCCCTCGGGGTCTCGGTGAACGCCCACGAGCTCACCATCCTCGTGGCTGCGGTCGGACTGATGCTCGCGATGCACGCCATGCTCCAGCACACGAAACTCGGCACGGCGATGCGCGCGATGGCCGACAACAAGGACCTCGCGCTCATCACCGGGATCCCGGCCGAGCGCGTCGTCACCGCCACGTGGATCATCGGCGGCGGGCTCGCGGGGGCCTCCGGCTACCTCTACGTCCTGCTCCGCGGGACGATCCAGTTCGACTTCGGCTGGCTCCTCCTCCTGCTCATCTTCGCGGCCGTGATCTTAGGGGGGATCGGCTCGGTCTACGGGGCCATCGTCGGCGGCCTCGTCATCGGCGTCGTGTTCACCACCTCGACGATCTGGATCCCCTCGGACTTCAACCAGGCCGCGGCGTTCGCCGTGATGATCCTGATGCTGCTGCTTCGCCCCGAGGGGCTGTTCGGAGGTGTTTCGACCGCATGAGTGACGCAAACACGCCTAATACCGCGCCGGACGCCCCCGAGAGCGCTACGGCAGCGGTGATCGAGGCCGCCAAGGAGAGCGATCTCGGACTCGTCGTCGGGACGCTGCTCGTCATCTACGCGGCCGCGGCGCTCCTGTCTTTCACCGACGGCCTCAACAGCGTCGTCGGGCTCATGG
Organism: Halorubrum sp. DM2; assembly: GCF_901686465.1. Lineage (NCBI taxonomy): Archaea > Methanobacteriati > Methanobacteriota > Halobacteria > Halobacteriales > Haloferacaceae > Halorubrum > Halorubrum sp. DM2. Next base: position 324,736 of record NZ_LR594487.1, read on the forward strand.
AGACGCTGACGTTCCTCGGTCTCGTCTACGCGCTCACCGCGCTCGCCCTGAACCTTCAGTGGGGGTACACCGGCCTCTTCAACATCGGCGTCGCCGGCTTCATGGCCGTCGGCGTGTACACGATGGGGATGGTCGTCCGGTCGCCGGACCCGGCCTTCGGTCCGCCCGGACTGGGGCTGCCGCTCCCGGTGGGCATCCTCGCCGGGATGGGGATGGCGGCGCTGCTCGGGGCCCTCGCCGCGCTGCCGGCGCTCCGGCTCAAGGCCGACTACCTCGCGATCGTGACGCTCGGTCTCTCGGAGATAATCCGCCTCTCGCTCCAGTCGAGCGCTTTCGACACCCTCCTGCGCGACACGATCGGTGCCGGGACGGGCGGCGGTCGCGGGATGGGGATGCCGGACAATCCGGTCCGCGACCTGTTCTTGGTCGACGGGCAGGCGGGGACCCCGACCGCGTTCGGCGACCTCGTCTTCGGGGTGTTCGGGGCCGACGGTCTCGGCATCTCGCAGCCGATCCTCATCGGCTGGGGGTACATCGCCGTCCTCGCCGTCTTCCTCGGCGGCTTCTACCTCCTGCTCGAACGGCTCGGCCGCTCGCCGTTCGGGCGGACGATGAAGGCGATCCGCGAGGACGAACTCGTCGCCAACTCGCTCGGCAAGGACGTGAATCTCGTGAAGATCAAGGTGTTCGTCATCGGCTGCGCGCTGATGGGACTCGCCGGCATCCTCTGGTTCGGCAGTCAGGGCAACGTCTCGCCCACGCCGCAGTTCCGGCCGCTTCTCACCTTCTACGTGTTCATCGCGGTGATCATCGGCGGCTCCGGGTCGAACACCGGCTCCGTCCTCGGCGGCATCGTCTTCGCCGCGGTGCTGTTCGAGGGGCCGCGGCGCGTCGGCGGGGCCATCCGCGGCCTCATAGACGCGGAGACGCCCGGCTCCTTCGCGGACGCGCTCGTCACGCTGGACCCGGTGACGCTCCTCGCGTACGCGACCGAGAACGTCGCGCCGCTCCAGTTCGTCTTCCTCGGACTCGTCTTGGTGTTCATCATCCACCGACGGCCGGAGGGGATCCTCGGCGACCGGATCGAGACCGCCGCGGCCGTCGACCTCTCCGAGCGGCCCGCAGGGGGTGAGTCCGATGAGTAGCGACGCGCCCGACGCGGACGAGGTCGCCGGGTCCGTCGACGTCGCCGACGCAGAGGAGGTCGCCGAGTCGGTCGACGCCGCGGCCGCCGTCGACGAACCGGAGGCGAACGACAGCGAGGTCGAGGAGGCGGCGAAACACGTGCCGTCCGGGTCGCCGCCGCTCCGCGTGGAGGGGCTGGTGAAGCGGTTCGGCGGCGTCACCGCCGTCGACGGGGCCTCCTTCGAGGTCGAGTCCGGGTCGCTCACCGGGCTCATTGGCCCGAACGGCGCGGGGAAATCGACCACGTTCAACTGTATCACGGGCGTCCACGAGCCGACCGCCGGAAAGGTGTACTTCGAGGGCGAGGACGTTACGGGGCTCAAACCGTACCAGATCGCGCGGAAGGGGCTGGTCCGGACGTTCCAGATCGCCCGCGAGCTCTCCGAGATGACCGTCTTGGAGAACCTGATGCTCGCGCCGCAGGGGCAGCTCGGTGAGTCCGCGATCCGTGCCGTGACGCCCGGCCTCCGGAGCGCGGTGATCGAGGAGGAGACCGCGCTGCGCGAGCGGGCGTGGGAGACGCTGGAGTTCTTCGAGATCGACCACCTCGCGCACGAGCACGCGGGGAACCTCTCCGGCGGCCAGCGGAAGCTGCTGGAGATGGCCCGCGTGCTGATGACCGACCCCGAGATGGTGCTGCTCGACGAGCCGCTCGCCGGGGTCAACCCGACCTTGGAGGAGAAGCTCTTAGACCGGATCCACCAGCTTCGCGCGGACGGCTACACCTTCCTGCTCGTCGAACACGACATGGACGTCATCATGAACAACTGTGAACGCGTCATCGTCATGCATCAGGGCAGCGTGCTCGCCGAGGGGACCGGCGACGAGATACGGAACGACGAGCGGGTCATCGAGGCCTACCTGGGGGAGGACCTATGACCGCCGACGCCACGGACGACGCCCGAGCAGCGGACGCGGAGGCGGACTCGAACGCGGAGACCGAAGCCGATCCGGAGACCGGAACTGACTCGGACGCCGACGCGACCGCCGGGACGACCCACGCGATCGACGGCGACGCGATACTGCGGATCCGCGATCTGGACGCCGGCTACGGCGACCTCCAGATCCTCTCGGACGTGGTCCTCGACGTCGCCGACGAGGAGTACGTGACCATTGTCGGCCCCAACGGGGCCGGCAAGTCGACCGTGATGAAGACGGTCTTCGGACTCACGACCCACATGGGCGGCACCGTCGAGTTCGAGGGCGAGCCGATCCACGGGCTCGCGCCCGAGCAGATCATCCGCGAGGGGATCGGGTTCGTCCCGCAGAACGACAACGTCTTCCCCGGACTCAGCGTCCGCGAGAACCTCGAAATGGGCGCGTACATCCTCGACGAGGTGCCCGAAGACCAGATCGAGGCGGTCTACGACCGGTTCCCCATCCTCCGCGAGCGCAGCGAGCAGAAGGCGGGGACGCTCTCGGGCGGCCAGCGGCAGATGGTCGCGATGGGGCGGGCGCTCATGCTCGACCCCGATCTGCTGTTGCTCGACGAGCCGTCGGCCGGACTCGCGCCCGACCTCGTCTCCGACATGTTCGACCGGATCGACCGGATCAACGAGAGCGGGACGGCGGTGCTGATGGTCGAGCAGAACGCGAAGGAGGCGCTCCGTCGCTGCGACCGCGGCTACGTGCTGGTGAACGGCGGGAACCGGTACACCGACCGCGGCGACGTGCTGCTCGCCGACGAGGACGTGCGGCGCGACTTCCTCGGGGGATAGGCGGACTGCTACTGCGGAGATGTCGCCGATCGGCTTCCGGTCGCCGAAATCCTAGCCGCTCGGCGGTACGCGGTCACCGACTTGAACACGACCGCCGAAGCCCCAGCCGTGAGGACTCCCGCGGCTCGTTGCGCTCCTCGCTCGCGTTGCTCGCTGCGGTGCTTACGTCGCCGAGGAGCGTCCTCGCGGCTGCCCCTTCGATTCCCGCCCCGCACCGCACAGCACCTCACGCCTCCCCAGCCTCGTCGACCGGTCTCCGCTTCGCTCCGACCGGTCGACTCCCTCGCGCGGTGCTCTCGCCGGCGGCTCCGCCGCCGGCTGTCCGAGGGACCTTCGGTCCCTCGCTACTCGCGGTCGCCGCTGGCGACCGCTCGGAGGCACACGCCACCGCACCGTCTCCCGGGTGAAAAATCGGAGAAAAACTCGGTTCGGACGGACGCCTACTGGTTCAGCACGCTCGACCACTGGCTGGTGTACGTGGCCTGATTCGGCTCGAAGGAGACGCGCTGGTCGATGGTGCCGTCGCGCTCCTCGAAGGCGTTCACGTACGACTCTTCGAGCGACTGGCCGTAGGCGTCGTTGAGGTACAGCGTGCCGGAGGTCGACGCGCCGACGACGTCGCCGACCGCCAGGTCGGCCATCGCGGGCCCCTGAAGCAGGTCGGACGGGGCGGTCCGGAAGATGTAGCCGTTGTCGTCCAAGTCCGTGACGTTCGGGTCCGTCGAGGACGGCGAGATGCCGACGACGCCGTTCGGGATGAACACCTGATCGGACACCTGAAGGTTGACGTTCGAGGAGGCCGGGCCGACGACCGCGCCGAAGCCCGCGTTGACGAGGGCGTTCGCGCCGGAGATGCCCGCCTGCGGGTCCGTCTGCGTGTCCTCGACGCGGGTCTCGACGTCGACGTTGAGGCCGGCGTCGTTGACTTGCGTGGCGGCCAGCAGCGCGCCGTCGCGGATCGGTCCGCCGAGCGGGCCGAGGTCACCGGTCTCCGGCATCAGTACGCCGATGCGAGCCGTGAACGAGTCGACGCCGACCGGGTCCGCGGCCGTTGCGTTCCGGTCCTCCTCGGAGAGCTCGTTCCCGAACTCGACGGTGTCGAGGGTGACGAGTTCGCCGTCCTGGAAGTCGGTGATGTCGTACGCGGCGGTGGCCATGTCGCCGTTGACGTCGAAGTTGACGCTGGAGGACGCGCCCACGTAGTGGACCGGGTCGCCGGCGGCGACCGCCTCGACCGCCTCGGGGAGGTTCGACGGGCCGAACTCCTCGCCGCCGGGGTTGGCGACGGTGCGGACCCGATCGCGGATCGCCTCGCCGTTGTTCTCGCCCGCGGCGGTGGCCGCGAGGATCTCGACCGCCATGGCGTCGTACGCCTGCGAGGTGAACACGCCCGGCTCCTCGTCGTACTCCTCCTGATACGACTCGGCGAAGAAGTCGGCCCCGGGACCGCCGGCCGACGGTGCCGTGCCGATGACGTTGTTCATGTCGTTGTCGACCTCGCCGGGGAGGTCGCCGTCGATCAGTCCGTCGGGAACGATGATGTCGAGATCCGGCGCGCTGTCGGCGAACTCCGAGTAGAAGTCGCGGAACAGCTGGATGCCCGACTGCGGGAACCCGACGACCATCACGGCGTCGGGAACGGATCCGGAGTCACCGCCGTCACCGCCGTCGCCGCCGTCGGAACCGTCTCCGCCGTCGCCGCCGTCCATACCGTCGCCGCCGTCGGAGCCGTCGCCGCCGTCGCCGCTCTCGGTCGAGCAGCCGGCGATCCCCGCGATACCGACCGCGCCGGCACCTCTGAGTACGTCGCGTCGCTGGATTCTTCGCGTCATCCTGTGAGCGTATACCATACGAGCCGTTATAAGTGTATCCACGGCCACAAATACGACACCGCCGGAATCTGAACGCCCCAGACCGGGTTCAATCCGGTCTACCACAGTTCTACAGCGGGTCCGCTCAGCGGCGATCGAGCGCGAAACGGATTTCGTTCCACAGGCGTGACAGGAAGAGCGTACGTGACAGCTGTTCCGCCGTCGCCGTCGTCGCGGGCGCGGCTCCCGCGTCTCAGTACCCCTGCGCGTTTCCGTCCTTCCGGGGCTCGGTGGCGGCCGAGAGCACTCCCTTCCGGTTCCGGGTGATCTGCGCGCCGCCGAACATCACCGGCGAGAGCGTCCGCACGTCGTGGTCCTTCCGGACCAGTTTGGCCGCGGCGTCGTCGTCGAAGTGCGGTTCGAGCGCCAACTCGCCGCTCTCGCGGTACCGCCACCGCGGCTCGTCGAGCGCGCGCTGGAGGGGCATGTCGTAGTCGACGATATTCGAGATGACCTGTACGTGACCCTGCGGCTGCATGTATCCGCCCATCACGCCGAACGCCGCCCAGTCGTCCTCGTCGAACTTCACGACACCCGGGATGAGGGTGTGGAAGGGCCGCTTGCCGGGTTCGAGCGCGTTCGGGTGGTCCGGGTCGAGCGAGAACGACGCCCCGCGGTTCTGGAGGGCGATCCCCGTGTCGCCGGCGACGAGGCCGGAGCCGAACCCGGCGAACCGCGAGTTGATGTAGGAGACGACGTTGCCCGCGTCGTCCGCGACGGTGAGGAGGACGGTGTCGGCGTCCTCGGCGTTCGCGTTCGGCACGCCGAAGGAGACGTCGTGTGAGGCCGTTTCGCCCACGCCCGCGGCGCGCTCGGTCGCCCACTCGCTCGACGCGAGCGGGGGGATCTCCTCGTAGTCGGGGTCGGTGATGTAGCGGTGGCCGTCGTGGAAGGCTCTCTTCAATGCCTCGGCGAAGTAGTGGACGCGCTCCGGCGAGTCGTAGTCGTACTCGCCCGCGCCGAGTTCGGCGGCGACGTTGAGCGCCTCCAGAGCGATCAGTCCCTGATTGTTCGGCGGCAGCTCGTACACCTCGGCCCCGTTGTAGGCCGTCGACACCGGCTCGGGCCACTCGACCTCGAAGTCGGCGAGGTCGTCGACGGTCATGAACCCGCCCTGCGACTGGACCTCGTCGGCGATCGCCTCGGCGATCTCCCCCTCGTAGACCACGTCGGCCCCCTCCTCGGCGATCGTCCGCATCGACTCGCCCAGACGCGGCATCGTCACCGTCTGGCCGACGCTCGGCGGCTCGTCGTCGAACAGGTACGCCTCGCGGGCGTGGTCGTCGGTGAACAGCGCGTCGGCGCTCGCCCAGTAGGAGGCGATGACCTCCGACACCGGGTACCCCTCCGTCGCGTAGCGGATGGCGGGCGACAGCGCGTCCGCGAGGCTCAGTCGGCCCAGCTCCTCGACGGTCGCCTCCCAGCCCCGGGCCGTCCCGGGGACCGTGACCGCGTGCGGGCCGTAGAAGGGCATCCCCGCCTCGCCGGCGTCGTCGACCGCGTAGCCGCCGTCGTCGGGGTAATAGGAGTCCGCGTCGTCGTCCTCGGCGAGCGCGGCGCGGACGTTCTCGATCGTCGCGTCGGCGGGCGCGCCGCCGCATGAGCGCATCGCGCCGACGTCGCCGTCGGCGGTCCGGTAGAGCGCGAACACGTCGCCGCCGAGTCCGGTCGAGGTCGGCTCGACGACGTTGAGCGCGGCCGCGGTGGCGACCGCGGCGTCGAAGGCGTTGCCGCCCTCGCGTAACACCTCGATCCCCGCCTGACTCGCGAGCGGTTGACTGGTCGCCACCACGCCGCGTTGACCGTACACGGTCGACCGGCGAGACGTGAATCGGTCTAAGTCTGGCTCCATACACACCCGTGCGGCGGCCGGGAGAATAAAGCCCCGACCGGATGTGTCCGGTGTCGATCGCGCGTCCCCGTCCGGTGTCGGCCGGTCGTCACTCCTCGAACTCGGCGTAGTGACGGATGAGTCCGCACTCGGGACACATCACCGTCGTCAGGTCCTTCCGCTCGTTCATCCCGAGTTTGCCGAGCAGCCCCGTCCGCTTCTCGCCGGTCCTGACGTGCGCGTTCCACGCGTCGCCCATGCTGAACTCGACTTCCTCCATCGTGACGCCGCAGTCCGGACAGCGGTGATCCATGGACGCGGAGTCGCGCGGCGACCTGAAAACGATTGGCTCGGTCGTCACCCACTTTGGTCGAAGTTTGAACAAGCGCTAAAGGCTCCCACGCCGTCTGTTCGGGTATGTACCGACGACGAGCGCTGGCGCTCGCCGGCGCGGCCGCGGTCGGCTCGCTCGCGGGGTGTGCCGGCAGCGGCGGCTCCGGCGGGTCCGGCGGCGAGGGAGGGCAGTCGCTGCGGGCGCACCCGGCCGCCGCGGGGCTGGACGGACTGCCGCGTCGCGGGGCGCTGGACGGACACGCGGTACTCACCTTCGAGGACCCGTCCTGTACCCGGTGTCGGGCGTTCCACGAGGAGGTCGTCCCCCAGATACGGTCGAACATCGTCGAGCCGGGAGCCGGGGCGTACGTCCTCCGAACCTACCCCGTCGTCTACCCGTGGGGCGAGCCGGCGACGCAGGCGCTCGCGTCGACGCACGCGCGGAGCGAGCCCGCCTTCTGGTCGCTGCTCGACCGCTACTTCGCCGAGCAGGACCAGTTCGACGCGGACAACGTCCTTGACCGAACGGAGGCGTTCCTCGACGCCGAGACCGACCTCGACGGCGGCGCGGTCGTCGCGGACGCCGCGAGCGAGGCCCACGACGAGGCGGTCCAAGACAACCTCGACGCGGCCGACGCCGCCGGTCTCGGTCGGACCACGCCGGTCGTCCTGCTGTTCCGGGACGGGGAGTACGTCACCTCGGCCAACGGGAGCGTGAGCTACGACCTCATCGCGGAGACGCTCGGGGTCGACGGCTGATGGGGGCGCTCGGCCGCGGCGTGCGGCTCCCGACGGGGCGCGAGGACCTGCGGCTGATGGGTCGGACCGCGCGGCTAGTCTTGACGCTGCCGGCCTACGCCGCCGTCGCGGTCCTCGCGGCCGCCCTCTCTTTGACGGCGTTCGTGGTGTCGCTGAACGTCGGGTTCGTCCTCGACGTCGTCGTCGGCGGGTCGCTCCCGCTCGGGAGTCGGCTGACGATCCTGATCGAACTCTACCCCTTCGTGGGCACCTCTTTCGGTCCCGCGCAGGGGAGCCTGCTCGTCGTCGTGGCGCTGTTGACCGGCCTGGACGTCGCGATGGCGACGTACCACTTCCGCGAACACGGGCTGGACCTCCAGCAGGGCGGTGCCGGTGCCGCGGGCGTCATCCTCGGGACGCTGGGGGCGGGCTGTGCGGCCTGCGGCTCGGCGGTGTTGCTCGGGCTGCTCTCGCTTCTCGGCGTCTCGACCTCGCTGCTCTTCCTCCCGCTTGACGGGCTGGAGTTCGCGCTGGGGGCCTTGGTCGTCTTGACCCTCTCGATCTACTGGCTCGCCGACGGGATGCGGGGCGGGGAGATCAACGGCTGCCCGGTCGACGTGTAGTCGGGGCGCTCGCTCGTCGCTCGGTCGCGCCGACCCGCGTCCGCGTGGAGTGTGTGTCGTGATCGCTGGGCAGCACGCAGCCGTAGTTCGATTGAAAGAGGCCTCGGTACTCATAGGGCTCGTCGCCGCCGGGTGCCGAGTCCGGCTCGGAGCGGTGGATCGTCATCGGCCGCTCGTCGGTAGCAGCGGCGACGCCTAAAAAGACCCGACCGCGTCGCGTCCCGGTCGTCGCCGCGTCAGTGCGACGAGCCGGCGTACGCGTTCCAGCGGTCGGTCCCGTTCGCGATCCGCCGAGTGTCCGACGGGTCGAACGTCCCCGCCGCCTGTGCGACCGCCTCGGCGGCGGTCGGCAGGTCGTCGGTCGCGTCGTCGTCGGTCGAGTTCGTCGATGGACCCGATTGGTCGGTCGCCGGTTCGGTCTCCGTCGCCTCGCGCGTACTCGGACCGCCGGGACCGGCCGTCGTCCCCGCCGTCGAGCGTGCGTCAGTCGTGTACTACGGGCGGCACGTCTCACTCCATGGGCGTATCCTTCATAATTGTTTATGTTGGTGTGAGGATCGCCGCGGGGAGGGGAGTCACGGCGGCCCGGCCCGCCACCGTCAGAGCGTTCGGTCACCGGAGGGGGGGTTCGGCCCTACCAGGCCGACCACGCGGTGAGGCTCTCGTCGCGGGCGTACACCCGCTTGAGGTCCTTCGCGTAGGCGAGGTCGCCGGGGTGGTCGAGCTTCTCGTGGCGGTACTCGGGGGCGTCCTCGCGGATCTGAAGCCCCTCGACGGTGAATTGCTCCTCGCCGAACTCGACCGTCTCGTCGACGACGAACTCGTAGTCGCCGGGGACGTTCACGCGCAGCGAGCGCGTCTGGTCGGCGTCGCCGTCCTTCGGGTGGAGCGTGACGGGGACCGCGACGTTGTCGACCGCGCGGGTCCACAGCGTCTCCACGTCGGTGATATCCGCCTCCTCCACGCGCTCCTCGGGACCGAGTTCGATGTCCGTGATCCGCACCTGCATCAGCGCGTCGTCGGTGTCGACGACGAACTCCTCGCCCGCGGCGACGTCGCCGTCGGCTGGGACGTCCATCCGCGTCGTGAACGAGTCGCCGTCCTGCGAGACGACGATCGTCACGGAGACGGTCTCCGCTTCGGGGATTTCGGTCTTGTGCGTGTGGTCGCACTCGGTACAGCGAACGGTGGCCTGCCCGCCGGGTCGCAGGACCTCGTGAACGGTCGGCTCAGAGGGGGAACACGAGGGACAGGGGAGACCGACGCGGTCTCCGGACTCGATATCGCTCATTACGCCGCCGTACCCGCCGCGGGCGTAAATATCCGCCCCTGTGGTGCCGGTGTGGGCCGCGCTCGCGTGGCGCGCGGTCGCGCCGCCGCGGAGAGCGTGACGCGCCCGAGCGGTAAGGAAACTGGTTTACCGGAGTCCGGAAAACCCACGCCCATGATCGTACCCGGGTCCAGCTCGCAGCTGCTCGCGGCCGCGCTCGCCGAGGAGACGGGCCGGGCGCTCGCGACGCCCACCTACGACCGGTTCCCGGACGGGGAGGGGCTCGCCGCGGTGCCCGACTTCGACGGCGACGAGGCCGTGATCGTCGCCGCTACCGACTCCGACGAGGCGTGGGTCGAACTGCTCCAGCTACAGGACGCCGTCCGCGAGGCGGGCGCGGCCGACGTGACGACCGTGATCCCCTACATGGGCTACGCGCGACAGGACGCGTCGTTCGGCGACGGCGAACCGGTCTCTGCCCGCGCGATGGCGAAGGCCATCTCGACCGGCACCGACCGCGTCCGCCTCGTCAACCCCCACGAGGCGACCGTCGCCGACTTCTTCGACGTTCCCGTCGAGACGGTCGACGCCGCGGGCGTCCTCGCCGGTCCGCTCCCGACCGACCTCGCCGACCCGCTCTTCCTCGCGCCCGACGAGGGGGCCGTCGACGTGGCCGCCACCGTCCGCGACGCCTACGGGGCCGGCGTGACGGACTACTTTGAGAAGCACCGCGACCGCGAGACGGGCGAGATCGAGGTGTCCCCCTCCGACGCCGCCGTCGCCGACCGCGACGTGGTCGTCGTTGACGACATCATTGCGACCGGGTCGACGATGAGCGAGTCGGTCGCCGTCCTCACCGACCGCGGTGCCGCGCGGGTCCTCACCGCCTGCGTCCACCCGGTCCTCGCGGCCAACGCGGTGACGAAGCTCCGCGCCGCCGGTGTCGACCGGATCGTCGGCACCGACACCGTCGAGCGCGGCTGTAGCGTCGTCAGCGTCGCGCCCGTCGTGGCCGACGCGCTGGACGCGGCCTGATCAGTCGGTCGTCCCCGACGAGTCCGTCTCCGCCCCGCCGACCCGCCGTATCTCCTCCGCCGGATTCCCGCTGACCACCGTGCGCGCCGGCACGTCGTCGACGACGACCGCTCCGGCCGCGACGACCGCCCCGTCGCCGACCTCGACGCCGGGCGTGATCACCGCTCGCCCGCCGACCCAGACGTCGTCGCCGACCGTCACCGGCTCGCCGAACTCCTCGCCCGTCGCTCGCTCGTCGGGGTCGATCGGGTGCGTCGGCGTGTAGACGTGGACGCCCGGGCCGAGCAGGCAGTTCTCTCCGAACGCGATCGGCGCGGCGTCCAGGAACACGCAGCCGTAGTTCGCGAAGAACCCGTCGCCGACGCCGACGTTGTACCCGTAGTCGCAGCGGAACGGCGGCTCGACGACCGCGTCGCCGCGGACCTCGCCGAACAGCTCCGAGAGGAGCCGCTCGCGCCGGTCGACCTCGGTCGCGGCGGTGGCGTTGTACCGGCGGCAGCGGTCGCTCGCCCGTCGGCGGTCGGCGGCGAGCTCCGGGTCCGTCGGGTCGTACGCCTCGCCGGCGAGCATGCGCTCCTTCTCTCGTCCCATACGCCTCGCGGCGCGGCGAGCGACAAAGGGCTGTCCGTCTCGGGGGAGGCGACCGCGACGGCGGGCGGCGGTCGGGAGGCGGTCCCTCAGACGATCTTCATCATCCGCGTCTCGAACTTCCCGACCCGGACCCGGACCCACCCCGCGAGGTCGGCGTCGAGTTCGGGGTCGTCGGTGTCGACGCGGAGCGCGCGCACGTCGTCGAGCTTCGCCCGGGAGGCGACGATCCGGAGCTCACAACGTCGGATCACTGCCGGCGAGATCTGGGGGTTGCCGCGGCCGAAGACGAACCCCTGCCCGCCGATGGGCGAGACGACGATGACGTTCTCCTCGCCGAGCGCGTCGAGTATCTCGGCCTCCGTCGCGTCGCGGGCGATCACCTCGCTGTCGCGCCACACGTCGACGCCGATCGGCGACGGCTCGAAGCCGAGTTCGTCCTTGATCGCCCCGACGGTCGATCCCGGGCCGAGGACGAAGGTGACGCCCTCGCCGTCGCGCTCGCGGACGTCGGCGGCGACGCCCTCCGCCAGCGACTCGACGGTCCCGCTCGCGGTCTGTTTCGACGACTGGAGGTCGTCCGCGACGGGGACGTGCGCGACCCCCCGCAGCTCCGGGTGAACCTCCCCCTCGCGGTAGGCGTCCTCGTCGATGTCCATCACCTCGCGGCGCTCGGTCCGGGAGAACGACGCCGCGACCTCGGCGGCGTCCTCCGGCGACACCGCGAACACCGACGAGTACACCTTCACGCCCGCGGGGACGCCGAGCATCGGCACGTCGGTCCCTTCCAGCGCCCCCGCGACGTCCGCGGCGGTCCCGTCGCCCCCGACGAACAGGACGAGGTCGACGGGGTCGCTCTCCGCCGTACCGTCCCCAGTGCCGTCGATCCCGGCGAACGCGCGCACGACCGCAGCCGTGTGGGCCGCGGTCGTCTCCGTCGGTTCCGGCGTCGCGCCGTCGAACGGGTCGACGACGCGGACCGGTTCGAAGCCGGCCTCGCGGGCGATCGACTCGCCCATCGGATCGGCGGCGACGGAGACGCGCGTCTCGGGGGCGACGGCGGCCAGTCGGTCGAGCGTCCGTTTCGCCCGGTTCGGGGCCCGCGGCTCCGCGCCGCGCTCCACCGCCTCGGCCACCTTCCCGTCGGTCCCCTTCAGCCCGACGCGGCCGCCCATCCCGGCGACCGGGTTCACCGCGATCCCCACGTGCATGCCAGAGGGTCACCGCGCCGGCCCCTTAAGCGAGACGCGTCGGACCGGAGCGGGGCGGCGTCGCGCGTCGACGGCCCGCCGGATCAACTGATAAAACCCCCCAACACCCGGACACGGGAACCAACCGGTGCCCGCCCCTCGGACGAAACGCCGATGGAGTGAGCCCGCCATCGGCGTGCGAACTGCTCGTCTCACCGGGACTGGATCCCTTCCGTGGGAGCTGCCACACGCCCATGCCGCCCAGTTCCGTTTCGGACCGGCGGGACGCGGCGTCGCGATCTCACCCCCTCCTGCCCGCGGGACCGAACCGCGGTCGCGCGCCGCCAGTCGCCCGTCCGCCAGCGTTCGCCCCGCCCGAAAATCAATGCTTAAGACACCGCCAGAACAATCTCGGCCCATGATCCTCGAAGCCGCCGTGACGGAGCCGCTGCCGATCGCCGGGACCGCGGCCGCGGTCCTGCTCGCGAGCCTCGCCCTCGTCGTCGTGTGGGTCGCGTACCTGTACCGCTAAACCGCGCTTTTCTCCGCCGCAACCGCGCTCTTCTCTATCGTAACCCCCCGTCTCCCACGAGCGCTCAGCCCGTTCTATTGTCGACTGGCTCCGCTTATTCCGCCGCCGACTCCCCCTCCACCGCGTCCGCGTGGTCGCGGACCCACGCGGCCGCGCGCTCGACCTCCGCCTCGCTCTCGCCCGTGATCTTCACGGTCACGACCGCCCCGGGATACGAGCCGACGCGCACGTCGAACCGCTCGCGCAGTTCCGCGACCCGGTCGAGCAGCTCGCTCTCGGGTTCGTCGACGTCGACGGTGGCGACGTGCGTCCGCGTCCCGGAAAACTCGCCTTCGACCGACTCGAACATCGCCTTCATCTCGCTCGGGACGCCCGGGAGGACGTAGACGGACTCGACGACGGCACCGGGAGCCACCCCGGCCTCGTTCGGGAGCGGTCGGCAGTCGACGGGGAGGTGGGTCGTCTCCGCCGCGAGGTCGCCGCCGCTGTACCCCCGTTCGGCGAGCCACGCCGCCGCCTCCTCGTTCTCCTCGACGCCGCGCCCGAACGCGGCCGCGACCGCTTCCATCGTCACGTCGTCGTGCGTCGGTCCGAGCCCGCCGGTGACGACCACGGCGTCGTACTCTGCGTGGTACTCGTTGACTACTCTCGCGATCTCGGCGACCTCGTCCGGGACGACCGTCACGCGTCGGACGCTGACGCCCCGGGCGTCGAGGCGGTCGCAGAGCCAGGTCGCGTTCGTGTTCTCGGTGTCGCCGACGAGGAGCTCGTCCCCGACGGTGACGACGGCGGCGTTCATACCGTCTCAAGCGGCGCGCGGTAGAAAAGGACCGCGGCGCGGGCGTGCGGGTCGGCTCCGGTGCGGCCGGGTCCGTCAGAGCCAGCCGTCGTCCTCGTCGCCCTCGTCGCCCTCGTTGACGCCCAGTCCGAGGTCGCGTCGCTGCTCCCGGAGCGCCTCCAGCTGCCGCCGGAAGTAGAGCACCCCCGCGATCGCGGCGATCACCGCGATGACGAGGATGACACCGAACACCAGTAGGTCGCCCTCGCGGTACGACTGGACGACGACCGACCCGCCCGTCACCTCGTCCCAGACGATCCGGTCGCGGTCGCCGACCGTCTCGACCGCGTGGTCGCGCGGCGACACGTGGCCGACGATCGGAGCGTCCGTGCTGAAGCCCGGCGGGAGCGTCACGGCGTACGACCCCTCGACGTAGGCGCGCATGGTGAACCGGCGCGGCGATCCCTCGCCGGAGAACGCGAGCCTGCCGCCCGCCATGTCGTCGGCGAAGCGGATCCACGTCTCGTCGGTCGTCCGCTCGACCTCGCCGCCGCGAGCGCGGAACTCGCTCCCGTTTACCACCTCGCCGTCGGGGTACTGATACCGCAGCGCCTCGAACGGCATCGGCTCGTCGCCGGAGTACGGGGTCTGCCGGAACAGCCGCAGCTCCTCGCGGTCGCCGACCGCGTACACGGCGGTGTACGTCGAGTCGGTCGAGAGGGTGAACGCGGCGTCCCGGTCCGTGTCGAAGTCGTACTCGCGGGGCGGCTCGGCGTCGAGCGTCTCGTTCGTCACCTCGCCGCCGCCCGTCGCGTAGCCGAGACAGCCGGCGCTGACCGCGAGGAGGGTGACCGCCGCGATCGCGAGCGCGAAGCGTCGGTTCACGTGTTCAGCTCACCTCAGACGACACAGCGCATCTCGGCCGGGAGGTACGAGCCGATCGCCGCGAGCAGCCCCGGCGGGTCGGTCCCCTCCGCGCAGACGATGCTCTGTTCCAACAGGCCCAGCCGCTCGACGGTGACGATGTCCTGGGCGTGGCCCGCGCGGTTCACCGTCGCCCGCGTCTCGCCGCGGGTCGCGGAGTTGACGTTCACCCGCCCGTCGCCGCGCTGCCAGTCGTACAGGCGGTCGCGCTCGGGGTCGGCGAGCCGGGACGGCTCCGCGTCCGGGTCGCCGGGGTCGCCGTAGACGAACCGCATCGGGAGGTGCTGGACGAGCCCGAACCGCTCGACGACCTGCTGCGGCGAGCCGACGCCGAGGCCGAGTTCGTCGGCTGCGACGAAGACCTCCGTGCCGGCGTCGAGAGTGAACCCGTCGTCGTCCCACGATTCGAGGGTGCCGACGTACGTCTCGCCCGACTCCAGTCCCCCGTCGTGGGCGACGATCTCGCCCCACGTCTCCGCGAGGACGTTACGCGCGACCGGCGCGTCCTCACCGGTCACGTCCACCTGAACGAAGCCGTCGTCGCGGACGCCGACCTGCCAGTCGACGTCGAGCTCGCCGACGTCGTTGGCGACGAGCGAGTTCATGCCGTCGAGCGCGCGGTCGCGGGCGTCGCCCTCGACGTAGCACTTGGTTGCGAGGACGACCATCAGCCGGTCACGTCCACGTTGAGCTCGTCGCGGAGCTTCCCGATCCGCTCGTCCATCGCATCGCGGAGCCGGTCGTTGTCCATCGCGTCGAGCGGCGAGCCGCACTCGGGGCACTCGAAGCCGAAGTCCATCGCCTCGCCGAACTCGAAGCGGATGGAACACACCTCACAGAGGTAGAACTCGTGGGTGCGCTCGTACTCCTCGCGCTCCTCTAAGGCGTCGAGCAGCCGGTACATCTCCTCTTGGAGGTTCTCCGGGATGTTGTCGTAGTGGAACGTCCACAGGTACGTGAGCCACCCGGAGTCCTCGTCGCGGACGCGGCGGTACGTCGCCAGGTCGTTCTCGTACAGGATGAACAGCGCGCGCCGCACGTCGTTGAGCTCTAATCCCAGCTCCTCGGCCAGCTCCTCGTCGGTGACCTCACCGTCGGGCGGCGCGGCCGCGACCGGCATCCCCGTCGGCCCCACCAGCTCGTGGAGGTACTTCTGGATGACGGGGTCGTTCAGTAGATCCTCAAAAGCCATTACAGGAATCTGGTGGCGGAACCCGGTTAAAAGCTCCGAAAGGCGCGGTCACGATCGATCTGTCCCCGGAAAAGATCGCCGTCCCGGACCGCCGGCGATCGACCGCTGGGTCCGGCAGAGCTTTACGCGCCGTGGCTCACACTCGCTGGTATGACCGACTCGGTCGACGGCGGCGGGCGTCGTGTGCTCGGTGCCGTCGCGCTCCTCGCGGTCCCGGTCGTGTTGGCGGGGGTGCCGCTCGTTCCGCTCGCCGCGCTGCTCGGCCCGGGCGGACTCGGAGTCTTCCCGGTCGGCGCGCCCGGCGGGCTGCTCGCGGCCGCCGTCGTCGGGCCCGTCGCCGCCGCGCTCCTCGGACCGGTCCTCGTCGACCGACGGATCGCGCGGCTCCCCGACGCCGACCTCGACGACCGCCGCGCCGAGTTCGTCGCCGACCGCGTCGAGCGGCTCGCGGCCGACGTCGGCGTCGACGCCCCCGAGGTGACCGCGGTCCGCGCCGACGCCGCGAACGTCGCCGTCGCGGACGGCTACCGCGGCTCCCGGCTGGTGGTCTCGACGCGGCTGCTCGGGCTTCCCGAGGCCGACCGCGACGCCGCGCTGCGTCACGCCCTGATCAGGCTCCGGACCCGGCAGGCGCTGCTCACGACCGCGACGCTCCCGGCGCTGGCCGCCGTCGAGACCGCGGCCCTGCTCGCGACGCTGCTCGTGGGCCGCCGCGGCGACCGCACCGCCGCCGACCGGCGCGTCAACCGGATCCACGGGTACGAGCCGGACCGCGAGCGCGTCCCGTCGTGGGCCTACGTGGCCGCCGGGGCCCTGCTCTGGCTGGCGCTCCTTCCGGCGTGGCTCCCCGCGACGGTCGGCGACCGGCTCTCCGTCGCCGGCGGGCGCAGCGCCGCGGACGCGCTCGTCGCCCGGGCCGGGACCGAGGAGCGCGAGGGGCTCGGGAACGCGGTCGCGTTCGCCAGCGACGCCGCGGGCGCGGGCGACTGGCCCCCGCTTTTGGACCGCCTCTCGCTCGTCTCGATGGCCGACGCCGAGACGGGTCGCGTGCGGGGAACGAGCCGTCAGGAGGCGCGCACCCGGCTCGCGCGGCTCCGGTCGAAGCGGGTGCTGTAGGGTTCAGTCGAAGCGGGCGCTGTAGCTCCCGATCGTCTCGGTTCCCGCGTGGCAGCCGCCCCCGGATCAGGGGTGCGCCGGAACTTCCATCCGAACGGTCGTCCCGTCCCCGCCGGTCTCGACGTCGAACTCGCCGCCCGCCTTCCCCACGACCCAGTACATCAGCCAGATCCCGAGCCGGTCGGCGTGGGTCAGCGACGTCTCGCCCACCTCCAGCACCTGCATCTCGTGGTCCGGGATCCCCGGGCCGTCGTCCGCGATCTCGACGACGACCCACCCGTCCGAGCGGCGCTCGACCCGCACGTGGACGGAAGGGCTCGCCGCGTCGTTGTGTTTCACCGCGTTCTCGATCGCCTCCTCGACCGCGACCGTCAGCCCGACGACCGTCACGTGGATCGGGTCGCCGTCGGGCAGCGACAGCGTCACCGTCGCGTCCGGGTAGCGGCGCTGCGTCCGGTCCCGCAGCTCGACCAGCTGCTCGGCGAGGTCGATCGGGACGTCTGACTCGCTCTCGTCGAGCGTCTCGTTGACCTTCCGCACGGCCGACGCGATACCCATCAGATCCTCTGCGGTCTCGGAGATCACCGCGAGCGACTCGCGTGCCGACTCGTCGTCGATCTCGCCGCGCAGGAGGTCGGCGTACCCCTCGATCAGGTTCATTTTGTTCCGCAGGTTGTGTTTGAGCACCCGCGTCATCACCTCCAAGCGGCGCTCACGGATCTTTCGGTCGGTGATGTCGGTCTGGAAGCCGACGAAGTGGGTGACGGTCCCCTCGTCGTCACGGATCGGCGATATCGTCACCCGGTTCCAGAACTTCTGCCCGTTCGCCCGGTAGTTGAGGATGTCGACGGCGACGGGGCGCTTCTCGGCTATCGCCTCGCGGATCGCCGCCCGCGGCTCCGCGGTCGTGTCCTCCCCTTGGAGGAACCGACAGTCCTCGCCGAGCTTCTCCTCGCCGTAGCCGGTCATCTCCTCGAACCCGCCGTTGAGGTAGACGAGCGGGTTGTCGTCCCCTTCGGTCGCCGCCGCGAGGGTGATACCGACCGGCGACTCGTCCATCGCCCGCTCCTTGAGCCGCAGCTCGTCGACGGTCTCGGAAAGTTGGACCGAGGTCGACCGGCGCTCTATCAGGTTCTCGATCCGCGAGACGAGCCCCCGGCGGCTCGTCGGCAGCTCGATCACGTCGTCGACGCGGTCCCACGCGCGCTCTTTCGCCGCCGATCCGGTGTCTCCGCTCGCCAGCAGCGCAAACGGGAGGAACGCCGGATCGGCGCGTTCCCGCCGCGGCTCGATGCGCTCGCGGACGCGGTCGAACCCGGCCTCGTCGAGGACACAGCAGTCGAACCGCTCGTCGAGCGCCGCCGCCTCGCTGGCGGCGTCGACCGCGTACCGGTCGCCGAGGGCGTCGACGAGCAGTTCGCGGTCGCGCCGCCGTTCGACGAACAGCAGCACGCGGGCGTCGTCGTCGGGCTCGGGCGACGTTGCGGGCCCGGACGCTCCGACGCGCTCTCCCGAGTTCGGCCCCATCTCCCTTCGAACGACGACCCACATCCACTAAGAGGTACGGAAAATTCGGGTCCGCGACCGGCACTCTCGACGCGGGGTGACCGTCACCCACGCTTATGTCGGTCGTCGCGCACAGAGAAAACATGGCACCGTCGCTATCCGACCGACTCTCGACCGGTATCCCTGGGCTCGACGAGATCCTGTCCGGGGGACTCATTCGAGAGCGAAGCTACATGATCCGCGGGCAGGCGGGGAGCGGGAAGACGATCCTCAGCCTCCACTTCCTCGCCGCCGGGGTCGAGCGCGGCGAGACGGTCCTGTTCATCAACCTCGAAGAGGACCTGAGCGACCTGAAGGCGAACGCCGAGGCGCTGGGATTCGACACCGACGCGATCGAGTTCCTCGATCTGAGTCCCGGCGCGGACGTGTTCACGGAAGACCAGTCGTACGAGGTGTTCGCCCCCGAGGAGGTCGAACGCGAGCCGATCACGGAGCGGATCGTCGAGGGCGTGACCGCGGTCGACCCGGACAGGGTCGTCGTCGACCCGCTGACGCAGCTCCGGTTTCTCATGTCCGACGACTACCAGTTCCGCAAGCAGGTCGTCGGCTTCATGCGCTTCCTGAAAGACCGTGACGCGACGGTGCTGTTCACGGTTCAGGACACCGAGTCGCTGCCGACGGACGACCTCGAGTTTGTCACCGACGGCACGATCCGACTGGACACGGCGGGGTACGGCAAGACGATTGCCGTCCCGAAGTTCCGCGGGTCGTCGACGCAGGGAGGGGAACACGCCTACCGGGTCACCGACGCGGGCGTCGAGGTCTATCCCGCCTTACAGCCCGGCGAACACGCGGTCGAGTTCGACTTCGAGCAGATCTCCTCGGGCGTCGACGAGGTCGACGCGCTGCTCAACGGCGGGATCGAGCGGGGGACCGTCAGCATCGTGAGCGGACCGACGGGCGCGGGCAAGACCACCCTCTCCACGCAGTTCATGCGGGAGGCGGCCAAGCGCGGCGAGCGCTCCGTCATCTACCTGTTCGAGGAGAGCGAGGAGACGTTCCTCTCCCGATCGCGGGCGATCGGCGTCCCCGTCGACGAGATGATCGAACAGGGGACCCTCCAGGTGACCGAGGTGGAGGCGTTAGAGCGGTCGCCACAGGAGTTCGCGCGGATGGTCCGCGAGGAGGTCGAAGCGAGGGACGCGAAGATCGTGATGGTCGACGGCATCGCCGGCTACCGGCTGACGCTCCGCGGGACCGACGGGACGATGCTCCAGCAGATACACGCGCTCGGCCGGTACCTCAAGAACATGGGGGTGACGACGATCTTCGTCGACGAGACGCGCAACATCACGGGGGAGTTCCAGGCGACGATGGAGAACATGAGCTACCTCGCGGACAACATCATCTTCCTGCGGCACATCGAGGTGGAAGGCGAGCTCCGGAAGGCGATCGGCGTGTTGAAAAAGCGGACGAGCGACTTCGAGCGGACGATCCGCGAGTTTCGGATCACCGACCGAGGGATCGAGGTCGGCGAGCCGATGTCGCAGCTCAGCGGTATCCTGAGCGGTGCGCCGGAGGCGGTGGACCGAGACCCGGACTGAGGACCGAACCGCGGACGGAGGACCGAATCCCGGTCACTAAGGCGAGCCGTCGGGTCAGTCGCGGTCTTCGGATCCGGAATCGTCGCTGCCGGCCGCCTCCTCGGCGTCGACCACGGTCTTCCCGGTCGCCTCGGGGACGACCCGACGGTCGGCGTCCGCCCACTCGCGGTCCAGTTCGGTCCCGTCGAACAGCCGGTCGAGGAACACTGCCAGCCCGGCGACCTCGGAGTGCGGCTGGTTCGTCACGCCCACGTTGAAGTCGGCGCGCTCGTACAGCGCCCACGGCACCTTCTCGCCGCCGACGACGACGAGGACGTCGCGGGGCGAGGGCGGCGATCCGCCAGCGGTCGCGGCGCTCCCCACTTCGCCGTCGTCCGCGAGACCGGTCGCCTCGCGGATCTCCCCTTCCACGTCCTGAACGCGCTCGCCGTACATCGTGAGGTGGACGATGACCCCGTCGAACTCCCTGACGATCGCCTTCTGGTCGTCGCGCAGTTCCACGGCGAACGGGCCGCCGAACCGGTCGGTGATGTCGCGGACGGTCTCCGCCGATTGGCCGGCGTTGTCGGGGAAGATCACCCGGTCCGCGCCGAGCGCCCGCGCCGTGAGTCCCACGTGCGTCGTCATGCGGTCGTCGCGTCCCGGCCGGTGGCCGTAGCGGAGGACGACGACCTCGCGCGCGTCATTCATGCCACCCGATGGGAGACCGATCGGGGTGTCGCTTTCGATGCGACCGCGCGGTCGACGACCGCCGCCGCACCCATTTCGATCCGCGTCTATGGATCGAATTGGATATGAGTATCCCAAGGTGACCACGTAACTGGAAGTTTCATGTGGGAGGCGGTCGCGGTGTGAGCCATGACGAGCGTCAAGGAGTTCCGCGTCGACGAGCCGGCGACCGCCGACGGACTCGGTCGGGGGCGGTTCGTCTTCACGGACGCCTACTCCGTGTTCGACTGGGGGCAGATGCCCGACGCGATCCCGAACAAGGGGGCGAGCCTCTGTGCGATGGGCGCGTTCAACTTCGAACTGCTGGAACGCGAGGGGGTCCCGACCCATTACCGGGGCGTCACCGACCCGGTGGAGACCGCCGACGGCGGCGACGGTGATGGCGACGCGCCGACGGCCGTCCCCCTCGGCGAGGCGACCGCCCCGCCGACCGAGATGGCCCTCGACCTGACGCAGGTCCCCGACCTGCCGTACGAGGGTCCCCACGCGGGCTACGACTACGACGCCTTCCACGCCGCGGGCGGCGACAACTACCTCGTCCCGCTGGAGGTCGTCTTCCGCAACCGGGTCCCGGTCGGGTCCAGCCTGCGGCGTCGCGCGACCCCCGCCGAGTTCGGTCTCGACGACCTCGGCGTCGACCCCGGCGAGTGGCCGGACGGGCCGGTCGACCTCCCCGAGCCGGTCGTGGAGTTCTCGACGAAGTACGAACAGCAGGACCGCTACCTCACCCGGGCGGAGGCGGACGAGATAGCGGGCGCGGCCGACGTCGATGCGCTCGAATCCCTCGCGCGCGACGTGAACCGCGTCGTCACCGAGCGCGCCGAGGCGGCCGGGTTCGTCCACGAGGACGGGAAGATCGAGTGTCTCTACGCCGACGGCGAGCTCCGGGTCGCCGACGTGGTCGGCACCTTCGACGAGAACCGGTTCTCCTACGGCGGCCGGGGGATCTCGAAGGAGGTCGTCCGCCAGTGGTACAAGGCGAACGACCCCGACTGGGTCGCGGCCGTGAAGGAGGCGAAGGCGGCGGTCGCCGACCGCGACACCGACGACTGGCGCGAGCTCTGCGAGCCGGACCCCGTTCCCCTCCCCTCGGCGGTCGTCGACGCGGTTTCCGACCTGTACGCGGCCGGCACGAACGCGTACACCGACCGCGACTGGTTCGACGCCCCCGATATCGAGACCGCGCTCGACGCGGTCGACGGCCTGTAGCGTCGTCGGGGCTCGCTGGGGATCGTCGGAAGTCGCCGGGGGTCCGCGGAGATCGTTAGGGATCGCCGGAGGTCACCGGAGAGCGCCCCCGACCCTCACCATCGATCGGACGCGAGGGAACCTCTTTACCGGCGACGCGCGTGGATCGAGGCATGTCCACCGAGGCCGATTTCGGGGAGCGGCTGGAGGCGCAGACCGCGACGTACCTCGACCGGATCGACGACTGCGTCGTCCTCCTGCCGCGGGTCCTCGACGAGTACGCGACGGACGGGCCGTACCGCGACACGGTCGACGAGATAGCCGCCGTCGAGAGCGAGTGCGACGACCTCGTCCGCGAGCTCAGGACGCTCATCACGGACGCGGGCCCGGACGACATCGGACTCTTAAACACCCGGATCAACTTCAACGAGTCCGCCCTGCTCGACTTCTACAACGAGTTGGACGTGGTCGCGAACCACACCGAACGGATCGCGGAGGAGGTGGCGATGATGCGCCCCGACGCGGGCGTCGACTCCTTCGACGACATGCGCGAGATGGCCGACCGGATCGCCGAGATGGTCGCGGTCCTCGGCGACGTGGTCGAGGGGTTCGTCAGGGGGTTGGCGCGCGCCGACGCCACGGAGACGCTGACCGAGGGGATCGAGGCGATCCGCGAGCTGGAAAGCGAGTGCGACGACCTCCGTAACGACGCGATCGAGACCGCGTTCGCCGACGAGACGGTCGACCAGCCCCTCGTCTACCGCGAGCTCGCGATCCTGCTTGACGAACTCGCCAACGCGGTCGAGGATCTCACCGACCGGATCGTCGTGATCGCGAGCAAGGAACCGGGGATCGTGACCGAGCCGGCGTCCGACGCGGACGAGAACTGAACGCCTCGGCTCCGCCTCACCGTCGCGTCACCGCCGGGTCACCGCCGAGCCCACTCCAGCAGCCGCGCGTAGAAGGGGTCGGAGCCGAGCGCGTCGGCGTCGCCGACGACCGTCAACTGCTTTTTCGCCCGCGTGAGCGCCACGTTCACGCGGCGGTGGTCCTCGAAGATGGGGCCGTCGAGGTCGCCGGTCGCCACCAGCGAGACGACGATCACCTCCTTCGAGGAGCCCTGGAAGCGGTCGACGGTGTCGACCGTCACCGACGTCCGGCGACCGATCTCCGCGACCTGCGCGCGGAAGGGCGCGATGACGCCGATGTCGTCGGGATCGACGCCCGCGGCGACGTAGGCGTCGACGATCGCGGCGACCCGCTCGGCCTCGCGGACGTTCCGGTTACCGTCGCGCTCGCCGTCGGGGTCGACGAACCCCACGCCGCCGGTCAGATCCGGCGCGAGCGCGGCGGGGTTGACGCCCAGATCCGCGAGCGTCTGCCCGGCCACCTCGGGGGTGGCGGGGCGGAGCGCGCCGTCGTAGAACTCCGCGGAGGCGAACGCCTGGATCCGCTGGCTCATCCGGTACTGGCGGTCGAGCATCACGCTCGCGTCCGGGTACTCCTCAATGAGCCGTTGGAACAGGGAGGTGCGGAGGTCGTTTTCCGCGCGGACGACGGGCGGGAGCTGCTCGTGGTCGCCGACGAGCACGAACCGGTCCGCGAGATTGATCGCGGCGTGGGTCCCCGGCTCCGTGAGCTGTGAGGCCTCGTCGACGAGCGCCACGTCGAACTCGCACTCGCGCATGACCCGGGAGCCGCAGGCCGCGGTGGTGGCGGCCACGACCGGCGCGTCCCGCAGTTCGGCGGCCTTCGCGTTCGGGTCGCCGCGCTGGACGAGCCGCACGTCGCGCATGTCGTCGCGGACGCCGGTCTCGGTGCCGACCCTGAGTACGTCGTCGAACCCCTGATCGCGGAGGGCTTCGAGGGCGTTGTCGACCGCGCGGTTCGTGAACGCCGACAGCAGCACCCGGTTCCCCTCCGCGACGAGCGCGCGGATCGTCCGGGCGATGGTGTACGTCTTCCCGGTCCCCGGCGGCCCGTGGATCAGCGCGCAGTCCTCGGCGTCGACCGCGAGTTCGACCGCCTCGTTCTGGGCGACGTTGTTGTCGATGTAGGCGTCCGGCGCGTCCGGATTGCCGCTCCCCGGACTCCCCGCCGGCCGGTCGGCCGGATCGCGGAACGCCGGCTCGCGCCGGCCGAACAGCACGTCCTTGCGGTCGGGGTCGCCCTTCAGGACCGCGTCGTGGAGCGCGGTGAGCGAGCGGTCGACCGATATCTCGGAGGGGTAGACGTCGAGGCGGCGCAGTTCGACCGGCTCGTCCGCCTCGACGACGACCTCGTCGCCCCCGAGTTCGACGATCCGGCCGAGTTCGGCGTGGCCCGAGACGGGGTCGCCGTCGCTGGCGAGCGCCACGTCGCCCTCGCGGAGCTTCGAGACGGCGTCGCCCGGCTTCCGGGCGCGAAGCTCCCAACGGGCGTCGTCGATCTCCGTCTGCCCCGCCGGCTCTAGGTCGATCAGCGCGCGGTCGTCCGCTGCGCGCTCCTCGGGCGTCTGCTCCCACAGCTTCCGGTACTCGGCGTGGCTCTCGCGGCGTTCCTCCTCGATCGCGGTGTAGAATCGGTCGAAGTAGTCGCGCTCCGCGTCCGGGACCGGCGTCCCGATCTGGCCCGCCTTCGACTCCTGATCGAGGCGGCCGGAGACGACCATACAGGCGTCCTGTTCGAAGCAGTAGCTACACGTCGCGTCCGCCTCGTACCCCGTCGGCACGGTCGGGCGCTCGCCGGGGTCGTTGAGCGCGCGCCACTCCATCGCGGCGAGGGCGTTGCGCTCGCGGACGACGAACTCCAGGAAGCCGCGGCCGACGGTGAACTCCTTGGCCGGCGCGAGGTCGCCCGACTCCTCGTTGCGGTCTAAGGCGGTGTTTTTGGTGTACAGCAGCGTACCGATGTCCGGGTCGACGCCGCGCTCGTCTAACATTAGGGCGTAGCAGGCGGCCTGGACCTTGTCGTGGAACCGCGGCTCCCGTTTGGTGTTCTTGCCCGTCTTCAGTTCGACGGGGGTACCGCGGCGGAGCGCGTCCGCCCGCCCCTTCAGGCCGAACGTGGGCGAGATGAGGGTGAACTCCGAGCGCCACGTGTCCTCGTCGGAGAGCGTCCCCTGCGCGAGCCACCCCTCGACGGCGGCGGCGTTTCGGCGCACCTCGTCTTCGACCTCCTCGCGCTCGTAGCCTAACAGTCCGAGCTCCAGCCCGGCCTCGTCGACGCGGTCGGTGACGGACGCCTCCAGTTCCATCCCGCGCAGCAGGTCGCCGAACACCTCGTGGACGATGGTTCCCTTGACGACGGGGTAGTTGAGCGGGATCCCGGAGAGCTTGTTCAGGTAGTACATCCGCGGGCACTGTACCCACGACCGGATCCCGGTCACGTCGACGAGGAAGTCGGGTTCGAGGACGACCCACGATCCGTCGGTCGTCGCGTACCCGACCTCGCCGCGGTACTCGTCCTCCTCGGCTTCCGTGACGAGCAGTTCCATCCCTGTCTCGGCGTGTTCGGCCGTCTCTGTCCACTTCCCCCACAGCGTCACGTCGACCGGGTCGCCCGCGCCGCGGTCGGGCCGGACCCGCACCTCGCGGAGGTCGCGCTCGCCGTACGACGTCGACACCGTCCGCGCCTCCCCGACGGAGACGATCGGCCCCCGAACGTTCACGCTCCCGCTCGGCGGCCGCCGCGAAAAACGCTGTCGGTGGCCGGGGTCGCTGGCGGCGGACCCCGGCCTCCGACCGGCGATCGGCCTCGACTCACCCCGACGCAACGGTTTTGTCGATACCCCGAGTGGGTGACGCATGACAGACGCCGGATCCGGGTCGGTGTTCCGCGCCGACGAGGTGCGATCGTGGGGCGCGCGCTACTGGTTTGGTCTGCTGTGTTCGGTCGGCGTCGCCGGGATCAACTACTACGTCTGGGCGCTGACCGGCATGCCCCAGTTCCTCGCGGTCGCCGGGAGCTTCGCGTTCGGCGTCGGCCTCTTTTTCACCCGGTTCTGGAACCCGGCGCTGTACCTCGTCGGTATCGTTCACGTCATCGCGCTCGGCGTCGTGTGGGTACTCGACGGCGGCACGTATCCCGTTATCGGACTAGTGAACGGCGCGTTCAGCGTCGGGGTGCTCCTGACGGCGTCGTCGCTGTTCCTCGCGGAGCACCGCGCGGCCGACGACTGAGGCGGTCGGACGCTCGTCGGATCGATCGGTCGGTCCGCCGGCACCGACACGCTCATGCGGTCGCCGCCGCTACCTACGGCCGACATGCGCGTACGAGACTGGGACGACATCCTCGCGGACGTCGCGAGCGACTCGACCGACCCCGACGGCTGGCGTGCCGTCGCCGGCTCCCGCCGCGGCGACCTCGGCGAGGACCTCTACTTCGGCCACCCGAGCGTCGGTCTCTACCATCTGAAGACGTACGCGAAGAACCCCCGCGACCTCCGCGGCGTCGGGACGCGCGTCGCCCGCAAGGTCGACGACGAACTCGACCCGCTCCTCCCGGACGCCGAGAGCGACGGGCGGTTCGCGGTCCGGTCGGCCCCCGAAGACGAGGACCACGCCGAGGAGATGGCGACGCGGCTCACGGAGACGCTGCGGGTCCACGCCGAAGCGCCGACCGACCCCGACCACCTCTTCGAGGACGTGATGGAGGCGGTCGAGTCGCCCGCCTTCGGCCCGATGGAGTACGAGTTCGACGGGCGGCCCGACGAGCTCGACGAGCTGTCGGACACCTTCGAGGACGCCGAGGAGCTGCTCACGTCGGAACTCGACGACCTGATCGACGAGGACGACGTCGACCGCGGGTTCCACTGAGCCGCGACGAACCCTGCGCCCCGTGGCCCGGGCGCGGTCGGGCCCGCCACATCGGTTTTGTCGCTCCGACGCCAACGTGGCGCATGGGTCTCAAAGAAGACACCGCGAACGGCGTGATATCGCTCGGCATCGGCGTCGCAGTCACCTGGTTCACGGCCTCCGACGGGGAACACGACACGACGGACCTTCTCGTCGCGGTCGCGATCAGCTCGTTCCTCTCGGGATTCTTCACGAGCTACTTCGCGAAGTAACCGCCGACCGGCGACGGCGGCCCCGGTCCGCCCGACGGACCGCGGCGTCCGACGGACCGACCGAGCCCCGCCTCAGATCGCCGTCACCCACGCCTTGTACGCCTCGTCGAGCTCGTACACCTCGCGGAAAGCGCGCTCGATGAACCCCGCGACGCGGTTCGCGTCCGACCGCGCGGTGACGACGGCGTTGGTTCCCTCGGCCTCCTCCGGACTGACCAGCTCGTCGATCCGGAACTCGGGGAACTCCGAGAGCAGGTCCTTCAGCCGTTCGAGCTCGTCGTCGGTACAGTCCAGTATCAGCTCCGTGCCCGCGAGCTGGATCCACGGCGGCACTTCGCCGCCCTCGGTGTCGTCGCTGTCGGGGTCGACGTCGACGGTCATCACGTCGCCGGAGCGCGCGCGGTGCGCGGCCGCGGCGTCGGCGAACAGCTTCAGCCGCTCGTCCTCGGTCGCGGCGTCGAATCGGGTCATACCTCCGCTCGGCCGCGACGGGGCTTAAAAATCCGCACTCCGCGCCGGCGCGGCTACGCCAGTCCGGCCCGGCCGGCGGCGTCTCGCCCGCCTCACTCCCGCTCCGTCTCCGCCAGCACGTCGTCGACGAGCGAGCGCGTCTCCGCGGCCGTCTCGACTCGGTCGGCCGCCTCGCCGCGCTCGATCAGGGACAGATCCGGGTCGTCGAGCGCGTCGCGCACCTCGGCCGCGCGGCGGAGCCGCTCGTACCCGTCGCTCCGCGCGAGTTCGCGGACCGAGCGCAGCGTCGCGACCGTGTCGTCGTCCGCGATCCGCCCGACGAGCGGGACCAGCTCGTCGATCTCGTAGGCGAGTTCGTCGCCCGGCTTCGGGGGCCAGTCGAGCGTCAGCGGCCCGCCGTCGAGCCGTTCGAGGTACGTCCGGTGGACCGCGACCGCGGTGCGGAGCGCCCCCGGGTCGTCGACGTAGTGCTCCAACTTGGAGTTCGTGTAATCGGCGTACTCCAACAGGGTCGCCGGCGGCTCCTCGCCGGCCGCGTGCGTCTCGACGTACTCCGCGAGGTCCGTCGGCGGCACGTCGACGTCGACGAACGGCGTCCCGTCGGCGCGGTCGAGGAACTCGAACACCTCCCGGGCGGACGCCGACTTGAAGAACTCCCGGAACGCCTCCCGGACCGACTCGTCGTACGCTTCGATCGGATCGCGGAGGCGGTCGAGATCGGCGTCGAGGTCGGCGTCGGCCATCTCGGCGACCTCGCGGAGCTCGTCGAGCCGCGATTCGAGGCGCTTGCGGGCCTCGCGGGCCGCCTTCCGGGCCGCCCGGTAGTCGTCGACCGCGTCGTCGTACGCCTCTAAGAGATCGACGAACTCCCCCGCCGGCTCCAGCGCCTCGCGGGCGGCCGCGAAGTCGGACTCGGAGAGCCGACGCTTGTCCACCGCCCCGTCGGCCGCCTCGAAGCCGTCGCTCGCGGGCAGGTCCTCGTCGACGTCGACCGCGTCGCCGAACTCGCCGCGAAACCGGACGTACGACTCGAAGTCGCCGGAGCCGACCGCGTCCTCCTCGTACCGGTCGAGGATCCTGTGGGCGCGGCGGTAGGCGTCCGCGGCGGCCTCGACGCGGTCGCGGCCGTACCCGTCGATCCGCGACTCGATCCGCCGGAGTTCGTCGTAGCGCTCGCGGAGTCGCGCGGCCGCCTCGCCCGCCTCGGCGACGGGGTCGTCCGCCATCGGTCAGTACACCTCGTCGGGGTCGAAGACGCGCTCCCCGACGTTCTCCCCGTCTATCGTCCGGTGGAAACACGAGCGGTGGCCGGTGTGGCAGGCACCGCCCTCCTGCTCGACGAGGTACAGCAGCGTGTCGGCGTCGCAGTCGACCCTGACCTCCCGGACCGACTGGGTGTGTCCCGAGGTGCCCCCCTTGTGCCACAGCTCCTCGCGGGAGCGGGAGTAGTAGTGGGCCTCGCCGGTCTCGCGGGTGCGCTTCAGGGCCTCGAGCGAGACGTAGGCTACCATTAGCACCTCGCCGGAGTCGGCGTCCTGTGCGACCGCCGGCACCAGCCCGTCCTCGCCGAAGTCGACGTCGATCGACCCGGTCTCCGCGTCGGCGTCACTCATGGCTGTCCGGAGGCGTGGCGCTCGAATAGTCCTTGTGCCTGCGGCGGCCGCGCAGTCGGGTGAACGGGACCGGACCTCCCGGACCGCTACTCGTCCGGATCGCGCCGCAAGACGAGCGCGTCGCCGTCGGCGTACGCGCCCGGCCGCCGCTCGACGACCTCGAAGCCGAGCGACTCGTACAGCGCGAGCGCGCCGTCGTTGTCGGGGTGGGCCTGGAGCGTCACCGGGCCGTCGGCGTCGGCGACCGCCGCGCGGAGCAGCGCGCGCCCCCGCCCCTCGCGCCTGAACGCGGGCGCGACGACGAGTTCCGTGACGTGGACCCCGCGCCGGTTCGCCCCGTCGACCGGGAGCAGGTAGCCGACGACGCGGCCGTCCGCGACGCTCACGCGGGCGGCCCCCACCGCGAGCCCGTACTCCAGGAGGTCCGGACTCGGCTGGCGGAGGTGCGACTGGAGCTCACGGATCCGGTCGGCGTCGGCGGGGCGGCCGGGGCGGACTCGGGGGTCCGGGTCGCCGTGCTCGTCGGCGTCCTCCCGCCCTGAACCGGGGACATCGCCGCCCGTCATCTCACACCACCGCCCAGAGCGCGACGGCGACGGTCCCGCCGGCGAGCGTCGCGAGGAAGTTCACGGCCTGGTTGCCGACCCGGTCGCCCTCGATCAGGGCCCCGAGGAGGCTGTCGACCGTCATCCCGGCGACGCCCGCGGCGACGACGGCTCCGCCGGCGGCGACGCCGCCGGGGACGACCGGATCGAAGAGGGGGGTTCCGCCGGCGGCGAGCGCGCCGACGAGCAGTGCGCCGGAGAGGCCCGCCAGCTCGCCCTGCCAGGTGATCGCGCCGTCGGTGCCGGGCTCGACGCGCCGGAGCGTCGTCACCAGCCGCGGCCCGTCGAAGAGACCGCCGATCTCCGACGAGAGGGTGTCGGCCATGGCGGTCGCGGTCGCGCCGGCGAACGCGAAGCCGAGCGGGGCGGCCGGGACCGCGAGGTGCGGGGCGGCCGCGTAGCCGACGACCGCCGCGAGCGCGACCGCGGAGTTCGCCAGCACGTTGCCGGTGCCGCGCGCGCCCTCGTTCTCCTGTGCGACCCCCCGGTCCGCCTTCTCGTCGAACCGGTACTTCGAGGCCAGCCCGCCGATCGCGTAAAACGACATGAGCGTGAGGAACCAGCCGACGCCGCCGAGGACGACCGCGAGCAGCGCCGAGACGACGCCCGTGAGCATCCCGGCCACCGAGGCGGTACCGATGGCGAAGGAGACGTAGCCGAGCGCGCCGGTCACGGCGAGGCCGACGACGATGAGGGGCACGTCGACGGTCGGCTTCAGGGCGAGAAAGCCCCACGTCACGAACGCGACGAGGACGCTGGTGATGTGGGCGTCCCGCGAGAACACCAGCGAGCGGACGAGCGCGGCCGTCAGCGCGGCCGCCGCCGCGAGGAACGTCAGGAGGGGGAGCGTCGCGCCGTCGACCGGAGCCCCGATCTGGAGGCGGACCGCGACCTGTCCGGCGAGGGCGGCGGCCGTCCCGGCGGCGACGTAGCCGGCGACGAGGGTGAACTCGTCGGTCGTCTCGCGGGAGACGAGGGTCCGACCAAAGCGGCCGGCGGCGACCGCGAGCGTCGCGGCCGCGAACGCCTCGTACGGCAAGGGCGCGCGCGGGAGCGACGCGAACAGGGCGAGCCCCGCACCGGCGAGCGCGAAGGAGACGAACCCGTAGAGGCGTTCTTCCTCGCGGTCGCCCGGCAGGGCGAGCGTCTCGAACAACTCGCCGTCGCGGACGCCGAAGAAGGCGGCCCCGGCGACGGCGAGGAAGGGCACCGCGGCGGCGTCGCCGAGCGCCGGCGCGAGGGCCGCGAGGGCGGCCACCGCGGCGAAGACACTCTCGCGTCGGACCCTCCGTATCACACCTCCGGCTACCCGCGACGACCACTTAACGGTCCCGACAGCCGTCGGGCGGTCGATCGCAGATGGGAATCACCGCAACAACAGCAGACGAATTCCGCCGGGAGGACGCCGTCAGTACCGATACTCGTTGAACTGAACCGCGTGTCCCTCCAAGACGCGGACGGACTCCTCCGGATCCTCCTCGTCGTCCCCGGGCCGGTCCTCGTGTGAGTCAACCACTCTCATATGCGAGCGATACACTCGCTCGTATATAACTGTTTTCCACGCGGTGGAGGTGATGGGCCCCACAGGGCCGAGCGTCACCCGATGACGCGGTCGATCTCGCCGAGGTGGTCGAGGACGTAGTCCGGTGAGACTTCGGAGGCCGCGAGGTCGTCGGCGTCGGTGACGCCGGAGCGGACGAGGACGCTCGTCATCCCGGCGCGCTCGCCGAGCGCGATGTCCGTGTCGAGTCGGTCCCCCACGACGAGACACTCCTCGGGCGGGTACGGGAGCCGCTCGCGGACCATCTCGATCGCGGTGTCCGACGGCTTGCCGAGGACGGCGTCTGGATCGCGTTCGGCGACCCCGGCGATCGCGTTGATCACGGCCCCCGACCCCGGCACGTCGCGCTCGGGGGCCGGGATCACCACGTCCGGGTCGGTGCCGATGAAGGGGATGTCGCGCTCCAAGGCCCACAGCGCGGTACAGAGATCCTCGTAGTCGAACTCGCGGTCGATCGAGGCGACCAGCGCGTCGGCGGCGTCGACGTCGTCGGTCGTCGACAGTCCCGCCGCCGCGAACTGGTCGAGGAGCCCCGGGTCGGCGATACAGAGCAGGTCGTCGTCGGCGTGGTGTCTCCCGAGGTACCGCGTCGTCACGCTGCCCGCGGTGAAGACGCGGTCGGCGTCGACATCGTACCCCGCCGCCCCGAGCCGGTCGACGTACGCGGGCGGTGCCTTCGTCGGGTTGTTCGAGACGAACAGCGTCTCGATCCCGGCCCCGCGGAGCCGCCGGTACCCCGCGGGAGCGCCCGGGATCGGCTCGTCGCCGCGCACGACCGTACCGTCGACGTCGAGGACGGCACCGCTGAATTCCATGCCGGGAGTGCGCGCGCCACGGCCGTAGGGGTTGCGCCCGCAGATCACGAACTCGATACCGGTACCACCTTCGAGATAACGGAAGGGTAAAGCGGCAGCGTTCCGTATCGGCGTCCACTGTGACGACGACCCAGGTGACCCTCGTCCAGATCGACAACTACGGTCCGTGGACGACGACGCCGGAGCCGCGCCGCGAGATGGACCTCCAGACGCTCCAGTCGCGCCTCTTCGCCGACATCGCCCAGTTCCTCGGCCACCGCGACGCCTACGTCTTCTTCACCAGATTCGACAACATGATCGCGGTGACGAACGGGGTTGACGGCGCGGCCCACGCGAGCCTTCAGGAGTCGATCGGCAACCGCTACCCGGTCAGCGTCAGCCTCGGGACCGCCGTCGCCGAACGTCCCGTCGACGCGCTGGAAGCCGCGAACCGGCGGCTTCAGACCGCGGGCAGCGCCCAAGACGAGAGTCGCACCGAGGTGCTCGCCGGAGAGTACCTCTCCGAGACGAATCGGTCGGACCTCCAGGTCGCGCACTTCGACGTGGTCAACGCGACCGGGAAGTACACCGACCGACTCAACGAGTTCGACACGTTCATCAACATCGAACGGGCGTACGGCTCGCTGATGCGCCACCTCCGCGAGGCGCACGGTGCCCTCTCCTTTTTCGTCGGCGGAGACAACGTCGTGGCGGTCTGCCCTGACCTCCCCGAGCCGGCGTTCTCGGCGGCGGTCGACCACGTCCAAGACGACGTCGACATCGAGCTTCAGGTCGGGGTCGGCCGGGGGGCCTCCGCACACGAGGCCGGCTTCGCGGCCAAGCACGCGCTCGAAGACTGCCGCCACGCCGGGACGAGCGTCGAACTGTTCGGCGCGCCCGCCGCCGGCGACTGATCGCCGGACGCGCGGCGGGCCGGCGTCGCCCGCCCCGTCAAAATCAGATCTGATAATTTTGGTGCGGGATTTTTATACACCGGTCGGGAACCCTCGGTTAGCATGTCAGAGGAGATAGCGTTCGTCTGTACGGCGGACGGCTGTGACGAAGGCCCGTGGGAGGGATCACACGACGCGATGGCGCACTGCTCCGAGCACCCGGACCACGGCTACACCGGGATGCCGCGGTCGGAGATCGACCCCGCCCGCGAGATCATCCCCGCGACCGCGACGCGGAAGCGCGACAATCGGAACCTCCAGCACAAGGGGCATCCGAAGGGTGCGCACGCGCAGGACGACTGACACGTCCCGACAGCCGGACCGCGCCCCCGGCGTCCGCCCCCGCCGCTGGTCTCGGCTCCCGGTCGTCGTCGCGCGGCGTCGCGAGAGATCGCGCTCCTGACTCGGCAGTTCCCTCCGTTCTCCCGATCCGGCGGCGTTTATGGGCGGCCCGGGCGTACGTCCCTGTATGGTCTCGGAGATCTTCGATCCCGACGCGTGGGAGTCCGTCACCGACGAGTTCGACGACATCACCTATCATCGCGCCGTCGACGTCCCCGCGGTCCGGATCGCCTTCGACCGCCCCGCGGTCCGCAACGCCTTCCGGCCGGGCACGGTCGACGAGTTGTACGCCGCCCTCGACCATGCCCGCAAGCAGGCCGACATCGGCTGCGTCCTCCTCACCGGCAACGGCCCCTCGGAGAAGGACGGCGGCTGGGCGTTCTGCGCCGGCGGCGACCAGTCGGTCCGCGGCGGCTCCGGCTACGAGTACCGCGACGACGACGAGGCGGCCGACGACGACGACGACCTCGTCCGCGACGCGCGGGCGGGGCGGCTCCACATCCTCGAAGTCCAGCGGCTGATCCGCTTCATGCCCAAGCCCGTCGTCGCGGTCGTCCCGGGCTGGGCGGTCGGCGGCGGCCACTCGCTCCACGTGATCTGCGACATGACGCTCGCGAGCGAGGAACACGCGAAGTTCCTCCAGACCGACCCGGACGTGGCCTCCTTCGACGGCGGGTTCGGCTCCGCGTACCTCGCGAAACAGATCGGCCAGAAGAAGGCCCGCGAGGTGTTCTTCCGCGGGAAGACCTACTCGGCCGAGGAGGCGGCGGACATGGGCATGGTCAACGAGGTGATTCCGCACGAGGAGCTGGAGGAGGTGGCCTTGGAGTGGGCCGACGAGATGACGCGGAAGTCCCCGACCGCGATGCGAATGCTGAAGTACGCGTTCAACATGGCCGACGACGGCATGGTCGGCCAGCAGGTGTTCGCCGGCGAGGCGACGCGGCTGGCGTACATGACCGACGAAGCCGCCGAGGGCCGCGACGCGTTCTTAGAGGGCCGCGAGCCGGAGTTCCGGGAGTACCCCTGGCACTACTAATATCGTGTAGCTAATCGACCACACAATAACGCCGTATTGAACGGTGGTCAAATCGAGCGACCGCAAAACGTCTCGGACGTATAAGGGGTGGATTCAGCGCCTTGATCTCGTCGAAACTGGGATTATCGATGTTGTTTACGAACAACAACAGCCCGAGCATCACGGATAGTGGGGCTAACAGGGTCAGCAATCCGTCAGCGTCCTCGAATGCCCATCTAATAATAGTATTCTATATGGTATTTAAACTGATGAGTATGACGCAGGACTTTGGATAACACTTAGTTGTTTCATCAAATGAGTATCACTCAATGATTGGCGCATTCAATGACTTGACAGAATATCTCACAGAGTGTACAGAGGGCGCTCGGAATCAAATTCAGGATGATTATCAATTGATGGCAGATGAGGAGGACATATCAGCCCGATTCACCCAAGAGTTAGAATCACAGGTCAGGCGTATCGATTCTTTTGTTTCGCCAACTCTAATTCCCCGGACTATCACTCTTCCACGACGCTACCCTTACTCTGAGTCGAAATTTGGCGCAGATTTTGCTGTGGTTTTCAAATTGGATATGTCATCGTACTCTTACGGGGGTGGAATTTTGGTACAAGCAAAGCAGAAAGAGTCAACTAGTTATAATAATAAGGATCCTAGCGGACTGAGAGAGGACAGTGAAAAAATGTTAGACTGTTCCCCTGACTCATTCGTTTGTATATTTTCGTCTGCTACATTCCGACACTATCCTGCCTCAGCAGTAAGTGGACTGAATCAGAATAAGTTCGTCCACGGACAGGACAAGTATACGCTAAATCAGGCCTGTCCAAGTTACAAGGTTGGTGACTTCTATGAAATGCTGTTTGAAGGTTACATAGGCGATAGATGGGTGTACGAAAATCTAGATTATCTGAGCCGACCAGACCAATACTCAGCAACCGATAGGCAAGCGATAACAGACGGAGGTCAGTCAAGTGATGATGGCGGAGGGATTCCGACATTCTTGGTAGTTGCTACTGACTCTCCCGATGATTTCAATCCATATGATGACCTTCCATATGACGAACAATTTGTCTCTGAGCAGTTACCGTCAGGAGCCGACGAGAAGGAACCAGAACAGTCGAGTCAGACTGAATTTGACGACTTCTTGTAGTCCTTAAATTTCTTCAACGTATTCTCGACGCCAATTCATCTTCCTTCTTTTCGAGGCGGCGTCATAGTGAGTATCAATCACGACTGGTGACGCGTCCATGTAGTCGCTCACCACTGTTTTCCGATCATTTTCATCCAAGTAGTAAGTAAAAGAAATGTTATGGATAGGGATGGCGCTCACGGCGTCGAGACATTGTGTGGCTTTGTCACAGTCTCATCGCGCCTCATACTCAACGGAGTTCTTGTCGGAGAGGTTTGAGCGCGCGAAATAGGTTCGAACGGCGATTAGAACGAGGGGGAGTCTGTTCGAATAATGTCTGCGGCGTCGCCACTCGCCAAATCCGTGTAGATAGACGTGATGCTCAAGTCGTGGTGTTCGAGTGCGTCTTCTGTCGGTACCAAGCAACCTGTGAAACCGTTCCGCACAGACCCGCGCCGGAACACGTGACTCGGCGCTCTTTCACCGGGAACAGTGATTCCGAAACGGAAGGGAGCCGCTCAGTCGTCCCCGACGATCCCCTCCGCGACCGCCATGTCGTCGACCGACGGGTCGTCCTCGGACTGCCGGAGGACGAACCGCTTGCGGATCAGGTCGGCGGTGTAGATGGCGGTCCCGATGATGATCAGCGTGTCGCCCGGGAGCCGCGCCCAGAACAGCGTCTGGACGAGGCCGCCGTTGTAGAACTCGAGGCTGCGCGCGGCGGCGTACCCCTCCGTGAACGCGACGTCGAGCTGGAGGAAACCGACCGGGAGCAGCGAGACCCCGACCATCAGCGCGAGGCCGACGTTCCAGCACCAGAACGACGCCCGAAGCCACGAGCCGTCCCAGCGGTCGGGGTCGATCGATAGCTGGAGCATGTACGCGACCATGCCGAGCGCGAGGAAGCCGAACGCGCCGAACATCGCGGCGTGGGCGTGGCCGACGGTGAGGTACGTGCCGTGTTCGTAGTAGTTGATCAGCGGGAGGTTGATGAAGAAGCCGAGGACGCCGGCCCCGACGAAGTTCCAGATCCCGCTGGCGACGATGAACATGAACGGGAGCTTGTAGGGGAAGCCGCTCGTCTCCGTCATCGCGCGGTACTGCCCGATCGCCTCGTAGAGGATGAAGATGAGCGGCAGCAGCTCCAGCGTCGAGAAGACGCTCCCGATCGGCACCCAGTAGTCCGGCATCCCGATCCACCAGTAGTGGTGCGAGACGCCGATGACGCCCGTCCCCATCACTAAGAGTGCCTGAAGCATCACCGCCTTCTCCGCGCTGCGGCGCGAGAGCAGGTTCATCGAGACGAGCGTCAGCCCGATGATCGCGACGATGAAGAACTCGAACGCGCCCTCGACCCACATGTGGACGACCCACCACCGCCAGAACTCGGTGACGGCGATGTTCGTCGACGGCGTGAACATGAAGCCGGCGACGAAAAGCAGGGTGATAGAGCCGCCCGCGTAGAGGATCATGTGCGCGAGCCCGTAGGCCGGCTCGCGGTCGAGCAGCGGCTTGAGCCCGCGGATCGCGAGGACCGCCCAGAGGACGAACCCGGCGAGCAGGCCGAACTGCCACACTTTCCCGACTTCGAGGTACTCCAAGCCCTCGTTACCGAGAAGCCACCAGAGTTCGCCGGGGAGGTAGCCGTTCGCGCCGAGCCAGATACCGGCCATCCCGCCGACCACGACGGTCACCAGCGCGCCGAGGAGGACGTTCACGTACGTCCCCTGTCGCTTCGGCTCGTGACCCGTCAACAGCGGCGGGAGGAACAGTCCCGCCCCCAGCCACGTCGACGCGATCCAGAGGATTCCCAGATCGATGTGCCACGTCTTCGCGATGGAGAACGGGAGGAGTTGGAGGATGTGGACCCCGAAGATCTGCTCGATCCCGAAGAACCCGGCCCGTTCGATGTAGAAGTGCGCCAGCAGGCCGCCAAGCAACACCTGCGCGAGGAACAGTCCCGCGGCGATGGGAACAAATCGGAGCGCGGCGCGCTGGCTCGGGAAGACGCTCACGTCGCCCGGCTTCGGGACCGAGATCCCCTCCGCGGACGGCTCGGGGAGCTTCACCGACTTGTACAGCAGGATCGCCGCGCCGGCGGCACCGACGAGCAGCACCATCGCGATCACGCTCCAGATCATCGCGGAGCCGGTCGCGTCGTTGCCGGCCCCCGGCTGGTAGGGCCACTCGTTGGTGTACGAGTGGTCGGCGTTCGGCCGGTCGGTGTGCGAGAACCACGCCGTCCACAGCGCGAAGTCGGCGAACGACTCGGCCTCCTCGGTCGAGTCGATCATCCCGACCGGGACGCCGCGGTCGTGGTCGCCCTCGTGGTAGCGCTCGACGTACGTCTCGCGCACCTGCTCGTGGGCGTACGCCTCCGCGGCGGAGTACTCGACGACGCCGCTCCCGTCGTGAGCGGTGTCGAGTTCGTCGCGCACCAGCGCGTCGATCCGCGACTGCTCGCCGGAGTCGAGCGCGTCGTACGCCGCGCCGTACTCGGCGTCGGCGTAGTACTCGCGCATGTGTTGGGTCTTCAGCTCCAGCGTCTCGGCGGTGTAGTCCTCGCCGTAGTACGCCCCGTTGCCGAGGATCGACCCGTGGTTCATCAGCCCGTACTGCTGGAACGCCTCCTTCCCGTCTTGGACGTCGGCCCCCGTCACGATCGTCTCGCCGTCGGGACCGACGACCTCGTCCGGGATCGGCGGAGCCTCCTGATACGCGAACCACGCCCCGGCTCCCATCACGACCAGATTCAACAGGAACGCCGCGACGATGACCTTCCCGATCGTCTTGCGAGTGAGCCTCATCGGGCGAGTGTACCGCCGAGACGCCCTATGCGTTTAGCGGCAACATGTTCGGTCGGATTCCCGACGCTCGAACACGCCGCAGTCCGGCGGTTTCGGTTGCTCTCGACCGCGCCCCGTCGAGTCCCCGAACGAGATCCGCACGCTCGCCGGCGGGAGCCGACCGGTCCCGCTCCGCGTCGCTCCGGACCGCCGCGAACATGTTCGCAGACCGGCTTACCCGGACCGAGAGCGTACGCGTATGTATGGCTCAGACCAGCGAGATGGCCGAGCAGACGGCCGAAACGGAGTCCGTCTCGGGAGAGGCGGGGGCGACCGCGACCGAGGCGGAGACGACCGTCTCGGTCCGGTGTACCGGCCACGTGCGCACGGAACTCGGGGAGTACGAGTTCGAGTACACCTTCGAGGGCGACACGCTCCGCGCGTTCCTCGACGAACTGTTCGAGGATTACCCCGAACTCCAGGACATGCTGATCGCGGAGTCCGAGTCCGATGCCACCCACAGCGGGTGGGCCCCGACGCCGGAGGAGCTACCCGGCACGTGGTCGAAGAATCCGGTCGGCGAACAGACCATCGCGTACGCCCGGATCCTCGTGAACGGCCACTTCAACGAGAACGAGAACGGCTTCGACACGGAACTGGAAGAGGGCGATCGGGTCGCGCTGGTCTACCCGTTCATGTTCTGCTGTTGAGCCGAGCGTCGTCGTCGACCTCGCGCTCGGCCGCGTAGCTGACGGGGACCTTGTCGGAGTACGTCGCTGCGGACGATCTAGTGTAGTGTTCTCCGGGAATCGGTTAGTACAGACGACCTGCCCATCGTTCCGTGTAGTAGCTGTACTTCTTCTCGAACTACACAGTGATAGTCGCGCCTGTACTATCTGTGGCCTCGATCACCGACGGTCCGAAACGGCCGGCGCTCAGGAGGCTAGGAAGGCCATCGCGACGAGCAGGATGACGAAGACCAGGATCGGAAGGAGGAACCAGACCACGTCCCACCAGCTTGACCCAGTCGAGTCGTCGCCCGAGGGTTGTAGGGAACCTGGAGGGGAATCGCCCATAGCGCCACCGGGGTCATACATATATAACGCGTTCGAGTACCTCGTATAAATACTTCCTGTGGTCACTATTCGGAACGATGTCGGTCAGCTCCACGTCTCTCGTCTGGGAGTGTAGCAGTCACTCTCCGAACCGCTCAGTACGGGTAACGTATTTACAGGCGCTACGCGTGGCTTGAGCCGTGCGACGCCGACAAGCCCTCCTCGGTACGACCGCCGTACTGTCGGGTCTCGCCGGCTGTGCGGGTCCGTTCGCGTCCGACGGATCGCTCGGAAAAGTGACCGTCGAGCTCACGAACACGGGCGATCAGGCACGGACCTTCCACCTCGCGCTCGAAACTGAATCCGGGATGCTGGACTGGCAGTCACACCGCACCAATGCGGGCGTCAACGAGCGAGTGACGATCACGCCGGACGAAGACGTGTCTCCGGTCGCGTTACACGGAGCGGTCGAGAACTTCGCGGAGAGCGCCGACATCCTCGGCGTCGGCGACCTCGACGAGGACTACTGTCTCCGGTTCAAATTCTGGTATGAGCATCCCACCGACGAGCGCCCGCAGCTGGCTCAGGTCGCGGACACCGAGTGCTGACCGGAACGGCGGTCCGGGCGTGCGGGGGAAGGGATTCGAACCTCAGTCACTCCGCTCGCTGCGCTCGCTCCGTTCCCTGCTTCGAATCCCTTCTCGTCCGAACGCTGTCGCTCGCGATGTGCTCGCGACAGCGATGCGGGGGAAGGGATTCGAACCCTCGAACCTCTACAGGAGCGGATCTTAAGTCCGCCGCTTTTGGCCAGGCTCAGCCACCCCCGCGCGGATACCGCTTCCGGCGGCGGAGTCAAACCCCTTTCGGAACACCGGGCCGGACGCCCTACCAGTCGACCGAGAGCGTCCCGTCGCCGTGCGGATCCGGCGCGATCTCCTCGTCCGTTCGGCGGTCGACGACGTGGATCACACCTGCCTCCTTCTTCGCGGGGCACGCCTCGGCCGCGCGGACGTTCTCGTCCAGATCGTCTTCCCCGATGTAGTACGTCTCCGGCTTCGCCATCCCGCTCACCACGTCCATCACCCAGTTGTCCGCGACCTCGGCGCACTTCCCCGCCCCGAAGCACTTGTTCGCCTCGAAGACGATCTTGTAGGGCTTCTCGTCGATCGGCGGCCCCTCGCCGCCGAGGTCGCTCGCGCGAAGCACCTCGTCGCCGCCGTCGGTCGCGGCCTCCTCGCCGTCGGTCTCCGCCTCGTCGCTCATGTCGCTCCCTCGGCGGCCGCGGGACTTTCGTCTGTCGGTCGTTCCCGCGCGCTCGAACGGAGAGAATCGGTCACGGCCGCGCGGTCCGCGGGCTACTCCTCGACGTGGTCCGCGAGCAGCCGCTCGGCGTGGTCGGCCGACTCCGCGAGCTCCCAGCGGACTTTCGCGGCGTCGCCGTACGCGAGCGACTCCTTCAGTTCGTCGCGGAGGATCCCCGTGCCGAACCCGACCGTGTCGCCGTCGGCGTCGCCGAGCTCGTACAGCGCGTAGCGGTCCGGCGCGCTCCCGACCGTCGAGCGGTCGAGGTCCCGCCACGGTTTCGCGAGGCTCATCGGCGGCGGCTCCGCGCCACGGCGATCACCGGTGCGCGTCGAGGCCGTCCGCCGGCCCCTCGACGATCTCGTAGCTTCCCTCGGTCCAGCCGTCCTCGACGAAGACGAACACCCGCCCGCCGGCGATCTCTGGGTCGGCCACGACCTCGTTGCGCTGTCCCTCGCGACCGACGATCACGCCGGGGAACACCTCGTCGCGCTCGCCGTCCTCGACGATGACGCGGCCGACGCCGGAGTCTTCGAGGATCTCGTCGTCGGTCTTGTAGTCGTTCACGTACGTCATCACGCCCTCGGTCTCCGTGGGGTCGGTGACGAGGACGTGGGTCTCCTTGCCGGGACCTGCGGTCACCGACCCCTCGGCGGACTCGGGGACGCCCCGGTAGAGGGTCGTCCGCCCGTCGAGGTACTCGACGACGACGCCCTCCTCGCGGAGGTCGACGCCGATCGACGTGGGCGGCACGTCGCTGCGCGTTGGCGCGGACATACGCGTCGCTCGGGGTGCCGGCCTCAAAAGGACCGCGCTCGGGGCTCGCGCCGGACGAACCGGTCGGCCGGTTCCGGAATTGGCCCGTTT
Organism: Halorubrum sp. DM2; assembly: GCF_901686465.1. Lineage (NCBI taxonomy): Archaea > Methanobacteriati > Methanobacteriota > Halobacteria > Halobacteriales > Haloferacaceae > Halorubrum > Halorubrum sp. DM2. The sequence continues at coordinate 366,249 of NZ_LR594487.1, forward strand.
TCGAGGGGGGGCGATCGCCGTCGCCGTGGCGCTGTCAGCCGCGAGAATCGGCGTGCCACATTTAAGTTCTTGCCGCGGGGAGTGCGTACCATGGAACGGACGCGACGGACGCTTCTGGGCGTCGGTGCCGCCCTCGTCGGGACCGCCGGGTGTCTCGGCGTCGAGGGCGTCGAGTACCCCGACGCTCCCCCCGACGCGCCGGGCGACGCCGGCCCTCCCGGCGACGACCCGTCCGAAGACGGCCCTCCCGACGAGCCGGCGGACGCCGACGACGAGGCCCCGACGCTCAATCCCGAGCTGGCGGCGGCGACGCGCGCGGTCGTCGACGACGCGGTGTGGTTCGCGACCGAGTACCCGGACGCGGTCGCGACCTACCGCGACGCGGTCGCCGCGGCGGTCTCGACCGTCGATTCGGTCCGCGCGACCGTCGACGAGGAGGCGGCGATCACGAGCGAGCAGGTGGACGCGGTCGCGGCCGCCGGCGAGGCCGCCGTCGATCGCGCGGCCGAGGCGCTCGAACCCCATTTCTCGCCCGGTCCGCGGATCCGCGAGCGGGTCGACCCCCACGTCGAGGAGTTGCGCACGGTCGAACCCCGGAACGACGTCGACCGCGCCCTCGAAGAACTCGACCGGATGCGCCGCGGACTCAAGAGCATCGGGACCGACATCTACGTCAAATCGGCGTTCTCCCGGGACCCGATCCACAACCGGCTGTTCCGCCGACTGCTGGCACCGCTCCCGCCGGACGACCCCGAGCGCGGTCGGGTCACGGGCGGAGCGCTCGTCGAACTCGCCGTCGCGAGCCGCGGCTTCTCGACGTTTGCGCACCGGCCGTACGACGACGAACTCGACCGCGATCGGGTCCCGACCATCTACGGCGACGCGTTCGGTCCCGAGCGCCGGCGCGAACTGCGCGCCCGGCTCGGGCCGATCCCGCGGCCGGCGGACCGCGTCGAGGAGCTGTTCGTCTCGTTCGCGGACCGGCCGCCGGTCGGGACCCGACGGCGAGACCCGTTCCGGGGTTGGGCCGACGAACTCGACGGCGTCCCGGTCCACGTCCAGCGGTATCCCGACGCCGAGACCGCCGCGGCCCGGCTCTCGACGGCCCTCGACGCGGGGGCGACCGAGGGCCGCGCCGCAATCGACCCCGAGGCGACGCTCGCCGGCTCCGACTTCAGCGGGAACAGCTCGGCGACCGGGAACGGGACCGACGCCGACAACGGCACGGCGACCGACGGGGAGACCGCGGCCGACGCCGGGCCGACCGCGTGGCACCGCTTCTACCACCGCGAGGCGGAAGGCGAGCGGTACGGCTTCGACGAGCACGCCGGCGTCCAGTACGGCTACGTCGTCCGGGCCGGCGAGTTCCTGCTCGCGACCGGGTTCTCCGGCGACGCGTGGGAGGAGCGGACCGGCTGGCACGGCAGGCTACGGGACGGGTGGGTGACCGGCGCGTGAACGCGAACGAGATCGGGCTGGTGGCCGCGGTGTTCGCGCTCGTCGGTGCCGGCGTCGGCATCGTCGGCGCGGCCGCGACGGGGTGGGCCGAGGCGTCGCTGGCGACCGCCGCGACCGGCGAGACGGCGCGGTTCGGCCCGGTGTTCGTCGCGCAGTCGTACCTCGCCGCGACCGCGACGGTCCTCGTCGGTGCGGTCCCGCTGGCGGGCGTCGTCGGCGTCCTCGTCGGGTCCCGGGCCAGAGGCGTCGTCTCCGCGGCGTCGACCTGCGGGCTGGGGACCGGTCTCGGCGCGCTCGCCTACGGGCTGGTGGCGGTCACGGTGATCGTCGTCTCGCAGGGGGACGCCGCCGCGCAGGCGCACGGGATCGCCGACGCGCTCCTGCCGACGCTTGCGACCGCGTTCGTGTCCGGGGCCGTCGGCGCGTCGACCGGCGTCCTGGGGACGGTGATGCGATGACCCGCGACGCCGACGCGGAATCGAACGACCGTCGCGACCCGGAACCGACCGGTCGCGCCGACGCCGACCGCTCCCTCCGACGCGCGTCGCGGCGGGGCGTCCTCGCCGTCGGTGCCGCCGGGCTGCTCGCCGGCTGTCTCGTGACCTCCGAGGAGGAGGCCGTCGACGGCGATACCGCCGGACAGACGGACGACGGGGACGGCGGGAACGACGGCTCCGACGGAGGAGACGACGGATCGGACGGCGACGGCGGAAGCGACGACGCCGACGAGACCACGCCGGACGAGGTCGGCCCCGACGGATCGGGACTGATCGTCACCGACGCGGCGGTTTTGGACGTGGTCAGGAGCGGCGGGCGGACGACGGTCGAGGCGCGCCTGACCGTCGAGAACGCGGGTCGGTTCGAGTACGGAACGGTTGAACTCCGGGTCGACGCGTACGCGACGCCGGCCGGGTCCGACGAGCGCGAGGCCGTCGGATTCGAGTACGTCACCGAGCGGTTCACGTCGGACGACCGGTTCGACGGCTCTCGATCCCGGCGGTTCCCGGTCGAGATCACGTTCCCGAGTCGGCGCAGCAACGCCCGACCTGACCCCGACCGCTACGCGGTCGACGCGGCGGTACGACGGGCAGAACCGCTCTGACCGGCTCGTCTCCGGACGCTCCGCGACCGCCGGCCGAGAGTCTCGCCGTGATCGCTACCTCTTTGTCCGCGCTCGCGAGCCGTGGATCCATGGAGGGACGGGCGGCGGCACTCGGTGCCGGAACCGTGTTGAACGCGCTCGCGACCGGCACGGGCGCGGCGTTCGGGATCGACGTCGAGACGCGCGCGACCGTCGAACTCGACCCCGCGGCCGACCGCGTCGAGGGAGCGATCGCCGAGGACGCCGACGCCGACACCGACCTTATCGAGCGCTGCGTCGCGCTCGCGACCGAGCGCTGGGGCGACGGCGAGGGCGGAACCGTCCGGACCGACAGCGACGTGCCGCTGGCGGCGGGGCTGAAAAGCTCCAGCGCGGCCGCCAACGCGACCGTCCTCGCGACCTGCGACGCGCTCGGGCTGGCAGTCGGCGACGACCCGGACGACCCCGCGGTCGACGTGACCCGGCTTGCGGCGTGCCGGCTCGGTGTGCGCGCGGCCCGCGAGGCGGGCGTCACCGTCACCGGCGCGTTCGACGACGCGACGGCGTCGATGCTCGGCGGCGTCACCGTCACCGACAACGACGCCGACGAACTGCGCGTCCGCGAGCCCGTCGACTGGGACGTGCTGGTCTGGACGCCGCCGGAGCGGGCGTACAGCGCGGACGCCGACGTGGCGCGCTGCGAGGCGGTGGCCCCGATGGCCGACCTCGTGGCCGACCTCGCGCTCGACGGCCGGTACGGCGAGGCGATGACGGTGAACGGGCTGGCCTTCTCGGCCGCGCTCGGCTTCGACGCCGACCCCGCGGTCGAGGCGATGCCCCACGCGACGGCGGTGTCGCTGTCGGGCACCGGGCCGAGCGTCGTCGCCGTCGCGGACCCCGACGACCCCGAGACCGACCTCGACGCGGTCGCCGACGCGTGGCGCGACCGCCCCGGAACGCTGCGGCGGACGACGACGAGAAACGACGGCGCGGCCGTCGAGTGACCTACCAATGAGCGACACACCCAACACCGAGAACCGGAGCCTCGACGAACTGCGACGCGAGATCGAGGACATCGACCGCGAGATCGTGGAACTGATCGCCCGACGGACCTACGTCGCCGACACGGTCGCGGCCGTGAAGGAGGAGCGCGACCTCCCGACCACCGACGAGGGCCAAGAGGAGCGCGTGATGGAGCGGGCGGGCGAGAACGCCGAGCAGTTCGACGTGGACGCCAACCTCGTGAAAGCGATTTTCCGGCTGCTGATCGAGTTGAACAAGGTCGAACAGCGGGAGAGCCGGTAGCTCAGTCGAGGTCGAGACTCAGATTCAGGGCCTCGTCGACCTCGGCCATCGTGGGTCCGTCGAGTGAACCGACGACCGTGTGAATCCGTTTCGGGACCGAGACGGTTCGAATCTGGTCTAATCGGACTGAGGAATCCTTTTCGAACGGCGATCCGTCTGCCTCGACGAACACTTCGAACGGATACTCGCGGTAGGTTCCCGTGGCGGGCGCGACGATAGTCGTACTGGAGTTTCGGTTTCCGATGTCGTTTTGAACGACCACGGCCGGCCGCGTCTTCTTCATCTCGTGGCCTTCAGCCGGATCAAACCGAACGATAACCACATCACCTCGTCGCACGTCCGTATCGTCACTCATCGAGGCTTTCCCACGCCTCGTCAGACATCTCGCTCCACTCCTCGGTGAGCGCCGCCGCGCTCTCGGAAGCGTCTCGATAGGCGGCAGCCAGCTCGTCGTCGTCTGGCCGATCAGACTCTACCTCAACGACGGCGACGGTTACGCGCTTGTTCGCGTACTCGGTCCCGAGATACACTCGGCCCCGGTCGTCCGTCTCGTTCGTTTTGAGGTCCGTTGCGTCTACTTTCATAAACACACGGTACGGACCAACGGCTGATATGTGTTGCCCACTATTACCCACGGTGTTCCCCGAAGATTGTAGTGTGTATTATCAATGTTAGCCGCTCGAACGGGCCGAAATAGGAACGTTTGGCGACCAAATACGACGATCCGAGCGGCTACTCGACGCCGTCGCGGATCATCATGACCTTCACCCGGCGAACGGCGTCGAAGTCCCGAAGCCGGTAGGTCAGCTCGCGGACGCGCTCGGCGGCCCCGCGACAGAACAGCGATTCGAGACACCACTCCCCTTGATGCGTGTGGCTCGTGTTGAGGATCACGTCTTGGTACGCGTGCTGGACGCCGTGAAGCTCCCGGATGACGTCGTGGTGGCGGTAGTCGAAGCCGACGAGCGCGACGACCTCGCCGGCGGTGTCTTCGAGCCGGGAGTGCGACTCGATGTACTCCGACATCGCCTCTCGGACCGCCCGCGACCGGTTCTCGATCCCCTCGTCGCGCCACACCCGATCGAACTCCGCGACGACCTCGTCGGGGATGTTGAAACTTGTTCTCACGGTCTCGTGGTGGACGCCGCGGACACAAGAACCTCGTTATGACGATCCCCCCGGTTCGGTAGTAACAACCGGTAAAACCGGTCGGTTTCGAGTCCCACGCGAACGATGTTCTCAGGCGAACTGCTCGGCCCGCTCGCGGGTGCGGTTCTCCTCGGTGCGGTCCACGGTATCGAACCGGGCCACGGCTGGCCGGTCGCCGCCTCGTACGCGCTCGACCAGACCAACAAGTGGGTCTACGGGTTCGCGGCGAGTCTCATCATCGGCGTCGGGCACCTCGTCAGCAGCATCGCGATGGTGGGCGCGTTCTTCTACGCGAAGGGCTACTTCGATCTCACGCAGGTCAACGAGCCGATCACGGTACTCGGTGACGTCCGGATCGGCGGCCCGGTCAGCCTCGTCGCCGGCTTCCTGCTCATCGGACTCGGGGTCCGCGAGTACGTCCACGGCCACTCTCACGGGGCTTCCGACGATGCGCACGATCATCACGATCACGATTCGGTCGACCATCACGACCGCGGTTCGGACGATCACCACAACCACGGTTCGGGCGGACACCACGGCCACAGTCACGGCACTCACGGCGAGTCCGACGACCACGACGACGGCGGACTCGGCTCCCGACTGCGAGGATTTCTCCCGTTCGTCGGCGGTGGCGGGCACTCACACTCGCACGACGACTTCGAGGAGGGAACCGACCGGGGACTCCTCGGCATCGCGTGGTTCGCCTTCGTCCTCGGGTTCGCCCACGAGGAGGAGTTCGAAATCATCGCGCTCTGTGCCGGGTCGAACTACTGTCTCGAACTGATGAGCGCCTACGCGCTCACGGTGATCGCGGGCATCGTCGGACTGACGATGCTCCTGATCGCGGGCTATCACCGGTCGCGAGAACGGGTCGAGCGGTACACGCCGTATCTCCCGGCGTTCTCCGCGGCGGTCCTCGTCGTCATGGGAATCGGCTTCATCGTCGGCGTGTTCTGAGAGGCGGTGTTCAGATAAGGTTTGAAAGTGAGGCGGTGCGTTTTCAAAGTGTTCTATGCCAGAAAACGACCGCCTCAGCGGCTGTTTAGACGAGATCAACTTAGAGTTTGTGGAGCGAGAAGCAACACCGAGGCTGTTGATGAAGCTCAGTATTCAGCTCCATTTGTCTGGACTATCGCTTTCGAATACTGTTTCGTTTCTTGAGGTATTCGGTGTTGATCGAGTTCGATCGACCGTTCATAATTGGGTTCACAAAGCCGATCTACAGCCAGAAACTGGCCGGAGCCCGAATCACGTCGCGGTTGATGAGACAGTGATTCAACTCGATAATGAACAATATTGGCTGTACGCTGCTGTCGACCCTGATTCGAACGATTTACTACACACACGGCTTGAGCCGACGAGAAATAACGCGATCGCAGATCGGTTTTTCGCGGAACTTCGCGAAAAACACGATGTAGATGACGCGATCTTTCTCGTTGATGGCGCGGCTCCACTTCAGCGAGCCTGTCGCAAACACGGCCTCGATTTTAGATACGAACGACATGGAAATCGGAACAGCGTCGAACGTGTTTTTCGTGAGGTAAAACGCAGAACTACCAGTTTCTCAAACTGTTTCAGCAACGCCGAAGCAGAAACAGCAAACGAGTGGCTCAGATCCTTCGCCTTCGCATGGAATCAGCTTATCTGAACACTACCTTCTGAGACGGCCGATCGCTTTTTGTTCGCCCCGTCGAACGCCCGCCATGACACGCGTCGCCGAACTCGTCGCCTACCCGCTGAAGTCCTGTGACGGCGTCGCCGTCGACCGCGCCGCGATCGGTCCCGCGGGCGCGCTCCGCGGCGACCGCTCGTACGCCCTCGTCGAGGCCGGCGTCGACCCCGAGACGGCCTCGGTGGGCGGTGGCGGCGGCTACGTGAACGGGAAGAGCGAGCCGGCGATCCACGGGCTCCGCGCCGAGTACGACCTCGCGGGACCGACGGACGCCACGCCGACCGCGGTGACGCTCTCGCGCCCGGAGACGGAACGCGCCCCCGCGGACGAGCGCACGTTCACGCTCCCCGACGACGGCGACGCGCTGACCGACTGGGGCGGCGAGTACCTCGGCTACGCCGTCGACCTCGTCCGCGACCCCGACGGCGGCTTCCCCGACGACCGCGCCGCGCACGGCCCGACCGTCGTCTCGCGGGCGACGCTGGAGACGGTCGCGTCGTGGTTCGACGACATCGCGGACGCGACTGAGATGCGGCGGCGACTCCGGCCAAACGTGGTGTTGGACGACTGCCCCGCGTTCTTCGAGGACCGACTGTTCGCCGACCACGACGAGGGGGTCCGCGTCGCGGTCGGCGACACCGAGCTGGTCGGCGTCAACCCGTGTCAGCGCTGCGTCGTCCCCTCCCGCAATCCGGACACGGGCGTCGAAATCGAGGGGTTCCGCGAGACGTTCCTTTGCCGCCGCCGCGAGACGCTCCCGGAGTGGACGGAGAGCGACCGATTCGACCACGACTTCCGGCTGATGGTCAACACCGTCGTGGAGGAGCGCTCGTGGGGGGACACCCTCGCCGTCGGCGACGAGGTGGCCGTCGAGGGCGTCGTCGCGGTCGACGAGAACGAGACGCCGATCGACGGGCGCGAGTCGACCGGCAGTGAGAGCGAACCGACCGCCGAGTGATCGCCGGAGCGTCGCAACTCGGTGGGTCGGGTGGCAAAAGCGGGAAAGAAAGCGACGTGCCGCGCCGCGACCGCCGCAGGTCCGCAACTGCGTCAGCGACCGCTACAGGTCTGAAACCGCTCAGCGACCGCCGTCGGTCATCGCGACCGGCTCGTCGTTCTCGGCGTTCGGGGCCTCCTCCGCCGCGGTCTCGCCGCTCGTCGCGGGGTCGACTGCGGTGTCCGTGACGCCGAACTGCGTCCACAGCGTCGCGACGACGACCGCGTACGCGACCAGGTCGTAGTGGACCGCGCCGCCGAAGCCGGTGAACGCGGCCAGCGTGCTGTAGCTGTAGAGGGCGACGACGCTCCCAACAAACGCGGTCTCGTTGGTGAAGCGACCGTCGCGCACCGCCGCGGCCGCGCGGCGGATGACGGGCCCGCAGGCGACGAGGAACGCGATCCCGGAGAGCGCGCCGAGGTTGATGAAGAAGTGCGTCGTCATCTGCGAGTCGAGGATCGACTGGAGGTACTGGACCGTCAGGGGGTCGTAGAACAGCCACTCGACGCGAGTCGGGTACAGCACCGCGATGTACGGTGTCGCGACCATCAGGCCGAACAGGACCGCGACCGCGACGCGGGCCGACGCGAACTGCGAGGCGCGCCGCGCCTCGAACGCATTGTCACCGGACGCGACGACGAGTCCGCACTCTTCGAGCAGCTCGCGGAGCGCGCCGCGGGACAGCGACGGGTCGTGGTGGACACCCACCGTCCCGTTGCGCCGCGTCGCCGAGGCGTCGCTGACGCCGTCGACGTCGCGGAGGACCGCCTCCAAGAGCCCCTCGCGGCGGTCGGTGTCGATCCCGTCGACGGAGAACGTGTCGTGGTCGTGGGTCTCCGGGACGCGCGCCGTCCGCGGCCCCGACTCGCCGGCGTCGGTCGCGGCCGTCTCACCCCCGGGCGAGCCCCCCGCCTCCTCGGGCGAGCCGATGCCTCGTTCGCGGACCACGGCGTCGAGCGGCGTCTCGCCGCCGCGGTGGTCACCGTCTGACATGAGAGATACCTACGGTTACACAAGCATGAAGCTTCCCCCGCGCGGGTCGACCGCGGACAGAGTCTCGAACGCGCGGGTCGCTCACGGCGGGGGCACTCTCCCGCCGCCACGCGTCGGCCTACCGCTACGCGTTGACCGATTCGAGGTAGGAACTCACGATCATCTGTCCCTTGCGGGTGAGCGCCGCGCCGCTCTCGCCGTCGGCGACGAGGTCGGCCTCGCGCAGCGTGTCGAGGATCATCGACGTCTGGGTGACGTCGCCGGTGACGACGTCCGAGATGTTCGCCTCGCCGCCGGCCGAGTAGATGGAGACGAGGATCTCCAGCTGCTCTTCGGTCGGGTCGAACGAGTCGAGGTCCTCCATCGCCTCGTCGTACTCGATCTTGATGTACCGGCCGAGGATGTTGAGCGCCCGCTCGTTCGGCACGGTCGTGATCGACGTGACCGTCCGGTCGTCGCCGTCGACGTGGCGGAAGACCAAGGCGGGCCGCTTCGTTCCGCCGAGGGTCCGGTCCGTGCGCTCGTAGTCGATCACGGAAGAGAGGTCGACCGTGAAGGGCTCGGGACAGTCGTCGAACCGGATCTCGCCCGGCGACACCGACACCGACGCGCGGTGGTCGGTCGCGTCCGTGACGCGGCCGCCGACCTTCGCCGGGTGTCGCACCGTGACGGTCACGTTTCGCAACAGCACCGTGAACAGCAGCCTGACGAACCGGTCCATGTCCTCGGACTCGCCCTCCACGAGCGCCGACCGCCGCGTCCCGTCGCGCTCGTACGCGACGGTGACGCTGTCGTTGAAAAACGAGCGCAGGTCGCCGGGGACGCTGCCGACGACGACGTCGAACACCTGCGAGAGCGGGACCGTCTCCTTGCCGTCGTCCGTCGCGAGGACCAGTCGTCGCTGGCTCAACAGCACGCGCCCGGTCGCCGGCTCGTCGGTCTGTAGGCTCGCCGCGTGAACGCGGCCGACGAAGTCGGCGACGACGGACTCCTCCATCGATACCATCTGAGTGCCGTACGCTATTTATTGTTACTCACACCGTATCAGTCGTGATAACGAGCTGTCACGCCGTCGGACGCACGCCGATGAGGGCAGGGTGCGGTCCGTCAGCCCCCCAAGAACGGCCGGAACCGCCGCTGCCGGTCCGAACGTGTTCGGTCACGCGCCCCTCTCTCCGAGGGCGACAGGCGGGGAACAGCAAAGCCTAATGACGTGGGCTTCAAACCGGCAGGTGATGCCCACAGTAGAATACCTCAACTACGAAGTGCTCGACGACCACGGCTGGTCGATGGACGACGACGACCTCTTCGAGGAGGCGGCCGACGCCGACCTCGACGACGAGGATTACGGTACCCTCGAAGTCAACCAGGGCGAGTACATCCTCGAATCCGCCGAGGCGCAGGGCTACGACTGGCCCTTCTCGTGCCGCGCCGGTGCGTGTGCGAACTGCGCGTCCATCGTCAAGAAAGGCGACATCGACATGGACATGCAGCAGATCCTCTCCGACGAGGAAGTCGAAGAGAAGAACGTCCGGCTCACCTGTATCGGGAGTCCGGCCACCGACGAGGTCAAGATCGTCTACAACGCGAAACACCTCGACTACCTGCAGAACCGCGTCATCTGATCGGCTCTCCCCTACTCCGGTAGCGGACCGTTCTCACGCGGGATCGCCGCCGTCGCGGTCCTCGCACTCCTCTCGATCACGTCTCCGAGTAGCCCTGCGCTCGTCCTGCCCGAACCTGTTCGGGCGAATTTCGCGGCCGTGAGAACGCGCGAAACCCCGTTCGGGGAACCGTCCGTACGGGGGGTATGGTCGAGAAGACGAGCCGAAGCGAGGACGCCGGCGGGCCGCGGTCGGCCGACGGTCGCCGGTTCGAGGTGTTCGTCCGCGAGGAGGAGTCGGACCCCCTCCGCCACGTCGGCACGGTCGCCGCGCCGACGGCCGACGTGGCTCACGAGGAGGCGAGCAAGCTCTTCGCGTGGTACGCCCGCGACGTGTGGGTGTGTCCGGCCGCGGAGGTGTCGCGGTACTCCGCGGAGTCGCTCGCGGACGAGGAATCCGACGGGCCGGCGGACGACGGCTCCGACGGGTCGGCGGACGGCGACTCTGACGCCGAATTGTCCGACGACGGGGACGAGCCGCGCGTCTACGAGGAGACGGAGGGGACGCCGACCGTCTCCCGTGGCGGCGCGCCCGCGGCCGACGCGGCCGACACCGACGACGCGGGGGGGTCGCGATGATCTCCGTCAGCAAGCTGCTCTGCGGGCTCGACGCCGAGAGCGACGGGCTCCGCTACGACGCGGCCGACGGCTCGAAGAAACCGCAGATCACGGAGGATAAACAGCAGCGCCCGGTCGTCGTCTGGAACACCACGAAGCGGTGTAACCTCTACTGCGAGCACTGCTACGCCGGTGCCGACGCAGAGGGCGCGCCGAACGAGCTGTCGACCGCGGAGGGGAAGGCCCTCATCGACGACCTCGCCGAGTTCGGCGTCCCGGTCCTGCTGTTTTCCGGGGGCGAACCCCTCGTCCGCGAGGACCTCGCAGAACTCGTCGCGTACGCCGACGACAGCGGGGTCCGACCCGTCCTCTCGACGAACGGAACCCTCCTCACCCGCGAGCGCGCCCGAGAGCTGAAACAGGCGGGCCTCAAGTACGCCGGCGTCTCGGTCGACGGGCTTCCCGAGCGCAACGACCGGATCCGCGGCGAGGAGGGCGCGTTCGACGCCGCGGTCCGCGGGATCGAGGCCTGCCTCGACGTCGGGCTCAAGACGGGGCTGCGGTACACGATCACCGAACACAACGTCGACGACCTCGCGGGCGTCGTCGACCTGCTCACCGACGTCGGCGTCGACCGGTTCTGCTTCTATCACCTCGATTACGGCGGTCGCGGGGCCGACATCTCGGACGTGGACCTCTCGCCCGAGGCGACCCGGAAGGCGGTCAGGGACCTCTGTGACCTCACCCGCGAGTACCACGAGGCGGGCGAGGAGATAGAGACGCTGCTCGTCGGCAACTACGCCGACGCGGGCCACCTCGTCGAGTACGCCGACCGCGAGATGGGGACCGACCGCGCGGCGCTGATCTACCGGTACCTCGAACGCAACGGCGGCGACCCGACCGGCGAGCGCGTCGCGGACGTCGACCCCGTCGGCAACGTCCACCTCACGCAGTTCTGGCAGGGGTACTCGCCGGGGAACGTCCGCGACCGCTCGTTCGGCGCGATCTGGTCCGACGAGTCGAACCCGCTCCTCTCCGGGCTCCGGGAGCGGGAGGAACGCCTCTCGGGGCGGTGCGCCGACTGCGCGTACCAGTCGATCTGCCGGGGCGGCTCGCGGCTCCGCGCGCTCTCGGCGCACGGCGACCCGTTCGCGCCCGATCCGAAGTGCTACCTCACAGAGCCGGAGCGCGCCGGCGAGGAGGCGCTCGCGCGGCTCGACGCCGGCGACCGGTCCGCGCCCGCCGACGACTGAGCCGCCTCCGAGTCGGCCACCCCCTCCCCCGGCCGGTTCACTCCCCGCCGTCGCCGTCCGACTCTCGACCCGTGCCGTACTTCGCCGAGAACCGCTCGGCTGGCACCTCGCCGCGGGCGACGCCGATCGCGTCGCGGACGAGTTCGACGGTGGTCTCGTCTCGGACCGGCTCGGGCACCGGCGGGTCGTCGTCGCTCATGCCCGGTGGAACGACTCGACGACCCGTCCGCCTCTCGCTTCACCTGTGTACCGTTTCAAAAGGCTCCGATCACCGCTCGCCGCCGTCGAAGACGTCGGTCACCAGCTTCGCCTGCGCCGTGCGGAGCCGCTGTGAGAGCGCGGACTTGCTGATCTCCAGCTCGTCGGCCAGGTCGCTCAGGCGCACGTCGCGGTCGTCGTCGAAGTAGCCGCGGACGACCGCGAGTTCGAGGCCGCGCCGTTGTTTCGGCGTCAGCGAGGAGAGGTCGAAGGTGACCTGTTCGGTCGCGTCCGGCCCCTCGACGACCGCGAGCCGGACGAGCCGCACCCGTTCGACGACGCCGCGTAGCTCCTCGACGAGGCCGCGAACGGCGCTCCGGTCGTCGACGTACGCGGTCACGAGTATCGTCCCGTCCTCGACGCGCCGGAAGTGCGGCGCGCAGCCGACCCGTCCGAACGCGTGACAGAGGCAGTCCTCGTCGACCTCGCCGGTCCCGCGGCGCACGTCGCCGTCCGGCGTCGTCACGTCGACGACGCAGTCGTCGCCGACCGCGTTGACCGCGACCGCCGCGGCGTCGTCGCTCTCGGCGACGATCGGACACCCGCTCCCGGCCGCGGGGTCGACGTCGAGGTCGACCCGCAGACGCCGGTCACCGTCGGCCCCGGCGGCGTCGGACATGTCAGTCGCTACGGACGGCACGGGTTTTACCTTTCGGTGGATTCCCGGAGTCCGGCGCGGCGGTCCGCGTCGGCTCCGAGCGAGCGGCTGATCGGACGCGACGCCGACCGATCCCGCACCGTTTATTCCTCGCGGGCGGGAGTACGCGGACGACGTGCGAGACACGCTCCGCGGTATCGTCGAACTCGCGCGCCTCGGCAACTGCGTCGCCGCCGGGGCCCTCACGGCGACCGGCGCGTTCGTCGCGGGCGCGAGCGGTGCCGCCCTCCCAACGGCGCTCGCGGCCGCGACGACCGTCTTCGCGGTCGCCGCGGGCAACGCGATCAACGACTACTTCGACCGCGACATCGACGCCGTCAACCGACCGGACCGCCCGATTCCCCGGGGAGCGGTCTCGCCGCGCGGCGCGCTCGCGACCGCCGTCTGCTGGTTCGCGATCGCGGTCGCGGCCGCGGTCCCCCTCCCGCCGCTCTCGATCGGCATCGCTGCGGTGAACCTCGTCGCCCTGGTCACCTACACGAGCCTGTTCAAGGGGACCCCCGGCCTCGGCAACGCTCTCGTCGCCTACCTCGTCGGCTCGACGTTCCTCTTCGGCGGGGCCGCGGTCGGAACCCCCCGAGCCGTCTCCGTCCTCGCCGCGCTCGCCGGCCTGTCGACGTTCACCCGGGAGGTGATCAAAGACGTCGAGGACGTGGCCGGCGACCGCGAGGAGGGACTCATCACCCTCCCCATCGCCGTCGGGGAGCGCCGCGCGCTGTGGATCGGCGCGGCCGCGCTGGTCGTCGCCGTCGCGGCCAGCCCGGTCCCGTACCTCTCGGGGACGTTCGGCGCGGCGTACCTCGCCGTCGTCGCCGTCGCCGACGCGGTCATGCTGTACGCGACCTACGAGAGCTTCGCCGACCCCGCCGCCGCGCAGTCGCGGTTCAAGTACGGCACGTTCCTCGCGGCGGCGGCGTTCGTCGTCGGGCGGGCGGCGGTGGTCCTCTGACCCGATCGTCGACCGCTGTGCGAGTCCGGTAGACCGGTCGCTATCCGGCGCAGTCTGCGAAAAAACGACGACGGTCGCGTTCGAAAACGCCGCTCGACGGCGAACGGTCAGGTGACGGTCACGCGACGTTGAAACCCTTGTCGCGGAGGAAGTCCTCCACGCGACCCGAGTGGTTCCCCTGAAGCTCGATGGCACCGTCCTCGACGGTGCCGCCGCAGGCGAACTTCGACTTGAGATCCGACGAGAGGGAACTCATGTCCACGTCCTTCGGGTCGAAGCCTTCGATGACCGTTACCTCCTTACCGTACCTGCGCTCGTCGATGCGGATGCTGATCTGCTGGGACTCTTTCGCGACGTCCTCGCAGACGCAGAGTTCCTGGGGCAGTCCGCACGTCGAGCAGACTTCCGACATTACAGCCCGATTCTACAGGACGCCCGTATTAAATAGTGTCGGGAAGCCCCCCGATCAGCGGACGAACCGCCCGATGAGCGGCACTCGTTCGAGCGCGAGCCGCCGGACCGTCCGACGCGCCTCGTCGGCCTCGGCGCGCGTTATCGATCCGGCGTACGCGGCGCGCTCGTACGCGGCCGCGACGGTCTCGATGCGCTCATCCGCGCCGAGCGTCCGGACCGCGTCGACGTAGCTCCGCGGCGTCTCCCCCGGTCGCCGCTCGCGATACCGGCCGGCGAGCAGCCGTTCGAGGTCCGCGAACGCGCGCTCGGCGTCCGCGGCCGGGTCGCGTCGCCGCCGCGGCAGGACCGGTCCGATCTGTCGGCTCGCGCGGTCCGTCACCCCGATCCGCCGAGCGCCCGCGACCGCGAGCGCGACGACGAGCAGCCAGTACATCGCCGTCTCCGCGCTCGGCGTCGGCAGGAGTCCGCCGCCGTCGGAGCCGTCGCCCCCGCCGGTCTGTTGAACCTCGCCGGTCTCGGGGCCTTGGAGCCGCGAGACGTCGACCGACGAGACACTCCCCGAGCCGTTCGTCTCGTTTCCGTCCGCTGTCGCCGGGTCGCTCGACCCGTTCCCCTCCGCGTCGGACGCGGGGTCGCCGCCGTCGCCGCCGTCACCGCCGAGCGCGTCCGGGCGGACCGTCCCGGTGTCCGCCTCTAAGGTCTGGTCCGGCGCGGACGCCTCGGTGTCGACGTTCTCCGCCCCGTCGGCGCGCGCCTCCGCGAGCCGGGTGTTCCGGGCCTCGTCGCGGGGGTCGGAGGGAGTGGGGTCGAACGCCACCCAGCCGCGGTCCGGGACGTATATCGACACCCACGTGTGGGCGTTCTGCCCGCGGACGACGTACTCGTCCTCGCCGACCCGCTGGCCCGAGGTGTAGCCGCTCTCGAACCGGGTCGGGACCCCCTGCGACCGGAGCATCGCCGCCATCGTGGTCGCGAAGTACACGCAGTACCCCGCGTCCATCTCGAAGAGGAACGCGTCGGCGATGTCGCCCTCGGGCCGCTGGACGGTCAGCGAGTAGTCGTACTCGGACCGCAGGTACGCCTCGACCGCGGCCGCCCGCTCGTACGGGGAGTCGGCGTCCGCCGCCGCCGTGATCTCCGCGGTCCGCTCGCCGATCCGGTCGGGGGTGCTCTCCGGGAGCTGCGTGTAGCGCCCCTCGATCGCCGCCGGGTAGCCGTCGCTCGCGTTCCGGAGGTCGGCCGGGTCGGCGTCGAGCACGCGGCTCTCCACGGTCGCCCGCTCGCCCGGTTCGAGCGGCTCCGCGAGCCGGAGGCTGCCGCGCTCGTCGACCCTGACCGCCCCGTCGCCCGGGCCGGACGCGGAGACGGGCTTCCACGGTGCCGGCAGCGCGGTCGACTCGGTCTCCGCGGTGATCGACACGGCGGCGGTCTCGGTCGAGCCGGGCGGGCCGGAGAGCGACCCGCCGAGGGTGGACCGCTCCCCGGTCCTGACCCAGCCGTCGCCGGTGTAGGTGTCGTACGCGCCCGTGTGCCAGTTCCGTTCGACCGGGCTCTCGATCGTGTATCGCACCTCCGGTGAGAGCCGCGTCGTCCCGACGACCGTCAGCTCGTCGTCGCCGCTCAGGCTCGACTCCAGCGTCGCCGTGCCGCGGTCGATCCCGAGCGGTGCCGCCCCGCCCGCCGGGATCACGGTGACCGTCGCGCTCGCGACGACCATCGCCGCGACCACCACCGCGAACGTGCCGGCGTGGCCGCGGCGGCGGCTCGGCGTCGAGAGCGTCGAGAGACCGACGGCGAGCGCCAGCCCGACGACGCCGGCGACCGCCGCCCACGTGCCGGCGTCGCCGGTGAGCACGAGGAATCCGAGGGTCCCGCCGGCGGCGGTCGCGGCCGCGACGTGGCGGCCGCGGCCGGCGAAGTAGCCGACGAGGAACGTCGGCACCGGTGCCACGGCGAGCACCCATATGTCCGCGAGCGCCAGCCGCAACACGGAGAGACCGGTCGACAGCGCGAGGACGTCGAGGGCGACGCTGCGGACGGTGAACAGCGCGCGCTGACTCTCGGGGATCGCGAACAGGTACCCCGACAGGCCGGCGACGAGAACCCCTGTGGCCAGCCACAGCGCGGTCCGCTCGCTCACGACCCGCGCCAGCGCCAGCCCGCCGATCCCGGCGACCGCGACGACGGCGGCGGTCCGCGCCGTCCCGCCGACGACGTTCGTCACCCGGAAGAAGACCGCGAGGTACGCCGCGGCGGCGACGACGACGCCGACGACCGCCGGGTCGGCGACGCGCCGATCGCCGCCGTCCGCCGCCGCGAGGCGAGCCGTCTCCCCGGACGATTCGCGGCTCACGACGGCGTCACCTCTCGGTTCTCCGACGCCGCGCCTGTCCGCCCCCGTCCGGGGTCGCCGGTCGCGGCGCGCTCCTCGTCCGCCTCGCGGCGCAGGTCGGCGAACGAGACGGACCGGTCACCGGTCCGGAACCGGGCACCGCTCGTGTCGGCGATGACCGTCACGTCGGCGTCGTCGTCGGTCACCGTCCCCGGGCCGGTCCGCGCCGCGAGTTCGAGCACCTCGCGCCGCCCGCGCCCGCCCGGCGACGCCGACGCGCGTCCGGCCGGCAGCGCCACCTCGACGGGGACGCCGTCGTCGAGCAGCGCCAGCGCGAGGCTGACGGTCGCCCGCGCGAGCTCGTCGGCCGCCGCCGCGCTCGGGGGACGATCGTCGGCCGAGCCGTCGCCCCGATCTGCGGTCCCGAACCCGGTGATCTCGTCGCCGCCGCTGACGGCGGTCCCGCCCGCGATCGTCACCTGGTTCCGGGCAGTCTCGGCCGCGAACTCCTTGACGACGATCTCGTCGCGCTTGGCGGTCGTCGCCCAGTGGACGTCGCGGACCGCGTCGCCGCGGGTGTACTCGCGGAGCCGGTCGAACTCCTCGCGCTCCCGGCTCACGTCGACCGCGTCGGCCGCGCGTAGCGCCCGCCGGAACCCGGTCGGGATCGGGTCGCGCGGCGGGTAGACGATCACCGCGGCGGTCTCGTCGACGACGAGGTCGCGCTCGAACAGCCCGAACACGTCGGTGACGGTGAGGTCGATCGGTCCGAGGACCCGCTCGCCGCGCCGGCGGTACGTCACGCGGTACGAGATCGGCTCCGTCCCGACGGACGCCCGAATCGGTGTCGTCGGCCCGTCCAGCCCCTCGTCGACGCGCACGTGGATGTCGGCGAGAAACGAGAGAGAGGCGGTGCCGTCACCTCGCGTCGCCCCGGAGCCGAACTCCAAGCGCACGTCCCGCGTCTCCCCGACGAACCCGTCCGGCGGCGGCACGTGTCGCACTGGGGGGGTCTCGACGCGCGACACCTGAACGTAGCCGGCGGCGAGCGCGACGGCGACCGGGAGCACGACCGCGTCGAGCGCGCGGCCGCCGGCGACGAGCGCGCTGGCGACCGCGACGAGTCCGGCGACGCCGGCGACGCGCCCCCGGCGGGTGAGCGAAGCGGTCATCGGTGTGCGGGGGGAGCCGGCACCGTCGATCACTCCACCCGGACTCGGTCGAGCGCGTCGTCGACGACGTCGGTGCCGTCGGTCCCGCCCGCCTCGGTCCGGATTCGGTGCGAGAGTACGGTCGGTGCCTCGGCCTGAACGTCGTCGGGGATCACGTACCCGCGGCCGTCGAGGGCGGCGCGGGCCTGCGATGCCCGGATCAGCGCGAGGCTCCCGCGGGGGCTCGCGCCGAGTTCGGCGTTCCGGCGGGTGAACACCGCGAGCCGGGCCACGTACTCCCTGACCGCCTCCGAGGCCTCGATCTCGCCGACGATCGCCCGGGCGCGCCGCACGTCCCCGACCGTCGCGACCGGCTCCACCGCGTCGACCGGGTGTTCACCGGCGAGCCGGTCGAGGATCGCCGCCTCCTCGTCGGTGTCCGGGTAGCCGAGCCGGATCTTCTTCGTGAAGCGGTCGACCTCCGCGACGGGCAGCTCGTAGGTCTGTCCCGGCTCGACGTCGTTCTGGGTCGCGATCACGCAGAACGGGTCCGGCAGGCTCCGCGTCGTCCCGTCGGTGGTCACCTGGTTCTCCTCCATCGCCTCCAGTAGCGCCGACTGCGTCTTCGGCGGCGCGCGGTTGATCTCGTCGCCGAGGACGACGTTCGCGAACACCGGCCCGGGCTGGAAGTCGAACTCGTCCGTTCGACGGTTGAAGACGTTGACGCCGGTGATGTCCGAGGGAAGGAGGTCGGGCGTGAACTGGACGCGCTTGAACGAGCCGTCGATCGAGCGCGCGACCGACTTCGCGAGCGTCGTCTTCCCGACGCCCGGCACGTCCTCGACGAGGAGGTGGCCGCGCGCCAACACCGTGACGAGGACGTGTTCGACCGCGTCGCGCTTGCCGACGATCACCTCTTCGACCGCGCTCGCGATTCGGTCCGCGAGCGCGGCGACGTCCGCCGGCGTCTCGGGTTCGCCCGCCGCGGCGGTGTCGGAGGCGGCCCTCACCGACTCCCCCTCGCCGTCGCCGGACTCCGCGGGGTCCGCTCCGATCGGTCCCGGCTCTCCGGGGTCCGTCATAGCCGGTCGATCTCGTCCGGGCGGGTCTCGTCCGGCGCGGTTGCCCGTCCGGGTACGACCGTGCGAATGCTCCCCGTGATCATCGATATGACTCGGGTAAGGAGAGGAACGGCATATGCGTTCCGCCGGCCGAACTCCCGAACGGTACGGAGAACGGGGAGCTACGGCGACTACGCGTTCCGGGAGCCGCGACGGTCAGGCGTCCCGGACGTTCCGCCCGACGGCGTCGCCGAACGACGCCGCCCCGGTCGCGGGATCGCGCTCGTAGACGACCTCTCCGCGGACGAGCGTGACCTCGGGGAAGACGCCGCGGAGCCCCTCGAAGGGGGTCCACGCGCAGGCGCTGTGGAGCGCGGCGGCCTCGATCTCCCGCGGGTCGGCGGTGTCGACTAAGACGAGGTCGGCGTCGTACCCCTCGGCGACCCGTCCCTTCCGGTCGAGTCCGAACGTCTCGGCCGGGTTCGCGGCGACGACGTCGCGGACGCGTTCGAGCGACAGCTCCCCCGTTCGGACCGATTCGAGCAGCAGCGGGTACAGCGTCTCGACCCCCGGGACGCCGCTTGGCGCGTCGACGAGCCCCCGCCGCTTCTCGTCGACGGCGTGCGGCGCGTGGTCGGTCGCGACCACGTCGACGTCGCCCGCGGCGAGTCGCGCGAACAGCGCCTCGCGGCGCTCCTCGGAGCGGAGCGGCGGGTTCATCCGCCCGAACGTCCCGAGCGACCGCGTCCGCTCGCGGGAGAGGAACAGGTGGTGCGGCGTCACCTCGCAGGTGACGCTGGGGGCCGCGTCGGTCCCGGCTCTGCCGGCCTCGCCCCCCTCGTCGCCGTCGGCCCTCCCCTCGCGGGCCTCCACAACGGCGTCGACCGCCTCCGGCGTCGAGGTGTGCGCGATGTGGACCCGCGCGTCGCGGTCCGCGGCCGCCGCGAGCGCGCGCTCGACGGCCGCGACCTCCGCGTCGGCGGTCCGGTAGGCGGACCACGCGTCCGCGATTGCGGCCGTCCCGATCCCGCCGAGGTCGCCGTCGAGGGCGCTCTCGTCGAACAGCGTCGCGTCCTCGGCGTGGACCGTCACGGGGACGCCGCGGGCGGTCGCCTCGTCGAGCGCCTCCCCGAACAGGTCGGCGTCGATCCCCATGTCGCCCGTCGAGTCCGCGAGGAACACCTCGCCGAGCGCGAACAGGGGCCGGTCGAACAGGCTCTCCGGGTCCCAGTCGGGGGTCACGCCGCCGTTGATCCCGTAGTCGACGAGCGACTCGGCGGCGAGCGCCGCCTTCTCGTCGAACGCCTCGCCGTCGACGGTGGGCGGCGAGGTGTTCGGCTGGTCGACGACGGTCGTCACCCCGCCCGCGGCCGCGCTGCGCGAGCCGGAACTCCACGTCTCCTTGTGGCTCCCGCCCGGTTCGCGGAAGTGAACGTGGACGTCGACCGCGCCCGGGAGCAGGTGTCTCCCGCGCGCTTCGAGCACGCGCTCGCCGGCGTCGGCGTCCAGCCCCTCGGCGACCGCGTCGATCCGTCCGTCGTCGCCGATCCGCACGTCCCGTACCCGGCCGTCGGCCAGCGTCGCGCCCGTGATAAGCATCGTGTCCCCCGCTCGCGGCGCGCGGGATAAACGCTGGCGGTTCCGCCCGGCGGGCGTCGCGGCCCGATCGCGCCGACGGACCGCCGGACGCCGCCACGAGGCGACGGACCGCAGACGTCACCACAAGAGGTTTGCCGTCTCCGGCGTCTCCTCACTCGCATGGCCCTCGCCCTCCTGTCGCTCTCGGCTTCGATCTCTCTGCTCGCAGTCTCTCCGCTCGCGGTCTCCGCGGTCGCGGACTCGCTCGTCGGCTGGCTGTGGACGGCCGCGCTGTTCCTGTTTCCGGGTCTCGTCGCCGCGGGACTGTGCGCACCGTTCCTCGCCGTCAAGCGGGTTCGGGCCCTGTTCCGCGCGCTCCCGCCGGCGGGCCGGACCCTCCCCTCGTACGTCGCCGTCGCGGTCGGGCTCTCGATCCCGTATCTCGCCGGCGTCGTCCTCACCGTCGCGCTCGTCGACTCGGCCGGTCCCGGCTGGAGCGAGGGCTTCCTCGACACCGCCCTGTTCGGCGGGCTCCTCGTCGGCCTCGTCGCCCCCGCGGTCGCCGTGATCGGGCTTCCGCGCCTCGGACTCGACTGGGACTCGACGGGGTACGGTCCCTCGACGTGGCTCCTCCTCGTCGCGGCCGGCCTGTGGTACGCGTTCGTCGCCGCGGTCCCGCTGGTCGCGCTCGCCGTCGGCATGGCGCTGCCGGGCGGGTACTGAGCGGCGCTCGAACGGGTCGCGGCGCGCCGCGGAACCGCTCCGAGGCGTAAGATTTTCCTCGGGGTCGCGTCGTAAGCTCGGGTATGTTCCCCGCTCCCTTCCGGCTGTTCTTCGCCGTCGTTCCCCTCCTCGTCGCCGGCGGCGCGCTGGCGATGGCGGCGTTCCCCCGTCGACTGACCCGATGGAACCTGCGCTCCGCGGACGGCTCGACGGAGACGATCGAGCCGAGCGACACGCGGATCCTGCTGATGCGCGTCATGGGCGTCGTCGTCGCCGGTCTCGCGCTGTTCATGTTGTACACGAGCTTCAGGATACTCCCCTGACGGTCGTCGACGCCCTTCCGGCGATCGGAACCGACGCCGCCCGCAACCGACCGTGCCACCCGCTGTCGACGCTCCGATACGGTTTTGGGTCGCCCCGCGGAACTCCCGGCAAATGCTGTCTCGACAGTTCGTCCGGGAGAACCCCGAGGTCGTCCGCGAGGCGCTCGACAACAAGGGCGTCGACGTCGACCTCGACCGGATACTCGACGTCGACGAGGAGTGGCGGGAGCTGAAACAGCGCGGCGACGACCTGCGCCACGAGCGCAACGAGGTCTCCTCGAAGATCGGCGAACTGAAGGGGGCCGGCGAGGAGGAGGCGGCCCAGGAGGCGATCGAGCGCTCGCAGGAGCTCAAGTCGGAGCTTCAGGGGATCGAGGAGCGCGCCGAGGAACTAGAGACCGAACTGGAGGAGTCGCTGCTCGAACTCCCGCAGATCCCGCAAGACTCCGTCCCTGTGGGCGAAGACGAGTCCGAGAACGTCGAGCGCCGCCGCGAGGGGTTCGACGACCTCCGCAAGCTCCCCGAGGAGGTGACGCCGCACTACGACCTCGGCGAGGACCTCGAAATCTTAGACTTCGAGCGCGGCGCGAAGGTCGCCGGCGGCGGCTTCTACGTCGCGAAGGGCGACGGCGCGCGCCTCGAACACGCGCTGATCCAGTTCATGCTCGATGTCCACCGCGAGCAGGGGTACGAGGACGTGTTCCCGCCGATCCCGGTCAACTCCGCCTCGATGCGCGGCACCGGTCAGCTCCCGAAGTTCACCGAGGACGCCTACCGAGTGGAGGGATCGAACGAGGACGCGTACGACGACGACGACCTCTGGCTGCTCCCGACCGCGGAGGTGCCCGTCACCAACCTCCACCGCGACGAGATCCTGCTCGGCGAGGACCTCCCGCTCAAGTATCAGGCGTACACCCCGAACTTCCGGCAGGAGGCGGGCGAACACGGCACCGAGACGCGCGGCATCGTCCGCGTCCACCAGTTCAACAAGGTGGAGATGGTGAACTTCGTCCGCCCCGAGGAGAGCGACGAGCGCTTCGAGGGGCTCGTCGACGAGGCCGAGGAGGTGCTCCGTCGGCTGGAGCTTCCCTATCGCATCCTTGAGATGTGTACCGGCGACCTCGGCTTCACGCAGGCGAAGAAGTACGACGTGGAGGTGTGGGCACCCGGCGACGACATGGACGAGGGCCCCGAAGAGGGCGGCCGCTGGTTGGAGGTCTCCTCGGTCTCGAACTTCGAGGACTTTCAGGCGCGCCGTGCCGGCATCCAGTACCGCGAAGAACACCACGAGTCCGCGGAGTACCTCCACACCCTGAACGGCTCCGGGCTCGCGGTCCCCCGGATCGTCGTCGCGGTCTTGGAGTACTACCAGAACGACGACGGCACCGTCACCGTTCCCGAGGCGCTGCGCCCGTACATGGGCGGCACCGAGGTCATCGAGGGGCACGACCCGGTCGGCGAGACGAAGCTCGGAAGCGGGGAGTGAGCGGGCCGGGCGCGATCGGCCCGAACCGCTACCGACGCCAGAGGATCAGGACGCCGGCCACCACCGAGAGGCCGACGACCGTCAGCGCTTCGCCCATCATTCCCGGGTCGCTCAGCGTTGCGATTCCGACGGCCGTCGTCACGAGCCCGACGACCAGCGCGATCGCCCCCAACACGACGTTCGGAACGAATCCGAGCAGGACATCGAAGACGAGTTCGACAACGTCGTCGATCATGGGTCTCTGAGTCTCGTTCGCCCTCCGACGATAACGTTTCGGCAGGAAAATAGGAATAAACCGTTCGGTAGAGTCTCACGAATTGCTCAGTACAGGAGACTTAGCGACCGATCCACCAGATCGGTGCGGTGGCGCGCGCCTGCGAGGCCGCCTCGCGGCCGAGCAGCACGCGCGAGGGAGTCGGCCGCAACGAGGGCGACCGAAGGGAGCCCGACGGACGCGGCCGACGAGGCTGGGGAGGTGTGAGTGCGGTGCTGTGCGGGGCGGGACTCGAAGGGGCAGTCGCGAGGACGAAGCACGACGAAGTAAGCACCACAGGGAGTGAGCGAAGCGAACGACCGAGGAGCACAGCGAGTCGCGCAAGTCCTCGCGGCTGGGGCTTCGGTGGTCTTGATCACAGCGTCGGTTTCGTCGTAGCGAGCGGCTGGGGCTTCGGCGGTGTTCCTGTCGATCGGCGAGTTGTAAGTGAAACGCTCTCTGTACAGCGTAAGGCTCGTGTCACCGTTTCCGTCGGGGCCCCACGCGTATCGCTACTTGTTCTCCAGCGCGTCGAGGACGCACGCGGCGGCGACGACGGCCTCCTTCGGCACGTCGCTCGCGTCGTCGACGGTGACGGTGTACTCGTCGCGCAGCGAGAACTTCCCCTCGATGTCGCCGACGTGGCCGCCGTCGGCGTCGAATATCTCGTACTTGTTCGGGATGAAGTTCGCGACCGAGACGAGGTGCCGGAGCGCCGAGAGCAGCTTGTTCTTCGACTGAATCGTCGCCAGTGCCTCGCCGGTCTCGGGGTCGCGGATCGTCCAGTTCTCGACGAACAGCGAGTAGTCCTCGTCTAAGACGACGACCTCCTCGCCGGTGCCCGCGTCGACGATGGCGTAGTTGCCTCCGATGTCCACGATGCCGCCCGCCTTCACGGAGAAGGCGTCCTCGTCGTCGCCGGTGACGAACGGGAACTCCTCTTTCAGCTTGAACAGCTTCTGTTTCCCGCGCAAGACGACGTTTCCGGCGCTGTCGCGGACGGCGTACTTGTTCCGCACCATCGACTGTTTCACCTCGTAGCGGTCGTCGCTGAGGTCCACGGTGGAGATGTCGTACGCGCTCTGCTCGGACTCGGACGCGGAGGGCAGCGGCATGGGTTCGGGGACGGGGAGGCGTCAAAAAAGGCTTCCGTTCGTTCGGACGACTCTCAGGGCGTCAGCCGGTCGATCGAGAGCCACTCGATCGGATCGCCGTCGGTTTTCTCGGGGGTCTCGCCGACCGTCTCCCCGTCCGCCTCGACCAGCGCGAAGGCCATCTCCTTGCGGACGCCGCCGGCGAGCCGCACGTCGAGGGAGAGCTCCCGGGGCGAAAAGCGGTGATCGCGCTCGACGACGCGCACGAGGTGCTCGGAGTGCGGGAGGTCTTCGACCGTCTCCACGTCGAGGTACGTCCGGAAGTCCGCGCCGAACTTGAACCCGGTCTTCGGGACCGCGTCGGCCGCTCGGAGGCGCTCGTACACGGCGAGCCGGCGGTCGAACCGCTCGCCCTCCACGTCGCGGCCGCGGGCGACGACCCGGGCGGCGTCGTCGGAGTCGCGAGAGTTCCCCGCCGAATCTTCCACCGAGGCCGACACCGACAGCCGGTCGTCCGCGGCCAGCGACGCAGCCTCGACGAGCGAGAGCTGGAGCGCGCCCTCGACGTCGGCGGCCCGCCCCGTGAGCGGCTGGCCGTAGAAGCCGTGTTCGTGGAGGTCCGCCGGGGCGTCCCAGACGACGACGCGGTCCGCGAGGAGGACGCCGGTCAGGTCGCTCGGCGGCTCGTAGTCGGTCGACCCCTCGATCGCGCCGCGCTCGGCCGCGAAGTAGGTGATGTCGGACTCCTCGTCGACGACCGCGAGGGTCCGCCCGGCGAGCCCGCTCGCCGCGACGGACTCGCGCTCGCCGACGACCTGAATGGGGTACTTCACGTTGCCCGTGTCGGGCGTCTCGCCGCGCTCGTAGGCGACGAAGTCGACCGCGTCGCTCGGCGCGTCGCGCCCGCCGGGCCACGGGTCGCGGGCGGGCGAGAGGTAGAAGCCGCGGTCGCGGAGATCGGAGTAGACGAGAAACCGCACCGCGAAGCGGTCGGCCGCGGCCGCGCTCGCGACGAAGAAGCGCTCGAAGCCGACCGGGTCGGCGTCGTCGGCGAGCGCGATCCCGGAGAGGTCGCCGCGGAACAGGAGGTGCGCGGCCTCGACCCGCGAGAGCGCGATCTCGTCGCCGTCGAGCGGTCGCCCGTATCCCCGGCCGTCGTAGAAGCGCTGGCGGGCGTCCCCGCCGACGCGGACCGTCTCGTCGCGCAGGTGTCCCGTCGGGTGCATGTCCGTCACCGCGGGCGGCCGAGGGAAGGGGGTTCCGGTCGGTACTCGTGGGACTGGGACAAAGCGGATCGAGTAGTTGATTTATAACTAGTTGCGTACGAGTCGACGACGAACGCCGCCGAAACCCCAGCCGCTCGGCTGTACGACGCGGTAACCGCTTATAAACGGGCGATCAACACGAACGCCGTCGAAGCCCCAGCCGCGGGGCGGGCGAACGCTCGCTGCGGTCCTCAGTCGCTCACTCCGTTCGCTCCCTGCGGTCCTTACTTCGCCTGCGCCCGCCCCGCGGCTGCCCCTTCGAGTCCCGCCCCGCACAGCACGGCACCTCACGCCTCCCCAGCCTCGTCAGTCGCCGTCGCTCCGCTCCGGCGACTGACTCCCTCGCGCGTGCTCCTCGCGCCCTGCGGGGCGCTCGGAGGCACGCGCCACCGCGACCACTTTTTATAAGCAATCGTCGCTACCTCTCACGGCCGTTTCGGATCTTCATCTACGGACGGGGAACCGACTCGCGACGGAACCGGACAAGCATAAAGAGCCGCCGGCGAGAACGACGGGTATGAACGACACCGCAGGGCTCCGGCTCACGGTGCGTGCCGCCGAGAAGCGGGACGCGGGCCGGGGCATCGCCAGGCTCCCCGAGTCGGCCCGCAAGCGGCTTGCCCTCCTCAGCGGCGACACGGTCGAGGTGCGCGGCGAGCGTACCGCCGTCGCGAAGGTGTGGCCGGGCGGTCCCGACGCCGCCGAGGGCTCCGTCCTCATCGACGCCGACACCCGCGCGAACGCCGGCGTGAAGGTCGGCGACACCGTGACGATCGCCCCCGTCGACGTCTCCGACGCCGACGCCATCACCCTCTCCGCGCCCGGCCGCCTCGCCGACGTGGACGTGAGCCGCGAGGTGATAGAGCGGGCGCTCTCCCGCGAACTCCGCGACCGCCCCGTCACCGAGGGCGAGGCCGTCCACGTCGAGCGGCTCGGCGGCCTCCGGTTCGTCGTCGCGCGGACTGATCCCGCGGGCACCGTTCGGATCACCGCGTCGACGGACGTGTCGGTCGCGTACGAGGGCGATGCGGGGTCCGCTCCGGCTTCCGCGGACGCACCCGCGAGAGCCGGGAGCGACCCGGACTCCGGACCGACCGACCGGTCGGGTCCGCCCGGGAGCGACGGTCAGCCCGCCGCCGGCGACTCGCCGCCTGAGGAGCGCACGGCGGGCGCGACCTACGAGGACATCGGCGGGCTCGACGAGGAGCTAGAGCTGGTCCGCGAGACGATCGAACTCCCGCTCTCGGAGCCGGAGGTGTTCACGCGGCTCGGCATCGACCCGCCGAAGGGGGTCCTGCTCCACGGGCCGCCGGGGACCGGGAAGACGCTCATCGCCCGCGCCGTCGCCAACGAGGTGGACGCGACGTTCATCACCGTCGACGGCCCGGAGATCATGTCGAAGTACAAGGGCGAAAGCGAAGAGAAGCTCCGCGAGAAGTTCACCGAAGCCCGTGAGAGCGCCCCCGCGATAATCTTCTTCGACGAGATCGACTCGATCGCCGGCAAGCGCGACGACGGCGGCGACGTGGAGAACCGCGTCGTCGGCCAACTGCTCTCGCTGATGGACGGGCTGGACGCCCGCGGCGACGTGATCGTCATCGGCGCGACGAACCGCGTCGACACCATCGACCCCGCGCTCCGCCGGGGCGGCCGGTTCGACCGCGAGATCGAGATCGGCGTCCCCGGCGAGGCGGGCCGCCGACAGATCCTCGACGTTCACACGCGGCGGATGCCCCTCGCGGACGACGTGGACTTAGACCGGATCGCGAGCCGGACCCACGGGTTCGTCGGCGCTGACATCGAGGGGCTCGCGCAGGAGGCGGCGATGACCGCCCTCCGGCGCGCGCGCGAGTCGGACGCCCGGGCGCTCGACGACGTGACCGTCGGCAAGGCCGACTTCGAGGCCGCCCACGCGAACGTCGAGCCGAGCGCGATGCGCGAGTACGTCGCCGAGCAGCCGACGACCGACTTCGCCGACGTCGGCGGCCTCGACGACGCGAAGGCGGAGCTGGAACGCGCCGTGACGTGGCCGCTCTCGTACGGCCCCCTCTTCGACGCGGCGGACGCTGACCCGCCGACGGGCGTGCTGCTCCACGGGCCGCCCGGGACCGGGAAGACGATGCTCGCGCGCGCCATCGCCGGCGAGAGCGGCGTGAACTTCATCCAGGTCGCCGGGCCGGAGCTGCTCGACCGGTACGTCGGCGAGTCGGAGAAGGCGGTCCGCGAGCTGTTCGACCGCGCGCGGCAGGCGGCCCCCGCGATAATCTTCTTCGACGAGATCGACGCGATCGCGACCGACCGCGACGGCGCGGGCGGCGACGGCTCGGGCGTCGGCGAGCGCGTCGTCTCGCAGCTGCTGACGGAGCTGGACCGCGCCAGCGACAACCCGAACCTCGTCGTTCTCGCGGCGACCAACCGGCGGAACGCGCTCGACCGGGCGCTGCTCCGCCCCGGCCGCTTGGAGACGCACGTCGAGGTGCCCGAGCCGGACCGCGAGGCGCGCCGGAAGATCCTCGACGTTCACACGCGCGAGAAGCCCCTCGTCGACGGCGTCAACCTCGACCGGCTCGCCGACGAGACGGAGGGGTACTCCGGCGCGGAGATCGCTGCCCTGACGCGCGCGGCGGCGATGCGCGCCATCGAGCGCGTCGCCGACGAACACGGCGAGGCCGCAAACGACCACGCCGACGAGGTCGGCATCACCGAGGCCGACTTCGACGCGGCGCTCGAATCCGTCCGCCCCGAGACCGCCTGATTGCGGCCGTCGCGGAAATCATCCGCTAGATTTGTTGAAATCCTCCGCAGTTGATCGTTGTTCACGCTCAATGGGTCAATACAGGTAACGTAGAGAATAGTCTGCTAGATCGGTGCGGTGGCGCGCGCCTCCGAGCGCCCTTTTAAGGGCGCGAGGAGCGCCGCGCGAGGGAGTCAGTCGCCGGAGCGAAGCGACGGCGACTGACGAGGCTGGGGAGGTGTGAGGTGCGGTTGCGGTGCTGTGCGGGGTGGGAATCGAAGGGGCAGCCGCGAGGCGGGCACAGGCGACGGAAGCACTGGAAGGAGCGAACGGAGTGAGTGACTGAAGCGCGCACCGAGCGTGCGCCCGCCTCGCGGCTGGGGCTTCGGCGGTGTTCACCGCGCCAGCAACAATCCCATTCCCATCACCAACATCAGACACGAAATAACCGCCTTATAAGCACGCTTCACAGACCGGCTGTTCCAGCTCACTTTCCCTCCGCAGAATAGGATTTCCACGGAATCTGTCCGCTCAGTCCTCTCCGGTGGACGCGTCCTCGGTGTCTCCTGAGGATCCGTGGCCGTGGGCGTGCGCGCCGCCCTCGCCGAGCGGGCCCGCGCCGAACTCGTCGACGGGAGTGACGCTGTAATCGACCGTGAGCGTGTCCTTCGTCGCGCGCACCTTCCCCACGAACGTCGATATCTCCTCCAAGCCGCCCTCCAACACGAACAGCTCCATGCAGTACTGCGAGCCGACGTGGCTGTGGAAGTTCGAGGCGACGATCCCCTCGTGTTCGTGGCGCAGCCGCATCATCCGCTCTTCGACGCTTGTCGTCTCGTAGTTGAAGAGGACGGTCACCACGGCCATCAAGGCCCGGTCTTCGAGTTTCGCGTCCTCGAACTCGCCGAGAAGGTTCCGGGAGGCCTCGCGGACGACCTCGCTGCGGCCGGTGTAGCCGTGTTCGTCGGAGAACTGGTCGATCCGTTCGAGCAACTCCTCGGGCATAGACACGCTGACGACTGTCATGTATTAACCTAAACCGCAGAAGTTGTTAATCCTTGAGGTTCGGCTCGTCGCGCTCCGCTCCGCCCTTGGGTCGGTCGTCATCCTCCGGCTTTCCCCCGCCGTCGATCCGCTCGCCGAGCCACGCGTAGTGGTCGAGCAGCGCGGTCTCGCCCGCCTCGGTGAGCGTATACACGTCGGCGATGCCCTCGGTCCGCCGGTCGAGGTAGCCGCTCTCGACGAGCGCGGAGAGGGTCCCGTAGAAGGAGCCGGGGTCGATCCGCTCGTCGTAGTGCGATTCGAGCCGGCTCTTCGCGGACTGCGCGCGAAGCTCGCCGTGGTCGTACAGCAGCGCACAGAGGTCGCGGCGGCGGCCGCTGTGGAACCACTTCGCCATACGACCGCTCTCTCGCGACGCCTCACGACGGTTTCGATCGGAACTGCCCGGCCGCCGGGCGGAACGTCGAAATGACATACCATGTCGTGTCAAGAATATTCTTCTCCAAATGTCGTCTATACTGAAGAATAACTGAGCGAATAACGTATAATATGTGTATATATGTGGTTCTACGGAACGTTTTTACTCCCGATCGTCGCACGAAACGATATGCGCGAGACGATCGAACGGCTCGTCTGCCGACACCGGTACGAGCGACGCGCGGTGGTTATCAACCCCGACGAGGTCGTAGAGCGCTGTCCGAAGTGCGGCAAGGAACGGGTTCGGACGCAAACGGGATCGTAGCGACGGCTCAGGTCGGCCCCACCAGTTCGTCGAGGCGGTCGACGCGCCGGTCGCCGAGAACGCACCGCCCGCGGTCGTCGTGGCCGACGCGCTCGACGTGGACCGCGTCGAGTCCGGCGTTCCAGGCGGCGGCCACGTCGCTCTCGCCGTCGCCGACGTAGTAGCCGCGGGCGGTCCGAGGGTCGACGCCGAGCTCGTCCATCGCGGCCTCGATCGGGTCCGGGTCGGGCTTCCACCCCGTCTCGTCGGTGCAGCAGACGACCGCGTCGAAGCGGTCGTCGAGATCGACGCGGTCGAGGACGGGGTCGGCGAGGAACTCCTGACAGTGGGTGACGAGCCCGGTCGGGCCGCCGACCGCCGCCACGTGGTCGAGCAGGCGCGCGGCGTCGTCGTGGAGGTACGTCGCCTCCGCACGGGCGACCGGGTCCTCGACGGCGTGGAACGCCGGCCAGAACGCGTCCGGGTCGACGCCGAACTCGCGGAGCGTCTCGCCGCGCGGCCCGCCGAGTCCGTGCCAAAGGACGTACGCCTCCCGGTCGGAGAACTCGCGGCCCAGTCGGTCGCCGACGCGGTCGAACACCGTCCGGGTGTACTCCCACTCGGCGTCGACGAGGGTCCCGTCGAGATCGAACAGGTGGAAGTCGTAGTCGGCGACGGCCATCGGGGACCGTTCGTAGGCAGGGTGCGGATAAGTGCGTTGCGGGTTCGCCCACCGTCACGCCGCCCGTCCGTCACCCTCCGCTCGTCACTCCCGGACGTGGACCGAGGATCCGAGGTACTTGCGGACCACTTCATCGACCGACTCGGCGTTGAACGGGTCCAACTCCGTCGCGATCGCGTCCGTCAGCGCGTCGAGGTACGCCTCGTCGGTGCGGAGTTCGCGGAAGTCGACGGCGACGACGTCGACGCCCGCGGCGTCCGCGACGCCCAACCGCTCCGCGGCGACCCGGCGGAACGCCGGTTCGTCGCCGATCTCGCCGCGCCACAGGCGGTTCCGGAAGAACAGCCACCCGTCGGTGCCGGGCTCGCTCGCGGGGATCTCCATCGTCGTCTCGAACCGGTCGGGGTCGACGGCGGCGTCCGGCGGATCGAGCCGGAACGCGACGCGGAAGACGTAGGCGGCGTCCATCGCGTGGGGGCTGCGGGACCGGAGGGTAAAAGTACATATCCCTCGGTCGAGTGAATTGATCCGGATGCTGAATCGTCTCCGCGGTCTCATCGAGCGCGCGTACGGCCGACACCTGCGCCGCGAGATCGACGACGTCCCCGACCACGTCGCCGTCATTCAGGACGGGAACCGCCGGTACGCGCGCGAGCGCGGCGACGACGCCCCCGACGGTCACCGTGCCGGCGCGGACACCACGGAGCGCGTCCTCGACTGGTGCGCCGACCTCGGGGTCTCGGAGCTCACCCTCTACGCCTTCTCCACCGAGAACTTCGAGCGCCCCGACGAGGAGCTGGAGCCCCTCTTCGACCTGTTGGAGCGTAAGCTCCGGGAGTTCGCTGACGCCGACCGCGTCCACGAGCAGGGGGTGCGCGTCCGGGTCATCGGCGACGTGCCCCGGCTCCCGCCGCGCGTCCGCGACGCGGTCGACTACGCGGAGCGGCGCACCGCCGACAACGACCGGTTCACGCTCAACGTCGCGCTGGCGTACGGCGGCCGGACCGAGCTGCTCGACGCCGCCCGCGACATCGCCCGCGACGTGGTCGCCGGCGAGATGGACCCCGGAGCGGTCGACGTCGAGACCGTCGAGTCGCGGCTGTACGACCGGCCGATCCGCGACGTGGACCTGATCGTCCGCACGGGCGGCGACGAGCGGACGTCGAACTTCCTCCCGTGGCACGCGAACGGGAACGAGGCCGCCGTCTACTTCTGTGCGCCGTACTGGCCGGAGTTCTCCGAGGCGGACTTCCTGCGCGCGATCCGCACCTACGAGTCGCGCGAGGAGTCGTGGCAGCGCGCGCGGGCGGAGCGCGCCGCAGCGCTGGTGCGCGCGCTCGCCGAGGTGGAGTTCGCCGAGGCCCGCGCCGCCGCGTCCCGACTCCGGGAGCGCGTCCCGCGGCTCGACGGCAGCGACCTCTCCGACGACGCCCTCGGCAT
The DNA here is from genome assembly GCF_901686465.1 of Halorubrum sp. DM2. Classification (NCBI taxonomy): domain Archaea; kingdom Methanobacteriati; phylum Methanobacteriota; class Halobacteria; order Halobacteriales; family Haloferacaceae; genus Halorubrum; species Halorubrum sp. DM2. The sequence continues at coordinate 398,502 of NZ_LR594487.1, forward strand.
CGCGGAGGGCGACTCGGCCGCATCGGTCGAGAGCGAGTCCCCGGAGCCGACGGAGACGGGCTAAGCCGCCCCGAGCGCGATCCCGCCCGCGTTCCGCGTCAGCAGATACAGCGCGAACGAGGAGAGCCAGTGCGACCCCGCGTAGTCGTCGGTGAGCACGTCCGCGGCCCCCGCCTCGGCGTGGCGGCGCGCCGCGTCGTCCAGCGGCTCCCGGAGCCGTTCGGCCGCCGGTCCCTCCCGCCCCGCCAGCGCGTCGGCCAGCCCCGCGAGACACCACGCCCGGGAGACGTTGAGTCCGATCAGGTGCATCGCCGCGCCGTCGCCCGCGTCGGGTTCGACGTCGACCGGCGCGAGCAGCGCGTCGTGCGGCGGCGCGGCGAGGTCCGGGAGGAACCCGTCGAGCCACGCCGCGAACGCGTCGGGGTCGAGGACGCGCCGGAGCAGGTCGGCCTCGACGAGCGCGGGCGAGACGAAGTCCCAGCCGACCGGCTCCGCGCCGACGACCGCGGCGGTGTCGTCCGCGTAGAGGCGGCGGGCCGTCGCCTCGGTCTCCGATTCGAGGTCGGCGTCGCCGACGACCCGGGCGTAATCGAGGACGCCGGTGAGCGCGAACGCGGTGTTGCCGTGCGTGCCGACGCGCTGCGGGCGCTCGATGCCGAGGAACGACTCGCGGACTCCGCGCCGGATCCGACCTTCGAGCGGCCCGAGCGTCTCGCGCCACGCGTCGGCGCGCGGGTCGTCCCACAGGCGGAGTTCGGCGGCGAGCCGGAGCAGCCACGACCAGCCGTACGGCTCCTCGAAGCCGGCGTTCTGGTCGATGTAGTCGACCTCGCTCGCGACGTTCGGAGCCGTCAGCCGCTCGTCGACGGACGCCTCGATCGCGGTCTCGTCCGGGTGGTCTGAGGCGAGCCGGAGCGCGCGTACGAGCGCCCAGTGGCTGTGGACCGCCGAGTGCCAGTCGAAACAGCCGTAGAAGACGGGGTGATTCTCCGCGGGACGCGTCGGGGCCTCCGGTCCCTCCACGACCCCCTGATAGTGCGGGTACTCGGTCTCGACTCCGTCGAGCGGATGCGCGGCGAGCGCCGTCGCGACGGCGTCGTCGAGCGCCTCCGCCCGTCCGTCGCGGAGCGCGTCCGGCGAGAGCTCCTCGAATGCGTTCATGCCCGACGGTCGGCGGGCCGCCTGTTCAATCGATCGGTCGCGTGCGATCAGGTGGCACGCAGAAAATCGGTTCTCGCGGAGTTACGCCCGGTCGCGACCGGTCATGCGGAAATCTACCGTACCGCGCCGCTCACGCCGGGTTCTTCCGCGTGAGGTCGCTCCCGCAGATCGGGCACCGCTCCTTGTTCTCGTCGAAGGTGCGGTTACAGCCGACACACTGGAACCGCCACTCCCGCTCCTCCGAGATGCCGTCGCGGGCGATAGCCTCGACCGGGAGGTCGAGCCGCTCGGCGACGTTCTGCATCGCGTAGTCGTCGGTGACGAGCGTCGCGTGAAGCTCCAGGGCGGTCGCGATCAGCCGGATGTCTGTGTCTGACAACTCCGCGGCGTCGCCCGACCCCTTCGCGGCCCGGCGGACCCGGTCGACCGCTTCCGGGGCCGGCACGTGCACCGTCATCCCGGAGCCCTCCATCGCGTCGAAGCGGAGCGCCACCTCGCCGGTTAGCTCCTCGTGGACCGCCGGAATGGAGACCACGTCGTCGTCGGTGGTGTACTCGTGGATGAACGCGGACGAGTCGAGGACTTCCATCAGCGGGAGACGACGATGTAGTCTTTCACCGCCTGCACGTTCGCAACCGGTACTCGGAGCCGCCCCATCTCGTCGACGTCGAAGTCGACGCGTCCGGGCCTGAGCTGTTCGTGCGGGCTGACGAGCAGGTGGTTCAGCTCGCCGGACTCGAGGTTCATCGTGATGTTGTACAGGTCCCCGAGTTCCGTGCCGTCGGAGCTCATCACCGCCTTCCCGGAGAGGTTCTCCGCGAGGATGTCGACCATACCCGCACGGTCCCGGGCGACGGTATTAAACGCCACGGGCCGTCCGACGGGCGACGGACGGGCGTCGCCCTCGTCGTCGCGGTTCGTCGCGGCATTTTGAAAGGCTTAACTGACGCCCGGGCGGAACGGACGGTATAACCTTCTCGGGGCGATCACATATGACCGACCACACACACGCGGACACCCTGCGAACCCCAATCGTCGCCGTGCTGGGCCACGTCGACCACGGCAAGACGAGCCTGCTCGACACGATCCGCGGCTCCGCCGTCAGCGAGGGCGAGGCCGGCGCGATCACCCAACACATCGGGGCGACGGACATCCCGCTCGACACCATCTCCGGGATGGCCGGCGAGCTGATCGACCCGTCGGATTTCGATCTGCCCGGCCTGCTTTTCATCGACACGCCGGGCCATCACTCCTTCTCGACGCTGCGCGCCCGCGGCGGCGCGCTCGCCGACATCGCGGTGCTGGTCGTCGATGTCAACGACGGCTTCCAGCCGCAGACGGAGGAGGCGATAGACATCCTCCGCCGGACGGGAACGCCGTTCGTCGTCGCGGCCAACAAGGTCGATACGACGCCCGGCTGGAACCCGCAGGACGGCGAACCGATCCAGCGGAGCATGGAGGCGCAGTCCGAGCGCGCGAAGTCGATGCTCGACGAGAACCTCTACGAGATCATCGGCCAGCTGTCGGACGCCGGCTTCTCCGCCGACCTCTACTGGCGCGTCCAGGACTTCCAGAAGAACATCGGGGTCGTCCCGCTGTCGGCGCTCACCGGCGAGGGCGTCCCGGACCTGCTGACCGTCCTCATGGGCCTCTCCCAGCGGTTCATGAAAGAGGAGATGGCCATCGACGTTCAGGGGCCGGGCGAGGGGACGGTCCTCGAAGTGAAAGACGAGCGCGGGTTCGGTGCCACCGTCGACACCGTCGTCTACGACGGCGTGATCCGCAACGGCGATCAGATCGTCGTCGGGGGACAGGACGAGCCGATCGTCACCGAGGTCCGCGCGCTGCTCCGCCCGCAGCCGCTCGCGGAGATCCGCACCGAGAAGGAGTTCGAGAAGGTCGGCGAGATCGGTGCCGCGGCCGGGGTGAAGATCGCCGCCCCCGACCTCGATCAGGCGATGGCGGGCGCGCCGGTCCGAGTCGTCCGCGACCGCCCCGTCGAGGACGTGATCGAGGAGGTGAAGGCGGAACTCGCCGAGATCGAGGTTGACACGGCCGACAACGGCGTCGTCGTCAAGGCTGACACCCTCGGCTCGCTGGAGGCGATGGCGAACGCGCTCCGCGAGGCCGAGGTGCCGATCCTCCGCGCCGAGGTCGGCGACATCGCGCCCCGGGACATCGCCGTCGCGGAGACGGCGAATCAGGACGAACACAAGGCTATCTTAGGTTTCAACGTCGACCTCCTCCAGAACGCGGAGTCCGACCTGGAGAACGCGGACGTGAAGCTGTTCAAAAACGAGGTCATCTACCAGCTCGTCGAGGACTACGAGCGCTACGTCGAGGAGAAACAGCGCGCCCAACAGGAGACCGTGCTGGACAAGGTTGTGCGCCCGGCCCGCTTCCGCATCCTCCCCGACCACACGTTCCGCCAGAACGACCCCGCGGTCGTCGGCGTGGAGATCATCGCCGGCACGCTCCAGAACAACCGCAACGTCGGCTACTTCGAGGGCAACGAGTTCGAGCGCGTCGGCGGGCTCTCCGGGATTCAAAAGCAGGGCGAGGACGTCGACGAGGCCCGCTCCGGCGAGCGCGTCAGCATCGCCATCGACGGGCCGACCGTCGGGCGCGACATCGAGGAGGGCGACACGCTCTGGACCGAGGTGCCCGAGAAGCACGCGAAGATCTTAGAACAGGAGCTGAAAGAGGAGATCACCGCCGACGAGCGCGAGGCGCTTCAGGGGTATCTCGACACGCGCCGGAAGCGGGACCCGTTCTGGGGGAAGTAGGCGTTTTCACGCCCGCTTTCGCGGAATCTTCACGCGTACACCAGAATGATCACGGCGACGAACGCCAACTCGCCGCCGACGAGCAGCGCGGCGAGCAGCCACGTCCGGTAGGTCCACAGCCAGTCGCGGGCGTCCGCGAGCCGACCTCCGCCGTCCGCCGTCGACTCGGCGCGGTACGCGGGATCGACCCGCCACCCCTCCTCGGGATCGTAGGTCGCGGGCACGCGAGCGCCGACGAGTTCGTCGACATCGAGCGGCGAGACGCCCGCGGCCTCTAAGAATTCGAGGAATTCCGCCGACTCCGTGAGCGACCCGTCTCGGGGCGCGTCGAACCGCTCGGTGTGCGTGGCGTCGCCGTGCGGCGGGCGCATCTCGACGACGACGCGGTCGCCGACCGAGCGCACCGCCGTGACGATCAGCGCGTTCTCCTCGTCGTTGAGGTACGCCTCGCGGAGCCGGCGTTTCACCTCCTCGTCGACGCCCGCGTCGAGGTCCTCGGGGAGGGGCTCGTCGTCGTCCGGGATCGGGTCGCTGTCGACGCCGTCGGCGCTTTCGCGGTCGACGGTCGTCGAGACGGCCTTGTCGCCGCCGGGTCGGTCCGCCATCGATCCGGGGTTGGCGACGCGTTCCCATAAGGTCACGGCCGCTATACGCGACTGGTTTCGCTGCGAACGATCCGACTCCCGCAGAGAACACGACCGCCGAAGCCCCAGTCGATCGACTGTACGCTGCTGATCCCGTCGCAACTACGACCGCCGAAGCCCCAGTCGCGAGGACTCGATGCGCTCGCTGCGGTCCTCAGTCGTTCGCTTCGCTCACTCCCTGCGGTCCTTGCGTCGCGCGTCTTCGTCCTCGCGACTGCCCCTTCGAGTCCCGCCCCGCACAGCGACCGCACCTCACGCCTCCCCAGCCTCGTCGCTGGCGGTCTTCGCTTCGCTCGACCGCCAGCGACTCCCTCGCGCGGCGCTGCGTCGCGGCCGCCGGTGGCGGCCGCTCGCAGGCGCGCGCCACCGCATACCGACGGCCGGCCACTTACTGGAGTCGGTAGCGCAGTATCGCGGCGATGCCGCCGAGGTTCGACAGCTGTTCGCCGGGTGCGAACTCGGAAGAGAACACGACCACGTCGCCGCCCTGCTGTTCGACCGACTCGATCACATCGTTCACGTCGATGGTCCAGTCGCCGTCGTTCTGGCGCTCAGTGCGAAGCCGCTCGTCGACGACGAGCAGCGTCTCGATAGCGCCGAACTCGGCCGCTTCGGCCACGTCCTCCGGCCCGTACGTCGCCTTCGCGCCCTTCGCGATGTTCTCGGTCAGCTCATCGATGAGGTTCGCCTCCTTCGAGATGCGGGTCTCCTTTTGGACCTCGTCGACCGCGCCGCGTTTCAGGACTTCGTGGACGCCGCGGTCGCCGACCGCGGAGGTGTCGACGGTGGTGACTCGGTCGGAGAGGTCCCGGTACTCCTCGTCGATGTAGTCGCGCGCGTCCTGCTTGGTGAAGCCGGGGCCCGCGAGAATGACCGCGTCGGCGTCGAGGTGCGCGAGCGCGTCGCCCAGCTCGGAGAACAGCTCCTCGCGGGGCCGCGAGTACTCGCCTTTCCCGGTCGGCTTCGTGAACGAGGCGTACTCCTCGGTGCCGTATTGCTGGACGGTGTGGACGAACGCGGCCCCCTCCTCGACGGTCGCGATGGCCACGTCGGGGTTCTCCGCGGCCTCGGTAGCCTCCTCTAACCGCTCAGTCTGGTCCGGCTTGAAGTGTTTCTCGACCGTGATCTCGTCGTGTTCCTCGACGTTGAGCGTGTGGTGGGCGTTGAGCTGGTCCTCCCGCGAGCAGCCGACGATCACGCCGGAGACGCGGAGTCGGTTGGCGAACCGCGCGAACTCCACGTCCTCCACCTCCAGCGTGACGAAGATGTGCTCGCGCTGTCCGCCGGTGTCCCGCATCTGGTCGTCGTTCCGCTGGATGCGTCGCGTGGTGTCGCCCTCGACGAGGTCCCCGGGTTCGAGGACGTGCGCGAGGTGCCAGAGATCGTCGACGTTCTCGGGGACCAGCGTGAGCCGTTCCCGGCCCTCCTCGCCGTACCCCCGCTCGGAGATGCGCATGGCCGTGGGTTCGCTCGGGACCGTATCAACTCTTGTCTTCCGCGTCGTCCAGCGCGGGCCCCCACTCGAAGCCGCCGTCCGGGCCGAAGCGGTCGCCCTCGGCGGAGTCGCGCGCGTCGCCGTCGGCATCGCGGGCCCCGCCGACCGGAACGGCGCGACCAATCTGGATCGCGGCCGGCGGTTCGCTCCGCACCGGCCGTCCGCCGTCGCCCGACACCACGGGCGTCGGCGGTCCGTCGCGCCCGTGGTCGGCAGCGTCGACGACGGAGTCGCCGTCCGGCCGCGAGCCCGGATCCGTCGTCGGCTCCCCGGCCATCGCCCTCCCCGCACCGCGTCCGTAGAGGCCGTGGGCGACGACCCGAACGGCGAACGCGAGCGCGACGCCGACGACCAACGGTATCGCGGGCGCGGCGACGGCGAACCCGACCGCGAGCGTCGCGACGCCGAGCGTCCATCCGGTGGCGTACGGTCCGGTCGCGGCGACGCCGGCCACTCTCCGCGGGTTCAGCCCGCTCCTGAGCTGACCGGTGGTCGCGAACACGGCGAGCGCCGCGGGGCGGACGTACGCGAACGCGAGGAGGTACGCGCCGACGAGCGCGGCGACGGCAACGCCGGCGACCGCGGCGACGGCCGCCGGCCCGTTCGGCCCGAGCGCCGATTCGACGGCGGCCGCGACGGACGCCGGATCGACCGGGCCGGCGACGAGCGCGGCGACGACCCCGACACCGACCGCGAGACCGCCCGCGAGCGGCGCGAGCAGCGCCGCCGACAGCAGTGCGGACTTGAGACCGTCGCGGACCAACTCGCCCCACGCGACGAGCGGCGGCGCGTCCGCCGCGGTCCCCGCGTCGACCGCGCCGCGCGTCACGCGGACGAAGTACCCGCGGGCGACGAGCCACGGCGCGAGCGCGACCGGGGCCACAACGAGGAACACCGGGCTGACGAAGAGGACGCCGCCGAGCCACAGCGGCGTCAGGACCCACGCGAGCAGGCTCACTACTCCGCCGACGAGGACGGTGCCCGCGGCGTCGTCGCTTCGCTTCAGCGCCGTCGCGGCCGCGGTGAGCATGTGACCCGACACAAGGACGGGAGCGGCATAAATGGTCCCCGGCCCGAGCGTTTATGTCGCTTCGCGGGGTACTGCCAATCGGCCGCGCGGGATAATCGTGTGCCTCTGACAACCCACTTCCGGCCGCCTTCTGGCGGTCGACCCCCCGTCCGCGGCTTTCGGCTGATGACCTTCCCTCCCTCTTCTCTCCAGTCGCGTCGCCGTCGCGTGCCGGTACCGATTTATCCCGTCCCGCCGACGGATCGGGTATGACCGGCGACGAGCGGACGGCCGACGTGGAGCCGGCGCTCCGCAGCTACGGCGTCAGCGTCGAATCGATCGACCTCGGCGACCCGCTGGAGCTGACGTACATGACGGCGTTCCCCGGCCGCGAGGTCCACCGCGGCGAGATCGGGCGCGCGCTCAACGCGCTCATCGACCGCGCGGAGGCCGACGAGTGGGACCCCGTCCGCGTCGAGGGCACGGTCGTTCGGTCCCCCGGCGACGTCCTCGGGACGTGGCACGCCGAAGCGGAGTGGTTCGAGGCGCTCAACAGCTACGAGATCTCCGAGACCGAGTTCTCGGCCCGCGTGCTGGACACCCTCAGCCACGAGAGCGACGGAGAGGCCAGCCATGAGAGCGACCCGGAGGCCGACCGGTGACCCGGCGCAACCCGGTCAACCGGGCGCAGCGCCGACTGTCGCGCCCCGCCCGCGAGCGGTTCGCCACGCGCGCGGTCGCGTTCGACGTCGACGGCACGACCTGCCGCGGGACGCTGTACCTGCCCGGCGGCGACCCCGACGACCCCCCGGTCGTCGTGATGGCACCCGGGCTCGGTGCCGAGCGCACGTTCGGCTACCCCGCCGTCGCGGAGCGGTTCGCCGACGCGGGCTACGCCGCCCTCCTCTTCGATCACCCGGAGTTCGGCGACTCCGACGGCGACTCGCAGGCGATCGACTTGGCTCGGCAGCGCGCGGCGTACGCGGCCGCGATCGACCGCGCGGGACGCGTCGACGCCGTCGGCGGCGACCTCGTGCTGTGGGGCGCGTCGCTGTCGGCCGCGCACGTCCTCACGCTCGCCGCCGAGCGCCGCGACGTCGACGCGGTCGTCGGCCTCGTCCCGATGCTCGACGGGCGCGCGATCGCGATGCGACGCGGCGGGCGGTACCTCGCGCGCGCCGCCCTCGCGGGGTTCCGCGACCGGATCGGCAACCGGTTCGGTCGCGGCCGCACCGTCCCCATCGTCGGCGGCACCGAGGAGCTCGCGGCGATCACGGAGCCCGGAACCAAGCGGAAGTACATCGATCTGGTCGACCGCGAGTCGGCGTGGCGCAACGAGACGCCCGCACGGTCGCTGCTCGGACTCGCGGGCTACCGACCCGTCACGCGCCTCGACGAGATCCGCGCCCCGACGCTCCTCTTGGCCGGGACCGACGACGCCATCGTCGACGCCGACGCGGTCGCGGCGGCCGGCGAGCGGCTCGACCGCGGCACGGTCGTCTCGATGCCCGCCGACCACTTCTCGGTGCTGGGTGGGGACTTCGAGGGCGCGATCGGTCACCAGCTGTCGTTCCTCAAAGACGCGCTGGAGTAACCCCTCTGGACGGTTCGCTTAGACCGATCCTCCGCGGTGGCGCGCGCCTGCGAGCGGCCGCCACCGGCGGCCGCGACGCAGCGCCGCGCGAGGGAGTCAGTCGGCCTCCGCTTCGCTCCGGCCGACTGACGAGGCTGGGGAGGTGTGAGGTGCGGTGCGGGCGGGAATCGAAGGGGCAGCCGCGAGGCGGGCGCAGGTGACGCAAGCACTGGAAGGAGCGAACGCAGTGAGCGACTGAAGCGCGCAGCGAGCGTGCGCCCGCCTCGCGGCTGGGGCTTCGGGGGTCACAGTCGTGTTCGAGACAGAATTCCTGTAGCGCCGGGCGTCAGAACCGCCACACAAATCCCGATCTCCGGCGACCGCTTAAGTGACCGCACCGCGCATCCACGCCTATGACAGCGATCGCGATGTTGAGCGTTGCGCCGGTGATCGAGGGGAGCATGGCGGAGGAGGTCGCGAAGGCCGTCGCCGCGCTCGACGAGTTCGACGTGAGCTACGAGACCAACCCGATGGGAACCGTCATCGAGGCCGACGACGCGGAGACGCTGTTCGCGGCCGCCGCGGCTGCCCACGAGGCGGTCGACGGCGACCGCGTCTCGACGTTCCTCAAGATCGACGACAAACGGACGAGCGACGCGACCGCGGCCGACAAGGTCACCGCCGTCGAGGACCACCTCGGCCGCGAGGCGAAGCGGGAGCGCTGAGGCGACCCGTTCCGACTGCGCTCACCCCTTGATGTTACAGACGGGGAAGGTGCGGGCGACCTTGTCGCCGATGCCGAGGTCGTCGCTGACGCGGATCACCTCGTCGATGTCCTTGTAGACGCCGGGGGCCTCCTCCGCGATGGTCGCGCCCGACTGCGCTTTCACGTAGATCTGCTGGCCGTCTTCGAGGTCGTCCTGTACGTCGCCGCCCCAGAACTCCTGTTTCGCCTGCGTCCGGCTCATCAGGCGTCCGGCACCGTGCGCGGTCGAGCCGAACGACACCGACATCGACTCGTCGCCGCCCCGGAGGACGTACGAGCCGGCCCCCATGCTCCCCGGGATGATGACTGGCTGGCCCACGTCGCGGTAGACCGCGGGCACGTCCGCGTTGCCCGCGGGGAACGCCCGCGTCGCGCCCTTGCGGTGGACGTACAGGTCGCGCTCCTCGCGGTCGACGACCGCGTCGCCGACGGCGGGATCGCCCTCGGCGTCGACGCCGATCTCGTGGGTCTCCCGCTTCGCGATGTTGTGCGCCACGTCGTACAGCAGCTCCATCCCGAGGTCGTCGATCGGGTCGGCGTCGAACACCTCGCCGAACGTCTCGCGGGCCTGATGGGTGATCAGCTGGCGGTTCACCCACGCGAAGTTGATGCACGCGCCCATCGCGCCGTAGTACTCCTCGGCCAGCTCCGACCCGGCCGGGGCGGCCGCGAGCTCTTTGTCTGGTAATTCGTCGAGCAGGTCGCCGTGTTCCTGCTCGATCCGGCGGAGGTAGTCGTTACAGGTCTGGTGGCCCAGCCCGCGGCTCCCGCAGTGGATCAGGACGACGATCCCGTCCTCCTCCAGCCCGTACTCGTCGGCGACGTCCTCGCGGAACACGTCCGTGACGCGCTGGACCTCCAAGAAGTGGTTGCCGGAGCCGAGCGACCCCATCTGGTTGCGGCCGCGGTCCATCGCCTTCTGGGAGACGTACTCCGGTCGCGCGTCGGGCCGTCGCCCCTCGTCCTCGCAGCGCGCGAGGTCGCTCTCGATCCCGTACCCCTCCTCGACGGCCCACTCGACGCCGCGTTCGAGCGCGCCCTCGATCGCGTCCGCGGTCCCGCCGATCACGCCGCCGCCGCCCAGCCCCGAGGGGATCGCCTCGAACAGGGCGTCGACGAGCTCCTCCTCGCGGCCCCGAACGTCGTCGTAGGTGAGGTTCGTCCGCACCATCCGAACGCCGCAGTTGATGTCGTAGCCGACCGCTCCCGGCGAGATACAGCCGTTTTCGGCGTCGATCGCGCCCACGCCGCCGACGGGGAACCCGTACCCCTGATGGCCGTCGGGCATACAGAGCGCGGGGGCGGCGATCCCGGGGAGGTGCGTCGCATTGCGGAGCTGTTCGAGTGTGTCGTCCCCGCCGATCTCCTCAAGGAGCGACTCGCTCGCGAGCACCCGCGCGGGGACGTTCATGTCGCCCTCGCGGGGGAGTTCCCAGACGTGCTCGCGCACCTTCCGCAGTTCGAAGCCGCCGACCTCGCGCGTTGTCATACGACGGCGTTCGACGCGGGCGGGGAAGGGCGTTGCGTCAGGCGGGCGCGACCCGGCGTGCCGGCGACCCGGCCCAGCGAGGCTTCCCGCGGGTCACACGTCGAAGACGACGTAGGCGTACCAGCCGCCGTCACGGCGTTCCAGCGACATCTCCGAGTACGTGACCGCCTTGACCTCCCGGGCGGCGACCGCGTCGAGCGGGACGCCGCGCGCGCTCGCCGTCAGCCGCCAGTCGTCGCCGTCGTCCGTCGGCTCGGCGACGGTACACTGGTGGTCGGTAGGGAGGACCAGCCGCACGTCGCGCTCGTAGATCAGCCGATCGAGGTAGTCGAACAGCAGCGCCTCGCGGCTCTCGGCCGCGACCGAGAGGTCGAACCGCTCGCCGGCGTCCGGAATCGACTCCGCGCTCGCCGCGGTGAGTCCGTCGGCGACCGCCGCGAACAGCGCGGAGGGGGTGCCGGCCGTGGCCTCGACGGCGACGTCGGCGGTGTGGTCGCGGAGTTCGTAGCTCATCGTCGCTCGTCCCTCGGTTCGTCCCGCGGCTCCCCGGCGCTCTCCGGCCGCTCGTCCGCCGGGAACCGCGCGTCGACGGTCCGCTCCGGCGCGTCGGTGCGCAGGTCGGTCGGGTCGACACCGTCGAGGTCGGCCGCGACCTCCTCCAAGGCGACGCCGCTCGTGACCAGCGCGCGGATCCCCTCGTTGACCGTCAGCTCGACGTCGACGACCCGGCGCTCGGGGACGAAGACGACGTGGCCGCCCATCACCGGGTTCGGGGCCATCGGCATGAACAGGGTCCGCATCCCCTCGCCCTCGGAGTCGGCGTGGTCCGCGATGACCTCGGGCGTCTCGCTCGTCACGAACGCGAGCGTGTACGTCTCCTCGGTCGGGAACTCCACGAGGACGACCTCGCGGAAGTTCCCGCCGTCCGAGTCCAGCATGGCGTCGCTCATCTGTCGGAACCCCTGATAGACGGAGCCGACCCCCGGTACCCGCTCGACGGCCTCGTCGACGTAGTCGACGGCGCGCTCGCCGTACCGCGAGGACTCGACCGCCGCGCCCAAGAGGAGGATGGCAGCCACGAACACGACCGGCGTCGCGATCTCGATCGCGACCTCGCGGGGGATCGCGCCGACGATCGGGAGTCCGCGCCCCGGCGAAACGGCGACGACCGCCGACGAGAAGGCGTCGAGGTAGTCGTACACCGCGTTGAACGCGAACGCGAGGACGACGAGCGTGATGACGGCGGGGACGACCACGGCGACGCCCGTGAGGAACGCCCGCCGGAGCAGTTCGACCCCGGACGACTCGTCGGTCATTGATCGCGACCACGAGCGACCGCGACAAAACCCTTCGGTCACGGTATTGGCCGTCTCAGTCGCGGCTCCGACGCAGACCGACGCCGATCCGCCGAGAGCGCGTCTTCCGCCCGCAACGGTCCCCGATGGTGGTGGAAATCGTCCCCGCTGGCGGTGGAGTTATATTCCGCTGGCGTGTTAGGTCATCGCAGTGAGCGTCAACGTCGAAAAGCGGATCGACCCGCCCGGCGAGTCCGACTACGCGACCGCCGCGTGGGAGCTCAAAGAGCGCATTCAGTCCGCCGAGGGCGTCCTCCGACAGCGACGCGGCTTCTTCGTCGACGCGTATCGCCGGTCGACCGCCCACCTGCTCGTCGAGAACGACCGGCTCGTCGCCTTCGCCTCCGTCCGCCGGGACGGCTACATCCTCTTTCTCGCCGTCGACCCCGACTGCCGCGGCCGCGGGTACGCCGAGCGCCTCGTCGCCGACGTGGCCGAGCAACACCGGTCGGTCACCTGTCACGCCCGCACGACAAACCGCTCGGCGCTCGGCTTCTACGAACACCTCGGCTTCGAGGTGATCCGCCGCATCGACGACTACTACGAGGACGGCGGCGACGCCTACTACCTCAAGCTGGGCGGCGAGTCGATCCGCGAGCGGCTCTCCGGGTTCGTCGGCCGGTAGCCGCCGTTCGATTCGTTCCCCGTCCCCCGCGAGAGGCCCGGAACCGACAGTCATTAGCGCCCGCCGCGAGGATCCATCGGCATGTCGAAACCGACTCCCGCGGACCTCGCGGCTCGCGTCCGCGACGGTGACCTCCGCTTCCACGAGCTGGAAGACCACGTCGACGCCGACACGGCGACCGCCGCGCGCCGGCTGCTCGTCGCGGAGGCGACCGACGCCGACCTCGACGCGCTCGGCGAGTACGCGTTCGACGCCGAGGCGGTCCACGGCTCGAACATCGAGAACACGCTCGGCGGCGTTCAGGTGCCCGTCGGCGTCGCCGGCCCGGTGACGATCGACGGGGGCGCGCGCTCGGGCGAACGCTACCTCCCGCTGGCGACCACCGAGGGTGCGCTCGTCGCGTCGATCAACCGCGGCTGCTCCGCGATCGAGGACGCCGGCGGCGCGACCGCTCGGGTGACCAAGAGCGGGATGACCCGCGCGCCGGTCTTCCGGGTCGCGGGCGTCGCCGAGGCCGAGGCGCTCGTCGACTGGGTCCGCGACAACGAGGACGCGCTCGCCGAGGCGGCGGAGTCGACGACGAGCCACGGCGAACTGCTCGACGTGACGCCGTACGTCGTCGGCAACAACGTCTTCTGTCGGTTCCGGTACGACACGAAGGACGCGATGGGGATGAACATGGCCACCATCGCCACCCGCGAGGCCTGCGACGTGATCGAGGCGGAGACGGACGCCTCGCTGGTCGCGCTCTCGGGGAACCTCTGTTCGGACAAGAAGCCGGCCGCGATCAACGCCGTCGAGGGCCGCGGACGTTCGGTCGTCGCGGACGCGACGATCCCTCGCGAGGTCGTCGAGGACCGACTCCACACGAGCCCGGAAGCGATCGCCGAGATCAACACACGGAAGAACCTCGTCGGCTCCGCGAAGGCGGGTGCGCTCGGCTTCAACGCCCACGTCGCCAACGCGGTCGCGGCGATGTTCCTCGCCACCGGGCAGGACGAGGCGCAGGTCGTCGAGGGGGCGAACGCGATCACGACCGCCGAGACGACCGACGACGGCGACCTGTACGTCTCCGTCTCGCTGGCGAGCCTCGAAGTGGGGACCGTCGGCGGCGGGACGAAGCTGGCGACCCAGCGCGCGAGCTTAGAGATCCTCGGCGTCGCCGGCGGCGGCGACCCGGCCGGGGCGAACGCCGACGCGCTCGCGGAGTCGATCGCGGTCTGCGCGCTTGCGGGCGAACTCAACCTGCTCGCGGCGCTCGGGTCGCGACACCTCTCGTCGGCGCACGCGGAACTCGGACGCTAGCGCGCTTCGAGGGGCTCGGAGCCGTTTTCTCAGTCCGACCAGCGCGGGCAGTCGTCGCGGAGCGCGTCGCGCCCGGCGTCGGTGACGCGGTAGACGGCCTCGCCGGAGACGCGCTCGACGAGGCCGGCGTCCGCCAGCGCGGTCAGCCGCGACTCGACGTGACCGTCGTACAGGCCGGTGTTCCCGGCGATAAACGCCTGATAGTCCGCACCGACGTCGGCGAGGTACGAGAGCAGCCGCTCGTCGGAGCGCGTGAGCGACGGCCGGTCCGCGCCGAGCGCGTCGCCGTCCCGGGCTTTAGAACCCCCCGCCTGACGGTCGGTCGCCTGTGCGTCGGGTGCCCCCATCTCACATACGTTGACGAGTATCATAGTAAAGGGGGTACCGGCGGTTCCCACTCGCTGGGAGCCGCTGGCGCTCGGCGGAACGTGTTCGGTGTCCGACCGGTTCCGGGCGGTTCCGGCCAATTCCCCGGATCGGCTCAGTCGTCGGCGTCGGTGGGAGGAGCCTCGGCGGCGTCGCTTCCGGCCGAGCGCTCGGGGAGCATCGGCGTGCCGTCGGCGCGCGGGCCGAGCCGCGGACCGTGCGGGCCGTCGTCGGGGTCGATCCGGCGGCGGGTCCGGTAGTCGGTCGAGCGCTCGACGGGGGTCCGACCGATCGCGGTGATCATCTCGACGTAATCGTCGAACGAGCGGTACTCGCCGTACTCGCCGCCGGCGCGGCTGGTGATCTCCTCCGAGAGGATGGTGCCCATGAAGTCGTCCGCGCCGCAGTTGAGCAGTTTGAGGCCGTGTTCGTCGCCCGACTTCACCCACGAGGCCTGGACGTGGTCGACGTTGTCTAAGAAGAGCCGCGCGACGGCGACCACGAGTTCGTCCTCGGCGCGGGAGGGCCCGGAGTCGACGACGCCGCGCCGGTAGAGGGGGGTGTTCTGGTGGATAAACGAGAGGGGGACGAACTCCGTGATACCGCCCGTCCGGT
This sequence comes from Halorubrum sp. DM2, assembly GCF_901686465.1. Lineage (NCBI taxonomy): Archaea > Methanobacteriati > Methanobacteriota > Halobacteria > Halobacteriales > Haloferacaceae > Halorubrum > Halorubrum sp. DM2. The sequence goes on from NZ_LR594487.1 coordinate 413,691, forward strand.
CCTGGAGGTCACGGATGACCTTCAGGTGCTGCGCGCGGTGTTCGACCGTCTCGACGTGGCCGTACATCATCGTCGACGTGACGTCGAGGCCGGCGGCGACCGCGCCCTCGATGGCGTCGACCCAGTCGTCGGTGCGGATCTTCCCCGGGCAGATCACGTCGCGGACCTCGTCGACGAGGATCTCGGCGGCGGTACCGGGCGCGGAGTCGAGTCCCGCAGCCGCGAGTTCGCGGTAGACGCTCTCGTACTCCCAGTCGGTGCCGCGCTTCGCGTGGTACGCCTCCTCCGGGGTCATCGAGTGGAGGTGGACCCCGCCGACGGACATCGCGTCCATCTGTTCGAGGTAGGTGCCGGGGTCGGTGGCGTAGGTCTCGGGCGGCTTGTAGTTCACCTCGCTCGCGGGGTCGTCGCGCGCGGCGAGGATCTCGTGGTGGTCTTCGTTCAGCGCGAACGCGGGGTGGAGCCCCGAGACGGAGCACACCTCGTAGACGCCCATGTCGAGCGCGTCCTCGACGACCGCGCGCGACTCCGCGGGCGGCTTGGTGAATCCCGCGTGGTCGACGTCGCTGTCGGCCTCGAAGGCGTGCGCGGAGTCCTTGAAGTTACAGAACAGACAGCCGGTGTTGCACGCCGTCGTGACGTTGTTGTTGAGGTTGGCGACGAAGGTGACCTCGTCGCCGACCGTCTCGGCCCGGCGGCGGTCCGCGGCCTCCAACACCGCCTCCTTGCGGACGGGGTCGATCCCCTCCCGGTCCGTCCCGGTCGCGAGGAGTTCCGTCGCGTCGTCGACGGAGAGTCGCGCTCCGTCGCGGGCCTTCGCGAGCGCGTTCTCGAACGACTGGTCGGTCGCCGGCTCCGCGAAGCCGAAGTCGCCGTCGGCGCTCTCCGATCCGCTCGCGCCGGAACTCTCGCCCGAACTCATCGCGTAAGGTTCCCGGTTCCACCGGCATAAACGGGCGGGTCGAGACAGGCTATACCGATACGACTGACGGGCGGAATGCGGTGCGGTGGCGTCGCCGGCGGCCCTGCCGCCGGCTACAAGTGGCGCGTCGCGCCTCCCTGCGTGCCTCCGAGCGTGCCGCCGAAGGCGGCCGCGAGTAGCGAGGGACCGCAGGTCCCTCGGACAGCCGGCGGCGAAGCCGCCGGCGAGAGCGCCGCGCGAGGGAGTCGACCGGTCGGAGAAACGCGGAGACCGGTCGACGAGGCTGGGAGGCGTGAGGCTGTGCTGTGCGGGGTGGGACTCGAAGGGGCAGCCGGGAGGCGGGCGGAGGCGACGTAAGCACCGCAGCGAGCAGCGCGAGGGAGGAGCGCAGCGAGCGTCCGCCCGCCTCCCGGCTGGGGCTTCGGGAGTGTCCGTGTCGATCGGCAATTCATAAGCAACCACATACCACCGAGCGGCTGGGGCTTCGGTGGTCGTGTTCCCAGCAGCAACTGTGTCGTAGTGAGCGGCTGGGGCTTCGGTGGCGTTCGCACCGGGACGCCCGAGAAAATGAGGGGATTGACCGTGCGCAGGGATTCCTTACAGCTCGTACTGTTCGCGCGCCGCGGCGTCGAGACCGGCGTCTGCGAGGATATCCATCGGGACGAGCATGTCGAGCTGGACCACGCCCGGGAGCCGCCCGATCTGGACGCCGCCGGTGAACGTACACCGGGCGCGGACCTCGCCCTCGGTCATGTCCAGCAGTTTTCCGGCGCGGTCGAATGCGTTCTGCGTCGCGTCGTTGACGGTCGCGCCGGAGCCGATCACCTGGATCGGCGCGGCGTCGGTGTCGACGTCGACGCCGTGTTCCGCGCCGAGCCCCTCGCCCGCTGCGACTTCCTCGTCGGTGTACGGCGCGCTGATGAACGGGAGGTCCTCCTCGTTCGGGAGGAGGACGGGACCGCCGAGCTCGACGTCCTCGATCACCTCCACGTCCATCGTCACCGTCCCGCTCACGTCGGTGGTGTGGAGGGAGAGCTCGCCGTCGCCCTGGTTCGCGTGGAGGTCGCCGACGTAGATCCCGCCGCCGTCGACGACGACCGGGCAGATCAGCGTCGCGCCCGCTCGGACCTCAGGCACGTCCATGTGGCCGTCGGTGCGCAGTTCGAGGTCTTCCTCCGTCTCGACGCCGTAGTCGTGGTCCGCGCCGATCAGGTTCTGCCCGAAGTCGCCCGCGTTGTGCGAGTCGGGCATGGTGACCGGCGGGGTGGTGCCGATGTTGCCGACGAAGGGACGCAGTCGGCCGAGCGTGCCGGGAATCTCGTCCGGCTCGTACAGCAGGATCGGGTGCTGGCGCGCGTTCTCGGGGATGTCCATCACCTCGTCGGCGTCGAGGGCGAGTTCGTGAGCGCCCTCCTCGTCGAGCGTGATCCCGACCGCGTTCTCGTGGTCGAACGCGACGGTGTACCCGTACTCGAAGCCGAACGAGGAGGCGTTCGCGCCGCACTCCGCACAGCGGATCGCGTCCTCGCCGGTCCCCTCGACGACGGAGTCCGGCCACGCCGTCCCGCACTCGGGACACCGGTGGTCGACGAACGGGTCGTCGCCGAACGCGGCCTCGCGTTCCGCCATCGACCCCGTGCTGGTCGCCATGCTCGTCACCTCCACGTCGCGGATGTGGATCGCGACGGCGTCGCCGACCTCGGCTCCCTCGACGCGGATCGGTCGCGTCACCTCGTGGCCGCCGCGGAACGAGGGCGTCACCATCGGCCCCCAACAGCCCGGCGGCGTGTACGTCTTCACGGTCCCGCCGTCCGCGACGGTCCCGGCCCACTCCTGATCGGGCCCGACCAGCCCGAGCGTGTACTGGTCGACGTAGAGCTCGTCGTGTCCCTCTTGTTGTGACATTCTGTGTGTCGATACGACGTGGCACGGCATAATCGTAGCGCTCGCGGGGCAACGCATACGTCCCGCCGGCCCGTCCGGACGCCCGTGACCGACGCGACACCCGACCACGAGGCGAGCGACGAGACGCCCGACTCTGAACGGCTCCGCGAGACGGTCCGAAGCTACTACGAGCGCGTGGACGACGACGACTACGACGGCCTGCTGGCGCTGTTCGCCGACGACGTCGTCTACGACCGGCCGGGCCAGGATCCGATCGAGGGGATCGACGCGTTAGAGCGGTTCTACCGCGAGGAGCGCCCGCTGTCAGACGGCGAACACGAGGTACTCGCGGTCGCGGTCGACGGCGACACGGCGGCGGTCCGCGGGACGTTCAGCGGACGGCAGGACGACGAGCGGGTCGCGTTCGGCTTCGCGGACTTCCACACGGTCGACGCCGACGGGCTGATCGCCCACCGCGTGACCTACACCGACCGCGACACCGTGTAGCCGAGCCACATCCGGTACGGAGCGCCACTCGGGGAGATATTTAACCGGCCCCGCGAAGTGTGGCGTATGCAGACCCACGTCGTGCCCGTCGGGTTCGACTACGACCGGATGATAGCCCCCCTCATCCGAGACCAGTTCGACGTCGACCGGGTGATCCTGTTGGAGGGGACGGTCGGCAGCGAGGGCAACGTCGAGTACTCGCGGAACATCGCGCGGAAGCTCGAACAGGACTTTCAGAACCTGCTCGGCGCGGAGACGGTCCGCGAGCGACTCGACGACGTGTACGACTACGACGCCGCCTTCGAGCGCGCCTACGACCTGATAAACGCGGAGTTGGACCGCGAGGACGGCGACCGTGACGACGGCGGCGACCGCGACGGGGACGACGCTCCGGCCGAGGAGCGCGAGGTGTGGGTGAACCTCTGTTCGATGCCCCGGCCCGTCTCGTTCGCGTTCGCGACCGCGGCCCACTCGATCATGGTCGAGCGGCAGGCCGAGCGCGACCGCATCCACACCTACTACACGGCCCCCGAGAAGTACCTCGAGACCGAACTCGCCGAGGAGCTGCGCGCCACGCGAGACCTCCTCCGGGACCTCGACGCCGGGAGCGACGCCGACGCGCTCGCCGAGGCGGGCGTCGACCCCGACCGCGTTTCCGACCGGCTGGCGAGCACCACCGACCTGCTCGCGGAGTTCGACGAGCGCGGCACGACCATCGGCGCGAAGCGCATCGGCGACAGCCACGTCATCGAGCTCCCGGTCGCCTCGTTCCAGAACGTCAAGCCGTTCGAGGAGCTGGTACTGTTCACCCTCGGCGAACACGGCGAGTTCGAGTCCGTCTCGGAGCTGGCGGAGGCGCTCGCCGACGAGCTCAACGAGGAGTACACCGACTCGTTCCGCTCGAAGGTCATCTACAACGTCGACCGGCTCGGCCCCGGCGGGAAGGGATACATCGAGCGCGAGGAACACGGGAAGTCCTACCGGACGAGCCTCTCCCGGATCGGCCGGCTGTGGGTCCGCGCGCACGCCGACGACGACCGCGACATCGCCTGATACGCGGTCACCGAAGCCCCAGATGTTCGTTACGGGACGACGAACTCGGTGACCGAGACCGCCGAAGCCCCAGTCGCTCGGCTGTACGATACTGTTTTTGCCGAAGACGGCTTCACAACTGAGACCGCCGAAGCCCCAGTCGCTCGGCTGTACGATACTGTTTTTGTCGAAGACGGCTTCACAACTGAGACCGCCGAAGCCCCAGTCGCGAGGACTCGATGCGCTCGCTGCGGTCCTCGTCGCTCGTGTTGCTCGCTCCTGCGGTCCTTACGTCGCGCGTCTTCGTCCTCGCGACTGCCCCTTCGAGTCCCACCCCGCACCGCAACCGCAGCCTCACGCCTCCCCAGCCTCGTCGACCGGTCTCCGCTTCGCTCCGACCGGTCGACTCCCTCGCGTGTGCGGTTCGCGCCGCGATGCGGCGCTCACCGGCACGCGCCACCGCACGGGTTCGGCTTCTGCGACACCGGGTTCACCGATACGCTCGCCTGCGCCCGGCGGGCCGTCGCGACGGTCCGGCCGGGATCCGCCGCGTCGGACCCTGCGACTCGGCCCGCCGCCGCAGCCGCTCGACGCGCTCGTCGGTCGACGGGTGCGTCGACAGCCAGCGCTCGGTCGCGTCCTCGGTCCGCCTATGCGTCGAGAACGGTGCGAACGGCCACGTCGGCTCGGTCGCGCGCTCGATCCGGCGGAGCGCTCGGGCGAGCGCCATCGGGTCGCCGGTCACCTCGGCCGCGCGATCGTCCGCGGCGAACTCCCGCTTGCGCGACCGCGACCGCGAGAGGAGCGTCGTCAGGACGAACCCCGCGAACAGCCCCCCGGCGAGCGCGCGGTGGAGCCGCGCGAACGGCCCGGACCGGTCGCTCGGTCGCCCCCGGATCCACGCCGAGGCACCGGCGAGACCCGACAGCGCGAGCAGCGCCGGCAGCGCGGCCACCGTGGCGAGTCCGACCACCGAGCGCCCGATCCCGTCGGCCATCGCGATCGCGAACCCGTCGCGCCGCTCCAAGTGCGCCAGCTCGTGCGCGAGGATGGCCTCGATCTCGCGGACTGAGAGCAGCCGGAACAGCGACCGGTCGACGACCAGCGCGCCGCCGTCCGACCCGCCGCCGACCGCGAACGCGTTCGGCGCGCGCGTGTCCGTGACGTACAGCGCCGGCCGCGCGAGGTCCATCCGGGCGGCGAGCGCGTCGACCCGCCGGTGGAGGCCCGGCGCGTGCTCCCGGGGAAGTCGGTCCCCGTCGAGGCTCGCGAGGACCTGCGCGGTCCCGACTCGGTAACTGAGGTACGCCGAGCCGAGCGCGCCGGCGACCAGCAGCGCGAGGAGGACCGGGAGGGCGGGGCGGGCCGTCCAGACCGCCCGCAGCAGGTCGGCGACGAACAGCGCGGCGGTCAGGTAGACGGCGAGCAGGACGACGCCGACCGCCGCCGCGGCCGCGCGGAACGCGAGCCGAGACATGTCCGACGCTACGCGGCGGCGGGGCAAACGCGTTGCGGCCGGGGCGTGTCGCGACGGTTCTGACGGCTCACGGTCCCCCGCTCGGCGCGCCGGAAGGAAAAGCCGTAATTCCCCGGCCGTGAAATCGGACGACATGGACGCACGCGTACGCGAACACGCCGAGATCATCGCCGACCACTCCACCGGCATCGAGTCGGGCGACGACGTGGTCATCCAGATGCCCAAGGAGGCCGAGGACCTCGCGGTCGCGCTCCACGAGGTCTGCGGCGACCGCGGCGCGAACCCGGTCTACCTCAACTACTCGAAGCGCGCCCAGCGCGCCTTCAAACGCTCCTCGGAGGAGTTCACCGAGCCGAGCCACCGCCGCGCGCTCTACGAGGAGGCGGACGTCTTCGTCATCGCCCGCGGCGGTGCGAACGCCACCGAAGACGCCGACATCGACCCCGAGACCAACGCGGCCTACAACCGCGCGATGGAGGACGTCAAGCGGACGCGACTCTCGAAGACGTGGTGTCTCACCCAGTACCCGACCGCGAGCCACGCGCAGCTCGCCGGAATGAGTACCGAGGCGTACGAGAACTTCGTCTGGGACGCCGTCTCACTCGACTGGGACGAACAGCGCGAGTTCCAGTCGAACATGGTCGAGATTCTGAACGACGCGGACGAGGTCCGGATCAAGTCGGGCGAGGAGACCGACCTCACGCTCGACGTCTCCGGAAACTCCACGCTCAACGACGACGGCGAGGCGAACCTCCCCGGCGGCGAGGTGTTCACCGCGCCGACGCGCGACGGCGTCGACGGCGAGGTCCACTTCGATCTCCCGCTGTACCGCTACGGCCGCGAGATCGACGGGGTCCGGCTCCGGTTCGAGGACGGCGAGGTCGTCTCGCACTCCGCCGAGCGTAACGAGGACCTGCTCTCCGGTATCCTCGACACCGACGAGGGGTCCCGCCACCTCGGCGAACTCGGCATCGGGATGAACCGCCAGATCGACCGGTTCACCTACAACATGCTGTTCGACGAGAAGATGGGCGACACCGTCCACATGGCGGTCGGCTCCGCGTACCCCGAGACGGTCGGCGGGGAGAACGCGGTCAACGAGTCCGCCGAACACGTCGACATGATCGTCGACATGAGCGAGGACTCCGTCATCGAGGTCGACGGCGAGGTCGTCCAGCGGAACGGGACGTTCGTCTTCGAGGACGGGTTCTGAGGCGGTCGGCTGTTCGAAGCGATAGCCGTCCTCGGAGGTGCGGTTTTTTGGTACAGATTTTTGCCGGCCGAGCGGAGCGAGGCCGGGAAAAAGGTGTGACTGGGACGTTCGTCTTCGAGGACGGGTTCTGAGGCGGTCGGCGTCGCGCTCGGCTCATTCGGACTCGGCGGTATCGCGCCCGGCGCTCCGGCGGAGGAACGCCGCGTACGCGACGAGGAGGACGCCGAACAGCGCGACCGTCCCGATCGCGGCGGGAACCGGGGCGTCCGCGAGCGGAGCGACCTCTCCGGCGGGCACCGCGACCGGGTCGACGACGCCGGTGCCGAGCGACAGCGCGAGTACGGCGATCCACATCGTCCCGACCGCGTAGCCGAGTTCGACGAAGCGGTCGGCCCGCGCCGCGTGCGCGACGACCGCGCCGCCGCCGAGGACCGGAAGCGCGGCGAGCGGACTCGTCGGGGCGGCGAGGAGCACGCTCCCGCCGACGGCGATCGCCGTCCAGTAGACCGCGACGGCGACGGCCGTGCGGAGAGGGTCGGAGACGGACATACCGTACGAGTTTGAGCGGGTGCCACAAAACGGTCCGGGGAGCGGCCGCCGAACCGCGGCGACGTTTATATTCTGACGCCGCCTACGTCCGCGCATGACCGAGAAAGTCCTCTTCGAGTCGGAGAGTCGGCGGAGCCGCGAGGAGATCGCCGCGTACCTTCGGGCGGTCGCGGACTCCCTCGACGCGGGCGACGCCATCACGCTCTCGCGCGGCGGCGAGTCGACGACGCTCGAACCCCCCGCCCGTCCGACCTTCGAGGTGAAGGCGGAGCGCGAGGGCCCCGCCGACGGGCCGGGAGAACTGAGCGTCGAGTTCGAACTTGAGTGGAACGAGGACGGCGACGAAGCGGGAGCAGACGGCGAACTCCGGATCGAGTGATCGGGGTACAGGCGGTTGCGGCCCGCGCTACGGCACTTCGCCGGGGACCTCGACGAACGCGTCGCGCGCGGAGAGGAGATCGAGCGTGTCGTCGACCTCGAGGCGGACGGACTCCATCCGCTCGATGAGCTCCTCGTACTCCTCGGAGTTGGTCGTGCCGCTGGCCTCCAGCGCCGCTTTCTTCGAGGCGAGCGCGAAGAACTCCTGGCTCTGCTCGTCGAAGGCGGCGCGGTGGAGGAGGACCTCGACGAGCGTGAGGAGATCCTCTTTGGTGACCGGTTTCGTCTTGTAGTCGTCGAACGGCATCTCGACGATGTCGACGTCCGGCTCGACCGCGGTCAGCATCGCCACCCGGGCGTCGTACCCCTCGCCGCGGATCTCCGTTAACACCTCGTGGCCCGACATGTCGGGCATCCGCCGGTCGAGGAGGACGACGTCGACCGCGTCGTCCATCGCGTCGATCGCTTCCTCGCCGCCGGTCGCGATCCGTACGTCGTAGGCCGGGTCGAGGTACACCCGGTACAGTTCCGCGAGGTCCGGCTCGTCGTCGACCGCGAGAACGGTCGCGTCCGGAGCCTCCGTCATGGGAGGGCCCTCCCGGTCCGCGGATCTCGGTCTGCGAGTACCGGGTCGGCGCGTCCGCCCGCCATGCGTGCGTCCATATGCCGGTGTTCGCTCGCCTTGAGTTAAAAACCTCACTTCTGCCTATCTAAATTGATAATCCCGGTCGGCAGGCGAGTGTCCGTCAGATTCGGGAGACGGCGCGGCCGGGACACGATCGCGGCGGCGACCGGAACTCGCGGGTTCGGGCTCGGCGATCCAACGGTCTCTCCGTGACCCAAAGGCACATTTACGCCCGCATCTTATCCGGGCATAACGAATGTCTCACAGCCCCTCACTGCCCGACCGCCCGCGGTTGGAGCTCGACCCCGAGATGAGCGACGCGGAGCGGCTGGAGGCGATCCGCCAGCACTTCCGGCGGATCGTTCACGTGAACGAGGAATTAGAGGACCGGCTCGCGGACGCCGAGGGACGCCGCGGCGACCTGAAAGACGACGTCGAACAGCTGAAACGCGAAAACGAGGTGCTGAAGACCTCCTCGCTGTACATCGCGTCCGTCGAGGAGATCACCGACGACGGCGTCGTCATCAAACAGCACGGCAACAACCAGGAGGTGCTCACGCAGGCCGCCTCGCGGCTCGACGAGGACCTCCGTCCCGGCGACCGCGTCGCGATCAACGACTCCTTCGCGGTCCAGCAGGTGCTCGACGACGAGACCGACTCCCGGGCGCAGGCGATGGAGGTCACCGAGTCCCCGGACGTCACCTACGCTGACATCGGCGGCATCGACGACCAGATCCGGGAGGTCCGCGAGGCGGTCGAGGACCCGCTCGAAAACCCCGAGCAGTTCGAGCAGGTCGGCGTCGAACCCCCGAGCGGCGTCCTCCTCCACGGCCCGCCGGGGACGGGGAAGACGATGCTGGCGAAGGCGGTCGCCAACGAGTCGGACGCGACGTTCATCAAGATGGCCGGCTCCGAGCTCGTCCGGAAGTTCATCGGCGAGGGCGCGCGGCTCGTCCGCGACCTGTTCGAACTCGCCGCCGAGCGCGAGCCGGCCGTCATCTTCATCGACGAGATCGACGCCGTCGCCGCCAAGCGGACCGACTCGAAGACCTCCGGCGACGCCGAGGTCCAGCGGACGATGATGCAGCTCCTCTCGGAGATGGACGGCTTCGACGACCGCGGCGAGATCCGGATCATGGCTGCGACCAACCGCTTCGACATGCTCGACGAGGCCATCCTCCGCCCCGGCCGCTTCGACCGGCTCATCGAGGTCCCCGAGCCCGGCCCGGAGGGCCGCGAGCGCATCCTCGAGATCCACACGCAGGAGATGAACGTCGCCGACGACATCGACCTCGGCGTCATCGCGAGCGACCTCGACGGGTACAGCGGCGCGGACATCGCGTCGCTGGCGACCGAGGCCGGAATGTTCGCCATCCGTGACGGCCGCACCGAGGTCCGGCAGGCGGACTTCGAGGCCGCCCGCGACAAGCTTCGGGACGCCGATACGGAAGACGAGCAGGTCATCAACTACCAGTACTGAGACGACGATAGCGGGGCTGGCGGTCGGCTTTTCCGAGTGAGTCTTGGACCGGTTACCGCAGCTGGCGTTTCGGCGGGTCACTTATAATAGGTTGATAACGGAGCGTCCGCGACCGCCTCGGAACTCCCGGCCGCTCGCTACGATGTAGTCGCTTCCGACGTTCCGACCGAGACCGCCGAAGCCCCAGCCGCGAGGACGACGCACGCTCGCTGTGCTCCTCGCTCAGTCGCTACCGCTCCTTCGCTGCGGTGCTTGCGTCGCCTGCGTCGTCCTCGCGGCTGCCCCTTCGAGTCCCACCCGACCGCGACCGCACAGCACCTCTCACCTCCCCAGCCTCGTCGCTGGCGGCCGTCGCTCCGCTCCGACCGCCGGCGACTCCCTCGCGCGGTGCTCCTCGCGGTCGCCTCCGGCGACCGCTCGGAGGCACGCGCCACCACGACTGTCTCGATTCGGGGACCCATCCGAGACGGTCGTCCGAGTCGGTTCGTAACCCCTTACCGCGCTCGTCGCCGATTTCCCGTCGATGAACACCATCCATGTCGCCGGCGGCGTCGGGGTCGCCGACACGGCGATGGCCTCCTACGACGCCGCGCTCGCGGACGCGAACCTCCACAACTACAACCTCGTGGCGGTCTCCTCCGTCGTCCCCGCCGAGGCGACCGTTGAGGCGGTCTCGGAAGCGCCGAACTTGGGCCCCGCGGGGAACCGGCTCACGGTCGTCGAGGCGCGTCGGACGATCGGCCCGGGCGACGCGGTGGACTTCCGCGAGGGCGGCCGCGCGGGCGCTGAGGACGCCGAGTCGAAGCGCGCGCCCCGCCGACATCCCGACGCGGTCGCGGGGCTGGGCTGGGCGACCGGTCCCGGTCCCGGCCTCTTCTACGAGGTGACCGGCGAGGACGGCGACGACGTCCGCAATCGGATCCGCGACGGCCTCGACGCCGGTGCCGACCTCCGCGACTGGGAGCTTCCCGACCGAGAGACGCGCGTCGAGACGGTCGCCGCCGAGGCGGACCGGTACGCCACCGCGGTGGTGATCGCCGCCTACGGCGAGTCCGAGCCGATCCTGTAGCGCAGCCGGGCGGATCCTGTCGCCGCCGACGCCTTTTTGACTCGTTGCCGCGTACGTGTCGTGTCTTCGAATGAACGGCAACAACCCGTACGCCGGGGCACCGGGTGTGACGGACGCGGGCTCGCCCGCGGCCGTCGACCTCTCTCCGGATCAGGAACGACAGCTCCGGCGCGCGGTCGCCGGAATCGTATCGCGAACCGAATCGTATCTCCCCGACAGCTACGCCGTCGGCTCCGAGCTGTCTGTCGGTGCGAACGGTCCGCAGGCGACCGTCGCCGTCAACCCCCCGGCGGGCCACCCGGTCTCCGCCGGATTCACGCCGGACCCGGAGGACCTCGACGCCGGAATTGCCGAGTCCGACACCGACGAGGTCGCCCGCGGGCTGGCCGCCAGCGCCGCGGTCCAGGTGATGGACGCCGTCGGCGACATCACGCCGACCGCCAAGTAGCGACGCCGCTCGTTCCGATCAGTCTGAACCGTTTCGTTCAGTTCGCCCCGCCTCGTTTTCCGTCGTCCTCGCTTCCGTCGTCGCCTCCCGTACTCCCCTCCTCGCCCTCCGCGTCGTCCTCCTCGTCGATCGGGTACACTCGATTCTCGCCCACTCCGGGCGGTTTCACGATGCCGGTGACGCGGCCGTACATGCCGAAGATATCGTCGTAGCCGCGTTCGCTGGCGAGGATCGGGACCACGCCGGGCTCCTCGACGCGGTGGGTGTACACGTCGTCCTCGGCGAACACCGCGCCCTCCGGGATCGGCTCGAAGTTCGCGAAGTGGACGTGCGGCTCCCCGCCGCCCTTCGGCACCTCCTCGCGGCCCTCGACCACCGTCGTCTCCGAGAACGTCGGCTCCTCGTCCGCGATCGCGCCGTGGACGCGGAGGAACGCCCGACACGCCTCGTAGCCGAACTCGACGGCCTCCTCGCTGCCCTGCCGGCCCACCTCGATCGAGACGGTGTGGGGGACGGTGGAGTCGAGCGTCGTCGACCGCAGCCCGCTCGCGTCGACGACGTGGTCGACCGGAAGCCCGGTGACGGTGCGACGGACCGACTCCGTGAGGTCGCTGAAGATGGCGAACGGCGGCGGCGCGCTGTGGGAGGTGTGGAGCGCGAGCACGGCGTCGAACCCCTCCAGCTCGGCGGCGAGCCGCGCCGCCAGCGCGCGCTCGTACTCGTCGCTGTCGGCGTCGCCCGGGAACGACCGGTTGAGGTCGGCGTCGGTATAACGCGTCTCGGCCGCTATCGCCGGCTCGTTGGCGATTATCAGCCGGACGAGTCCCGCCGAACCAGATCCGTCCTCGGTCGTCTCATCGAGGGGATCGAGTTCGTCCGCGAGGCGTCTCACTATCCGTTCGCCGGCGGGCTCGTCGCCGTGGATTCCGCCGACGATCGCGACGCGGGCCGACCCCGCCGACCCGCGGTCGATCGTTTGCATACGCACTCTACGTCGCGGTCGGTTCATAAATCGTCGCGGTCCGCGACGGGCGGCCGCTCGCCGGTCGCTGATGGACCCTCGGGCCGTCGGGGCCCCGCTACCGGAACCGCTCCGCGAGCGCGACCCGGTACCGCCGCGCCAGCCGCCGCGCGACGAACCGGTCGCGGGGGTCGACGCCGAGGAGTGAAAGCGACGACGCGTACGCGGCGAGTCCGACCGGAACGCCGGCGAGGACGGCGGTCGGTCCGGCGAACAGCGCGCGGACCGCGTACATCGCGGCGACGGCGACGCCGCCGGCCGCGAGCGGCGGGAGGAAGGTGCGGTCGAACGGCCACAGCCCCTCGAAGTGACGCAGGAGGACGACCTGAATTCCGTTCTGGACCGCGATGGCGAGGGACGTGCCGAGCGCGGCCCCGACGAGCCCGTACCGGACGACGAACGCGTACGTCAGTCCGACGTTGAGGACCGCGAGCAGCCAGTCGAGCGCCATCCGCGCGTACTGGTGGTCGGTCATCATCAGGAGCCACCCGGTCGCGCCGACCGCGCTCCCGACGAACACCCCGCCGAGGTAGACGACGAGCGGGAGGTAGCCGGCGACGTACGGCTCGCCGAACAGCGCCAGCATCTCCCGGCCGTACACGGTCAACACGGCGAGGATCGGCACGACCGCGGTGACGATCTGTCGCGTGACGGAGCCGTACACCGCGTTGAGCGTCTCGGTCCGGCCGCTCGCGTACAGCTCGGAGGCGACCGGCGGGAGCAGTTGGTTGAAGGAGAGGAGGGGGATCCACGCGACCGCGATCACCACGAGGACGACGTTGTACACGCCGGCCGCGGTCGCCGTCAGCAGCGCGCCGACGAGCAGCACGTCGACGCGGTTCTGGAACACCTTCCCGAGGCTGCTCATCGCGACCGGGGCCGCGTGGTCGTAGAACCGCCGCGCCTCCCCGCGAACGCCCCGGATCGACGGGCGGACGCCGGTGACCGACGCGGAGAGTGGGACGGCGGCCGCGGCGAGCAGCGCTGTCGCGGCGACGATCGCGCCGGCGACGCCGACGACGGAGTAGCCGAGCGCGAGCGCCCCGAGCGCGCCGACGAGCCGGACGCCCGGCCGGAGCAGCTTGTTGAACAGGATCTCGCCGCGGGCGGAGCCGACCGCGCGGAAGAGCGCGGACGCGACCATCACCACGCCGAGGAAGCCGACGAGGGCCCCGAACGCGCGCATCGTCCCCGGAAACGCCGGCTCGGTGACGGTCCGGGCGTTTATCGCCGGCGCAGCGAGCCAGACGCCGCCGGCGAACGCGACCCCGAACCCGACCGTCGTCGCGTACGCGAGGCCGGCGACCGTCCCCTGCCGCCCCGGATCGTCCGCGTACTCGGGAAGATACCGCTGAATGGCGGGGACGCTCCCGAACGTCACGAGCCGCGAGCACAACTGTGCGATCCGCCACGCCAGCGCGTAGACGCCGTAGGCCGTCGGCCCGAGTCCGCGGGTCAGGACGAACTCGGTCGCGGCCGTCAGCGCCCGCTGGCCCGCGACCCCGCCCGAGGTGAGTACCGCGCCGTGCGCGATGGTCTCCAAGGCCTCGCGCTCGTCGGCGGGGATCGAGTCGGTCGCGCGCTCGTCGCCCCCGTCGTGCTCGTCGCCCTCGTCGCGCTCGTCGCCCCCGTCGTGCTCGTCGCCCCCGTCGTGCTCGTCGCCCTCTCCGCGCTCGTTGCCCTCCCCGCGCTCGGTCGCCGTTTCGTCGCGTTCGCTCTCCACGGTCGCCTCTGCCGATCCGGTCGCGATCGCGCGGAAAAAGGGACGCGTTTCGCCGTCGCCACCGACGGGGATTCTCTCCCTGAACCCCGATTCACCAGCGCTGGTGGACGTGCGCCCGCACGTGCTCGTCGTACACCTCGCCTGCGGCCTCGCGCTCGGTTTCGGAGAGGGGGTCCGCCTCGCTCGCGGCCGCGTTCGACCGGACGTGTTCGGGCGTCGTCGACCCCGGAATCACGGTCGAGACTGCGTCGTGATCGAGGATCCACCGCAGCGCGAACTCCGGCAGGGGCCGGTCGTCGGGCAGGCGCTCGCCGAGCGCGTCGACCGCGTCGAGGCCCGCCTCGAAGGGGACGCCCGCGAACGTCTCGCCCACGTCGAACGCCTCGCCCTCGCGGTTGTAGTTGCGGTGGTCGTCCTCGGGGAACTCGTCGTCGCGCGAGAGCGCGCCCGTGAGCAGCCCGGAGGCGAGCGGCACCCGACAGATCACGCCGACATCGCGCGCGGCGGCCTCCTCCAAGAACAGCGCCGCCGGGCGCTGGCGGAAGGGGTTGAAGATGATCTGGACCGTCTCGACGCCCGGGTACTCGATCGCTTTGAGCCCCTCCTCGACGCGCTCGACGCTGACGCCGTAGGCGTCGATCCGCCCCTCCTCGGCGAGCGTCGCCAGCGCGTCGAACGTCTCCGGCCGGTAGTAGACGTCCGTCGGCGGGCAGTGGAGTTGGACCAGATCCAGCGTCTCGGTCCCCAGATTCTCTCGCGACCGATTCACGAAGCGCCGCAGGTTCGCCTCGCCGTACCCGTCCGCCTCGTGCGGGTCGAGTCGGCGGCCGGCCTTCGTCGCGACCGTCACGTCGCCGCTCGCGATCTCGTCGGCTAGCACCTCGCCGACGATCCGCTCCGAGCGTCCGTCGCCGTACACGTCGGCGGTGTCGAAGAAGTCGACGCCGGCGTCGCGGGCGGCCTCGACCGCCGCGACCGCCTCGTCTTCGGTGACCTCGCCCCAGTCGCCGCCGATCTGCCAGGCCCCGTAGCCGACCTCGCTGACGCGTCCGACGCCGCCGAGTTCTCGGTGATTCATGCGCCGATCTGATCGCGGCGGGGGCAAGGGCGTTCCGGAGGCGGAATTCGAGTTCTTACGCTAGTCCACACTCCCGGTCGCGGTGGCGCGCGCCTCCGAGCGCCCCACAGGGCGCGAGGAGCGCCGCGCGAGGGAGTCAGTCGCCGGAGCAACGCGGAGGCGACCGACGAGGCTGGGGAGGTATGAGGTGCGGTTGCTGTGCGGTGTGGGGTGGGACTCGAAGGGGCAGCCGCGAGGACGAAGCACGACGAAGTAAGCACCGCAGGGAGTGAGCGAAGCGAACGACCGAGGAGCACAGCGAGTCGCGCGAGTCCCGCGAGCGAAAGCGAGCGGGACCACGAAAGACGCAGCGCCGAGCGAAGCGAGGCGACCGTCTTTCGGAGGTCCTCGCGGCTGGGGCTTCGACGGTGTTCGTGCGCTCAGCGATTTATAAACAAGATCATCGTACAGCCGATCGGCTGGGACTTCGACGGTGTTCGTACCGATCAGCCATTTATAAACAAATCTGCTCTCGTACGGCCGAGCAGCCGGGGGATCTGGAATCTTCTGCCGATTTTACGGCAACCACTTATAAATAATCGGCCGAGAGCGTTCGCGTCGCCTCCCGGAACCTGCTGTCGAGCGCGACAGAACGAGCTCCGTGACGGCAAACAGCCACTTATAAGACGGCTTCCAAGGCGTCCATCGTCTCCTCGACGCGGTCGACGCGGGCGTTGTGGCCCATGTGGCCGACCCTGAGAATGTCGTCCGCACTCTCGCCGAGTCCGGTCGCCAGCACCACGTCGTGCGCCTCCCGCAGTCGCTCCTGTAACTCCGCGGCCCGCCCCGGAACCCGGAACGCGGTCACGGTCGGCGAACTTCGCTCCGAGTCCGGGACCGTCTCCAACCCCAACGCCGCGCCGCGCTCTCGACACCGCGCCGCGGCCGACTCGTGTCGCTCCCGGACCGCGTCGAGCCCCTCCGCCAGCCATAGGTCGAGCGCCGCGTCGAGCGCGACGACCTCGGTCGTCAGGTGCGTGTACGGGAATTCGTCGCTCACGTCGCGGAACGGGAGGAAATTCGCGTACAGCGAGTGCGGGTCCCGCTCCTCCATCGCGGCCCACGCGCGGTCGCTCACCGCGGCCGTCGCGAGCCCCGGCGGGGCGCTGAAACACTTCTGGGACGCGCCGAGACACACGTCGATGCGGTCGGTCGGCACGGCCACCCCGCCGAGCGAGGAGACGGCGTCGACGACCGTGAGTATCTCCCCGTCAGCGGCCTCGATCCGGTCGAGCGCGGCGTCGATATCGTTCAGCGTCCCGGTCGGCGTCTCGCAGTGGACGGTCGTCGCGAGGTCGAAGTCGGCGTCGTCGGCCGCGAGCGCCTCGTCGAGCGCGTCGAGCGGGAGCGGCTCGTCGTGGGGAGCGGCGACGAGCGTCGCCTCGCCGCCGTACGACTCGACGAAGTCGGCGAACCCCTCGCCGTAGAGCCCGTTCGACAGGCACAACACCTCGGTTCCGGGTTCGACCAGCGAGGCGACGGCCGCCTCCAGCCCTAAGATTCCCTCGCCGCCGAGGACGACCACGTCGCGCTCGGCGGTCGCGGCGCTTCCCCGGTCGTCCGCGCCTGCGTTCTCGGCTCCCCCCGAATCGACGCCGTAGACGGTCGCGAGTCGCTCCGTGACCCGACCGTATATCTCCCGGAATCGCGGGTCCACGTCGGGATTGATCAGCTCGCGGGACATCGCCTCGCGCACCGGTTCGGGGACCGCGGTCGGTCCCGGCGTCATGAGCATACGCCCCGGTTTGGCCGGGCGAACATAAACGGACCGCGGGAGCGACAGAACGATCTGCGAGAGCGCGGGAACACGAAAATGACCTGCGGGAGCGCGGGAACGACTCCACGGGAACCCGACACGTTCATATCGTTCTGTCGCCTCGTTTCCGCCACGATGATGCTCCCGACCCACGTGCTCGCGGGGATGCTCCTCGCGGCCCCGCTGGTTCGGGTCGCGCCGGAGCTGGCCCCGGTCGGGTTCGCCGCCGGCTTCCTCGGCGGTCTCTTCCCCGACCTCGACATGTACACCGGGCACCGCAAGACGTTCCACTACCCCGTCTACTACTCCGCGCTCGCGGTTCCGGCGACGCTGGCCGCGCTCCTCGCTCCCTCCACGGTCACCGTCGCCGTCGCCCTCTTCCTCCTCGGGGCGGCGCTCCACAGCGTCGCCGACGTGTTCGGCGGCGGCTTGGAGCTCCGGCCGTGGGAGGGCAACTCCGACCGCGCGGTGTACGATCACTACCGCGAGGAGTGGGTCGCCCCGCACCGCGGCGTCCGGTACGACGGCGCGGTCGAGGACCTCGCGATCTGCGTCGCGCTAGCGATCCCCCTCCTCCTCTTGGTCAACAGCCCGCTCCGCGAGGTCGTGATCGGCACGGTCGTCGTCGCGGCCGTGTACGCCGTCCTGCGCCGACGCCTCGCGGAGATCGCGGCGGCGCTGATCCGGCTGCTCCCCGACGCCCTCGACCCCTACCTCCCCGAGCGGTATCGGTGAGGCGTCGTCGCGGCCGTCGCGGCGGCCTCGCCGTTTCCGCCCGGCCGGGTCTCCCGCGAACCGACTCGGATCACGGTCGACGTCGCCGGCTGGATCAACGTTATTAGGTGTCCCGACTCGTTTCATCCGACAACAGTCCGCGCCGGCGACCGGGTCGGTTCCGGCGCGCACGACCCACCATGCAACAGTACCTCGACCTCGTCGACGACGCGCTCTCGACGGGCACGTACAAGCCGAACCGGACCGGCGTCGACACCATCGCGACGTTCAGCGGGCAGTACACGATCGACCTCGCCGAGGGGTTCCCGCTCTTGACTACGAAGAAGATGGACGGCTACCGGTGGAACTCGCTCATCCACGAGGTGTTGTGGTACCTCTCCGGCGAGGAACACATCCGGAATCTCCGCGAGGAGACGAAGATCTGGGACGCGTGGGCCGACGACGAGGGGAAGCTCGACACCGCGTACGGCCGGTTCTGGCGACGTTATCCGGTTCCGGCGGACGACGCCGCGCTCCCCGGCGAGACGTGGCCCGACGACGCGCACCGCTGGGTCACCGTCGAGGAGGCCGACGACGGGACGGAACGCCGCACGTTCGATCAGATAGGGTACGTCCTCGACACGCTGGCGGAGAACCCCCACTCGCGCCGGATGGTCGTGAACGCGTGGCACCCGGCGAACGCCGCCGTCTCGACGCTGCCGCCCTGCCACTACAGCTTCGTGGTGAACGTCCAGGACGGGCGGCTCAATCTCCATCTCACGCAGCGCTCGGGCGACATCGCGCTCGGCGTCCCGTTCAACATCGCGGCGTACGCGCTGCTCGCGAACGCACTCGCCCAGCGGACCGGCTTCGAGGTCGGCGAGTTCGGTCACACCGTCGTCGACGCCCACGTCTACTGCGGCCGCGGCGACCGCGGGAAGTGGTACGCGAACAACCTGAAGTACGTCCAAGAGCGGCTCGCGAACGTCGAGAGCAAAGAGGAGTACCTCGACGTGAAAAGCTGGGTCGAGCGCACCGCGCCCGACGAGCCGAACGGTCAGGAGGGGTACGACCACGTGCCCGGCCTGCTCGAACAGCTCTCGCGGACGCCCCGCGACCGCCCGCGGATCGAGATCGCGGACGCACCGCTCGACGAACTGACCTACGACGATGTCGAACTCGTCGACTACGAGAGCACGGACGGCATCTCGTTCGCGGTCGCGGAGTGATGGCGGGCGACGACGCCGATCCCGACCTCGTCCTCGTCGCCGCGGTCGCCGAGAACGGCGTGATCGGCGACGACGACGGGATGCCGTGGCACTACCCCGCGGATCTGGCGCACTTCAAGCGGCTCACGACCGGCCACCCGGTGATCGTCGGCCGGAAGACGTACGAGGGGATCAGAGACCGGCTCGGCGGCCCGCTCCCCGACCGGACCAGCGTCGTGATGACGACGCGGTCGATCGACGACGCGGACCTCTCGGACGGCGCGGTCGTCGCACACGACCTCGATGAGGCCGTCTCTCGCGCGACCGCGGACGCCGCCGACCGCGGCGTCGACGCCGTCTACGTCATCGGCGGCGCGACGGTGTACGAGCAGTTCCTCGACCGCGCCGACCGGCTGGTGATCACCGAGATCCCCGAGCGTCCCGGCGGCGACGCGCGCTTCCCCGAGTGGGACGCCGAGGAATGGACCGAAACCGACCGCGAGGCGGAGGACGACCTCGCGTTCGTCACCTACGAGCGACGCGGCGCGAACTGACCGCCGCCGCGTTTTCTCACTCGATGAACCGCGACTCCACGTCCCCTGACGGCATCATACATCGGTCCTTCTTGCCGAACCAGCGGTATCGGTGCTCGGCGACGAAGTCGTACACGCGGTCGCGGACCGGCGCGGGGACGTATCGGAACGGGGAGAGCAGCCGGTAGCGGCCGCCGAGTCCCGTCGCGATCCGAATGACCGCCGCCGACTTCACGTAGCTCTCGCCGTCCTCGATCAGGACGATCGACTCGATCTCGTCGGTCGGGAGGTCGTGTTCGGCCAGCAGCGCCTGTCCGACCTCGGACTGGAGGGAGGCGAACCGGTACTTCCCCTCCGGGTCGCGGGGGTGGACGAACTGTACGAACCCGCTACAGAGGTTACAGACGCCGTCGAACAGTATGATCGCGGCGTCCTCCGGGATGTCCCCGTCCATCACCCGTAATCGTACGCCGCCGCCGCAGTTCAGGATTCCGGTGCGATCGGACCGAGTCCCCCCGGAAGCCGAGCGACGGCGACCACGCGACGGCGACCGCGCGCCGTCGCACGGAAAACTTATACTGATTCCTCCGCGTCTCCAACTAGTTGGACTCCAAGATCATGGCTCGAAGCCTCTCGGTCGCGGGCGTCCGGTCGCGGTTCTCGGCCGTCGTTCGACGGCTCTCGGCGGCGGTCGCCGCGCGGGCCTCGGTCGACCGGCGCGCGCTCGCCGCCTTCCGGATCGGGCTCGGAACGCTGCTGATCGCCGACCTGCTCCGGCGCTCGCGCTCGCTTTCCGCCTTCTACACCGACTACGGCGTGCTCCCGCGACGCGCGCTGGTCGCCGACTACTCGGAGCTGTACTCGCTCCACGCGCTCTCCGGCGAACCGTGGGCCGTCGCGTCGCTGTTCGCGGTCGCGGGCGCTGTCGCCCTCGCGCTGGCCGTCGGCTACCGGACGCGGCTCGCGACGGTCGCCTCGTGGCTGCTGTTGCTCTCGCTTCAGGCCCGGAACCCGATGGTGTTGAACGCGGGCGACGCCCTGCTGGCGATGCTGCTCTTCTGGGGCATCTTCCTCCCGCTCGGCGCGCGCTGGTCGGTTGACGCGATCGGGCGATCGGACGCCGAAAACCCCGGCGACGGCGTGATGCCCGCCGCCGTCGACGAGGCGACGTCGGAACCCGGTCCCTCCACGGGGGGATCGCGCGGGGCCGCCGTGGCGACGGTCGCCTCGCTGGGAGTGCTCCTCCAGATGCTGGTGATGTACGTGACGAACGGCGTCCACAAGCTCGAGGGGGACCTCTGGATGGGTGGCGAGGCGGTCGCGTACGTCATGCAGGCGGACCAGTTCACCTACCTCCTCGGCAACCACATCGCCGCGTTCCCCGGTCTGCTGCGCGCGGCCACGTACGTGTGGGTCGCACTGCTTTTCGCCTCGCCGCTGCTGGTCCTCCTCACGGGCTTCCCGCGCGCCGCGGTCGCCTCGGTTTTCGTCGGCACCCACCTCGGGATGGCGGTCACGATGCGGATCGACCTGTTCCCCGTCATCGCCGTCGTCGGCTTCGTCCCGTTCTACCAGACGCCGGTCTGGGACGCCGCGGAGCGCGCGGTCGACCGGTTCGGGCCGTCGACGGACCTCGACCGTTGGCGTACGCACCTCGCATCCGTCGGGCGGACGCTCACCTCGCTCGACGCGTCGCTGCCCCGGCTAACACGGAACGACCGCCTCGACGACCTCTCGAGCGGTGTCCGAGCGGGAATCGAACGCGGTCGCCCGCTCTTCTCGACGGTCATTCCCGTCTTCTTCGTCGTGTTGATCGTCCTCTCGAGCGCGCAGTCGGTCGGCTACGGCGAGGTTCCGGACCCCGGCGAGGAGGTCTTAGAGACCGTCGAGATGGACCAGCACTGGCAGATGTTCGCGCCCGAGCCGGTTCGCACGACGCGGTGGTTCGTCGCGCCCGGAACCCTCGAAAACGGGAGCGAGCGGGACGTGCTCCACGACGGCGAGGTCTCCATGGACCGGCCGCCCGACGTTGACGCGACCTATCCCTCCGCGCGCTGGCGAAAATACCTCTCGAACGTCTACTCGGGAGACAACGAGAAGCACCGCTCGTACCTCGCGCACTACCTCTGTGAGGAGTGGAACCGGACCCACGCGACCGGCGTCGAGAACGTCACCGTCTACCAGCTGTACGAGCGGACCGACCCGTACAACGGGAGCGTCCAGGCCGCGAACGAGTTCGAGATGATCGAGTACGACTGCTCGGGCGAGTTCGTCCAGAACGGGTGAGCCGCGGTCGACCTCGTGCGGTTCCGCGCAGTTGTCCGACGCGTCCCGTCTGCCGACTACTCGTCGAGGACCGTCGAGCCGCGGCCGATCCGGCTCTGGTAGGCGCGCGCATCGATCCCGACCCCGTCGAAGGCGTCGAGCATCGCGGCGGCGATCTCCCGCCGGTCATGCTCGCGGCAGGCGGCGATCACCGCGGGACCGGCACCGCTGACAGTGACTCCCGTGGCCCCGGCGTCGAAGGCGCGCTGGCGAACCTCGTCGTAGCCCGTGATCAGACGGGCGCGCTCGGGGGTGACCACCGGGTCGTCCATGCCGAGACCGACGAGGTCGGGGTCCGACCGGCACATCCCGATCGCCAGCGTCGCCGCGTTGCCGACCGTCTCGACAAGCGCGTCCATCGAGGCGGTCTCGGGGACGACCCGGCGCGCGTCCCGGGTCGAGACGGCGACGTCGGGCAGGCAGACGACGAGGGGGATCGCGGCGTCGACCGACCGGGTTCCCTCGGCGGTCGTCACGGTGAAGCCGCCGAGGATCGATGGCGCGACGTTGTCCGAGTGCGCGACGCCGGAGACGACCGCCTCGCCCTCGGCGGCGATCGGGACCAGTTCCTCGCGGGAGAGCCCGCGGTCGTAGAGCCGGTTGAGCGCGACCGCCGCGCCCGCGGCGCTCGCGGCCGAGGAGCCGAGCCCCGACGCCGGGCGGACGCCCTTGTCGATGTGGATCCGCGCCGGCGCGTCGAGCGCCTCGACGACGGCCCCCACGGTGTTCTTCTCGGGGTCCTCCGGGATGTACTGCGCGCCGACGCCCGTGACCTCGATCGTCGTCTCGGCCGCCTTCTCGACCGTGACGACGTCCGCCGGCCGCGAGAGGGCCGCCCCGAACACGTCGAAGCCGCTCCCGAGGTTCGCGCTCGTCGCGGGGGCCCGTACCGTTACCATGGCGGGGAGTGTCGCCGGGGGCAAAAAAAGAAGCGGGATCGAACAGGAACCGAAACCGCGACGCGATCGGTCGCACTCGTCGGCGGAACGCGGGAAGAAAGAGACGGAAACGCTCGGGAGAAGGCCGGTCTCAGCTTTCGGACATCGTCCACAGTAGCGTGCCGATCAGGATGAGCGGGATGCCGACGAGGACGAAGGTCGCCGGCATCGTCGTGTACGGTGCCGCGAGGAAGACGACGCCGAAGACGGCCAAGATCGACGCGAACATCTTCTGGGACTTCAGCGGCGCGGCCCCGAGAAGCGAGACGACGAGCCCGAACAGTATGACGTGCCCAAGGTGGTAGTTGAGCAGGAACGTGTCGATGACCAGCGGCGAGATCATTCTTAGCTGGAGGTGCGAGCGATTCGCGCATTAAAGTTCCGTTTC
Source organism: Halorubrum sp. DM2 (assembly GCF_901686465.1). Lineage (NCBI taxonomy): Archaea > Methanobacteriati > Methanobacteriota > Halobacteria > Halobacteriales > Haloferacaceae > Halorubrum > Halorubrum sp. DM2. Next base: position 436,998 of record NZ_LR594487.1, read on the forward strand.
TCGCGGCTCGCGGCGACCGCGACGCCGTCCGCGTGCCCACCTTATAAGAGTCGGCGGCGCGACCGGCGACCGTGCGACTCGTTCAGGTCATGATACCGGCGGGCAAGCGCGCGGCGGTCGTCCGCGCGCTCGACGACGAGGGGGTCGACTACGTCGTCACCGACGAGACCAGCGGCCGCGAGTACACCGCGGTCGCGACGTTCCCGCTGCCGACGGCCGCGGTCGAACCGGTCCTCGAACGGCTCCGCGAGGCGGGGATCGACGAGAGCACCTACACCGTCATCGTCGCGGCAGAGACGGTCATCTCCCGGCGGTTCGAGGCGCTCGAAGAGCAGTACGAGGAGGACGCCGAGCACGGCGGCGACCGGATCTCCCGCGAGGAGCTCCAGGCGAAGGCCGAGGGGCTCGCCTCGGGGCTGGGGACGTACGTGTTGATGACCGTTATCTCGGCGGTGATCGCCACCGCCGGGCTGCTGTTAGACTCCCCCGCGACCGTCGTCGGCTCGATGGTGATCGCGCCGCTCATCGGCCCCGCGATGTCCGCGGCGATCGGCACCGTCGTCGACGACGAGTCGCTGTTCCGGCGCGGGGTGCGGATGCAGATACTGGGCGTCGCGGTCGCGGTCTTCGCGGCCACGGCGTTCGCGCTCGCGTTGCGCTCGCTCGCCTTGGTCCCGCCCGGGCTCGACCCGCTCGAACTCGCGGAGGTGTCCGAACGGCTCGCGCCGAACGTCCTCGTCCTCGTCGTCGCGGTCGGCGCGGGTATCGCGGGTATCGTCTCGCTGATAACCGGCGTCTCGGCGACGCTCGTGGGCGTGATGATCGCGGTGGCGCTGATCCCGCCCGCGGCCGCCGTCGGGATCGGGATCGCCTTCCGGATCCCGCGGCTCGTGATCGGCGCGGGCATCATCGTCGCGGTGAACGTCCTCTCGATCAACCTCTCCGCGCTCGTGATGCTGTGGTACGAGGGGTACCGCCCGCAGCGATGGTTCCGCGAGGACGACGCGCGCGCCGCGTTCCTCAAGCGCGTCGCCGTGCTCGCGGTCGCCATCGCGCTGCTCTCGGTGTTCCTCGGCGGCGTCACCTACGACTCGTACGTCGCCTCGACCACGGAGACCGACATCCGGGCCGCCGCGAGCGACGAGCTGACGGCGCTGAACTCGGAGTTCGAACTGCTCGAACTCACCGTCGAGCGCACCGGAACGGTCCCGCCGCTCAAAACCGATCGGGTGGTGGTCACGGTCGGCGTGCCGCCCGGCGGTCCCGTCGAGGGTATCGCGCCCGTACTCGACGGCCGCATCGAGACCGTGGTCGACGGCGAGGTCACCGTCGAGGTCCGCACGGTGACCGTCGAACGCGCCTGAGTCCGCGGTGACCGCGGACGCTTCTCGCCGAGCCGTTCCGCCCTCGCCGAGCCGTTCCGATCTCTCCGCGGTCCGGTCGTTTTTCGACCGCGTGAACGGAAGAGCAAGGGCTTTTTATCGGGACGCCGTGGCCTCCGCCAGTGACTGACTCAGAGCCACCCGACGACGATTCGATGCGTGAGGTCGTCGAGCGGTCCCGAAGCGGCGCGCCGGCGGTCGGCGAGGCCGTCAGGGACCGGTTCTCCTCAGACGAGGTGTTCCAGCGGATCATCGCCGCCGCGGACGAGGAGGTGACCTCGGGGAGCCGCGAGCTGTTCTTCAGCGGGCTCGCTGCCGGGCTGGCGATCACGATCACGTTCATGCTGTACGCGTCGCTGACGGCGGCGACCGACTCAAACCCGATCTTGAGCGTCCTGCTGTACCCGCTCGGGTTTATCTACATCATCATCGGCGGTTACCAGCTGTACACCGAGAACACGCTCCCGCCGGTGGCGCTCACGCTCGAACGGCTCGCGAGCCTCCCGACCCTGCTCCGCCACTGGACGATCGTGCTCGCGGGCAACTTCGCCGGCGGCGCGATCGGCGCGGCCGTCCTCTCGTACGGCGGCGTCTTCACGGGCGACACCGTCGAGGCGGCGCGATACATCTCCGAGGGCGGCTTCGGCATGGAGTTCGTTCCGCTCTTCTTCAAGGCCGCGATGGCGGGGCTCATCGTCGCCGGCGTCGTCTGGGTCGGCTTCGCCTCCACCGACTCCGTGAGCCGGATGCTCGTCGTCTACCTCGCGTTCCTCGCGATCCCGCTCGGCGACCTGTTCCACGTTGTTGTCTCCTTCACCGAGGTCGTGTACCTGTTCTTTGAGTACAGTATTCCGCTGTACGGCGCGGAGATTAGCCTCTATTCCGGCCTCATCGGCTTCGTCGTGCCGGTGTTGCTCGGTAACACTATCGGCGGCGTCGTCCTGGTGACGCTCGTCAACTACTTCCAAACGAGCGAGGAGCGGCTCGAAGAGGCTCGCTTCGAGGGCGTGAGCCGCCGCCTGACCGTGCCCGAGTGGGTGTTCGGCCGCGCGGCCGGTCGATCGTACGTCCCGATCTTGGACGCCACCGAGGCGACCCTGTTCGCGGGCGAGGGGTACCGTATCATGGTGCCGATCACGAACCCGCGGACCGACGGGCCGATAGTCGAGCTGGCGGCGCGGCTCGCGAGCAGCCACGAGGAGGGCGTCGTCCACATCGTTCACGTCGTCCAAGCGCCGGAGCGCATGTCGCTGTCCTCGGGCGACGCGGGCCGTCGGATAGCCGATGTCTCCGCCGAGGGAATGGCGAACCTCCGGTCGACGGCGGCCGACTACGACGTCGAGGTGTCGACGTCGACGGTGATCTCGCACCGCTCGTTCGAGGAGGTGTTCAACATGGCGCGCCGGACCCGCCCGGACTCGGTGCTGATGGGGTGGGGCGACGACCAGCTGTGGAGCGCCGCCCGCGCCGAGCGCCCGATCGACGAGCTGACGAACCAGCTCCCCTGCGACTTCCTCATCCTCAACGAGCAGGACCTCGACACCTCGCGGATCCTCATCCCCACTTCCGGCGGGCCGGACTCGGCGCTGAGCGCGGAGGTGGCGAAGGTGCTCGCGGACACCGCCGACGCCGAGGTGACGCTGCTCCACGTGGTTGACGGCCCGGAGAACCGGGAAGACGGGAGGTCGTTCCTCGCGGCGTGGGCCGACGAACACGGGCTCACGGACGCCGAGTTCGTCGTCGACGACGGCGGCGACGTCGAGTCGGCCATCGTCGAGGTGGCGACCGACAAGACGCTCGTCATCATCGGCGCGACGGAGAAGGGCCTGCTCTCCCGGCTCGTCTCGAACTCGCTCCACCTCGACGTGATCCACGAGGTCGACGCCTCGGTGCTGCTCACCGAACGCCCCAGCTCGCGGTCGCTGCGCGAGCGGCTGTTCGGCTCCGGTCGCCGCGCGACCGATCTGTCGGGCGGGGTCGACCGCGACCCTGAACAGTCGCAGGGGACCGACGTGCGGGATGTCGGGGGCAACGGAGATAGCAACGGTGGCGGTGATGGTGACGGCGACGGTGGTGGCAACGGTGACGCGGACCCCGACGGCGACAACGGGGGATCGGACAGCGGCGCTGCCGACGCCGCGGACGCATCCGTCGCCGACGCGCTCGCCGACGCCGACGGCACCGGGGACGGAGGGTCTCCCGACGACGTCGACGACGGCCCCGCGGACGAACAGCCGCACCTCGACGACACGTACGTGGTGGACCACGACGAGGCCGACGAGGAGGCGGCCGAGGAGGAGGCCGCCGAAGATGCGGCCGAAGACCGCGCCCGCGACGACGAATAGCGAAAGCGACTCTTTGCGCCATCGGCGTTTTATAGGTCTCCGCCGTCGATCGGTCGGTATGGACAGACGACTGACGGCACTCATCGGCATCGCGGCGCTCGTCGCGCTCGCCGGCTGCTCGGGGTTCGCGGGGACCGCGACGCCGACCGACGGCGACGAAGCGCAACTGGAACGGAGCATCGAAGTGACCGCCGCCGGCGAGGCGACGTCGGCACCGGATCGCGCCACCCTTCGCGTCGCGGTGACCGCGACGGGCGAGGACGCCGCGGCGGTCCGCGACGAGCTGGACGCCGGCGAGGAGGAACTCCGGGGCGCGCTGACGGACTGGGGGCTCGACGACGACGCGATCCGGACCGACCAGTACGACGTTCGCGAGAGCTACGAGACCCGAGACAATCCGAACCGGACGCGGTACGAGGGTTCCCACCAGTACGTGATCGAACTCGACGACGTCGACGCCGTCGGCGAGGTCATCGACGTCTCCGTCGACGCCGGTGCGGACGAGGTCCAGCGGATCCAGTTCGGTCTGAGCGACGAGCGCGAGCGCGAGGTCCGCGAGCGGGCGCTCGAAACGGCGATGACGAACGCCGACGACGACGCGGCCGCGCTCGCGAACGCGAGCGGGCTGGAGGTGTCCGGCGTCTACGAGGTGTCGACCGCGCAGTCGCAGTCGCGGCCGTACGTGGCCGAGTCGTACGCGGCGGCGGACGGCGGGGACGCGTCCGGCGGCGCTTCGACCGCGGTCGAGACGGGCGACGTGAGCGTGAGCGTCTCCGTGAACGTCGTGTACGAAGCGGTTCCGGCCTGAGAACGCGGCTATCGGTCGTTTTCTTTCGCAGGGACGTTCGAGACGATCGACCGACTACTCCCCGTCGCGGGTGGGGAGGTCCGGCTCGTAGCCGACCGCGTCGACGGCCAGATCGAGGACGGCCTCGACGTTCTCGTCCTCGGTGACGCTCATCGTCGCGTCGACGGACTCGGCTCTGACCGCCTCGAAGCGGTCGTGTTTGTTCGCCACCGTGAGCAGCGGCACGTCCGCGCCGAACAGTTCGCGGACTTCCTCGCGGAGTTCGAGCTGGACGTCGAGCGGGTAGCCGCAGTCGCCGGAGGGATCGAGCACGAAGACGACCGCGTCCGCGAGGTGTTCTAAGGCGCTGACCGCCTGCCGCTCGATGTCGTTGCGCTCCTCTTCCGGCCGGTCGAGCAGCCCGGGCGTGTCGACGATCTGGTACCGGACGTGGTTCCGCTCGAAGTGACCGATCTGGACGCCCTTCGTGGTGAACGGGTACTCCGCGATCTGGTTCGACGCGCGGGTGACGCGGTTGACGAACGAGGACTTCCCGACGTTCGGGTAGCCGGCGACGACGATGGCCGGCTCGTCGGGACGGATGTCCGGGAGCACCTTCAGCTGATCGCGCGAGTCGCCGATGTACCGCAGATCGTCTTCGATCTGGTCCATCACGTCCGCCATGCGGGCGAACGCCTGCTTGCGGTGTTTCCGCGCGGTGTCGACGTCGGAGTTGCGGATCTTCGTCGTGTACTCGTCGCGGAGGTCCTCGATCTGGCGGCTGGCCCACATCACCTGCGAGAGCGCCTGTCGGAGCCGGTCGACGTCGACGATTGCGTCCGCCAGCTCGTAGTAGAACGGGTCGACGTCGAAGCCGAAGTCGGGCCACGAGGTGACGACGTTCTCCAAGTTGTCCGAGAGCACGTTGCCGGCGGTCCGCAGCATCGACTCCTGCGCCTCGTGGCCGCGCTTCGCGCGTCCGGCCCGAGCCGCCCGCGAGAACGCCTTGTCGACGAGTTCCTCCGCGCGCGGAGTCGTCGGGAGGCCCTCAAATATCATGTTACCCCGGCTTCGCCGCCGACGCGTATAAGACCGTCCGTTCGCGGACCGCCGCGACACGGCGGCACACGGTTAGACGCGGGAGGTGCTGGGGGAAACGCTTCCCTTCACCGCCGCCCGCCGAGAACAAGATGAATGATTATTATATTATTCGCGCATATTTCGAGACGTTCTTATGCTTCAAAGGAATAATTGCGGTCATGGCACGCTCGTTCACGCCCACGGCGTACGAGGACCTCGACCCGGACCGCCGCCCGAGCCTCGCGGCGGCGCTGGTCCCGGTCCTCGCCATCGTGGCGTTCCTCGGTATCGGCTCGGCCGTCCTCGGTCTCGACCCGCACCCACCGCTCCTCTGGAGTATCGCCTTCGTCGGCGCGTTCGGGCTGTGGCTCGGCTACGACTGGGACGACCTGTTCGACGGGGTCGCGAACGGACTCGTGATGGGTCTGCAGGCGATCCTCATCATCTTCACCATCTACGGGCTGATCGCGACGTGGGTCAGCGCCGGCACGATCCCCAGCCTGATGTACTACGGGCTGGAGATACTCTCGCCGACGACCTTCCTCCCGGCGGCCGCCGTCCTCGCCGCCGTCGTCGCGTTCGCCATCGGCTCCTCGTGGACGACGGTCGGGACGCTCGGCGTCGCCTTCGTCGGCATCGGCGCGGGGCTCGGCGTCCCCGCCCCGATGACGGTCGGGGCCGTCCTCTCGGGCGCGTACGCCGGCGACAAGCAGTCGCCGCTCTCCGACACGACGAACCTCGCCGCCGGCGTCACTAACACCGACCTGTACGCGCACATCCGCCGGATGCGGACCGGCACCGCGATCGCCTTCGGGCTCGCCGTGATCGCGTTCGCCGCTGTCGGACTCCAGGTTAGCGGCTCCATCCCGGCGGGACGGATCGCCGAGATTCAGGGCGGTCTCACCGAGACGTACGCGATCACCGTCCTCGCCTTCGTCCCGCTCGTCGTCACCTTCGGCTTGGCGCTGCGCGGGTACGCCGCGCTCCCGACCCTCGTCGCGGGCGTGTTCGCCGGTGCGTTCACGACGATCCTCCTTCAGGGGGCCGGCTTCGTCGCCGCGTGGGAGACGTTCATGTACGGCACCGCGCCCGAGTCGGCCTCGAACACGGTGAACGAACTCCTCGCGACCGACGGACTCACCGGATCCGCGTGGACGATCACGGTCGTCGTCGCCGCGCTCTCGCTCGGCGGCATCTTAGAGCGCACGGGCGTTCTCGCGGTGATTGCCCACGCGTTCACCTCGGCCGTGCGGAGTCCGGGCGCGCTCATCGCCGGAACCGGCATCTCCGCCATCCTCATCAACGCGCTCACCGCCCAGCAGTACATGAGCATCGTTCTGCCGGGCGTCACGCTCCGGAACACCTACGACGAGTTCGGGATGGACTCCGACCAGCTCTCCCGCGCGGTCGAGGCCGCTGGGACCCCGACCGGCGCGCTGATCCCGTATCACGCGGGAGCCGTCTTCATGGCGAGCGCCACCGGCGTGCCGACGCTCCAGTACGCACCGTACTACCTGTTCGCGTTCTTCTCGCCGGTCGTGCTGTTCGTCATGGCCCTGACCGGCTACACCATCGACGTGAACCCGGTCTCGGCCGACGACCCCGGTAAGACGCCGACTGCGACCCCCGGCAGCGACGACTGACGCTCGCTCTTCCGCTCCGCTCCGAGGTTCGGACCGGGTCGGACATCTCCTTCCGATCGCGGAACCACTCGCTCCTTTCCGATCCCGGAACCCCCTGCCTCCACCCGATCCCAGAACCGACCGCCTCGACCGGATCGGTTATGCCTCGCGCGGGATCGATCCGGTCTATGTCCGACCGGTGGCTGTACGCTTGGGGGCTCGCGTCGGTCGCGTTCGGCGTCGCCGGCGCGCTCGCCGGCCTGACTCGCACCCGCTCGCGATCCGGCGTTCGACACGTTTACGCGCCCGCCGAGCCGTCCGTCTCACATGAGCCTGGAGGTCGCCGTCGCCGCCCCGTTCAAGGCCGAAGCCCAAGACCGGCTCGGGCAGGGGGAGTTCGTCGTCGCGCTGTCGCTGGAGCGGGAGTGGTTCTCGCCCGATCAGGCGAAGCGGCTCGTCGACGTCGCGCTCGGGCGCGGCCTCCTCGCGTCCGAGGACGGCGACCTGGTCCCGCAGTTCGACCCCGCGGAGGTGACCCTCCCGGAGGGGTTCGCCCCTGACGAGTCGATTCTCCGCGAGCAGTCCACCTTCGAGAGCGCGCTCGACGCGGTCGTCGCGACCGGCGTCGAGAAGCAGCGCGCGGTCGCCGCGATCAACGAGCGACAGCGCGCGCTGGCGATCACCATCGAGGCCGCCGCGGTCCTCTACGCCCGAGAGCAGGGGGCCGCGGTCGACCGCCTCGCCGCCGACGTGCGCGAGGAACTCGCGGCCGAGGCGGACGAGGACGCGAACGACACGGGAGGGCCGGACGACGCGGCCGACGACTCGGAGGCCGCGTGAATGGTCACGGACCGCCTCACAGACGGCGTCCGGATCGCACAGCTGCTCGCCTCCGAGGTGACGGGCAGCGAGAGCCGGCTCCGCGGCCTGACGGTCGTCGACGCCGACCCGGACGTCGAGGCGACGACCGGCGGCGCGCTGGCGTACCGGATCGCCCGCGAGACGCCCGAAGACGGGAGCGACGCGGGGGACGCGGACGCTCCCCGCGAGACGGTCGCCGAGGTGTTCGTCCAGCCGGACCGCGCCCGGATCGAGGCGATCGCCGCCCCGGAGGCGGCCGCGACCGCGGCGACCGAGGCCGGCCTCCGCGTCCGTCCGAAGGCGGCGCGTCCGCCCCGAACGCTGGTGTTCGTCGAGGACGGCGCGCAGGTGAAGCGCGCGCTGACGGTCCTCGAAGCGATCCGAGGCGAGCCGAACGCCGGGTGACGGCGTCGCTCCGAATCCCGAGTGACGGCGTCGCTCCGAATCCCGAGTGACGGTATCGATCCGACCGCCGAACCGCAGAGAAAATCCCGTACCGGGCCGCCGTTATCGACTTACTCCGGCTGTCCGCCGTCGCCGACCGCGACGGTCGCCCCCGGACCGGTTCCGGGGTCGACCTCGTCGCCGGAGACGTCGAACTCGCGGACGAGCGACCCGAGCCGCTCGGCTTGCTCCGCGAGCGAGCCGGCCTCCGCCGTCGCGTCGCTCATCGCGGCCAGCTGCTCGTCCGCGGCCTCGGCGACCGCGTCGGCTTCGGTCGCGGTCGCCTGACTGATCTCCGCGACCTCCTCGGCCATCGAGACCGTCTCCTCCGTGCTGGCGGCCTGATCGTCGGTGGCGCGGCTGATCTCTCGGATCCCCTCGTCGGTCTCCTTCGCGTTGTCCGACACCTGCGAGAACGCGTCCGCGGCGTCCTCGACCGCTTCGGCACCCGCCGCGATGTTCTCTTCGGCGCTTCGGACGGCCGTCACCGTTCCCTCGGTCCGCGACTGCGTGTCGCCGATCAGCTCCTCGATCTCCGTAGCGGCGTCTTGGGTCTCCTCGGCGAGCTGTTTCACCTCGTCGGCGACGACGGCGAACCCGTCGCTGCCGCCGCCGCTCCCGCCGGCGCGCGCGGCCTCGATGTTCGCGTTCAGGGCGAGCAGGTTCGTCTGCTCTGCGATGTCGCCGATGAGGTCGACGATCTCGCCGATGTCCTCCATCCGGTCGTCGAGCTGCTGGACCGTTCCCGCGGCGGAGTCGAGCGCCTCGCGGGACTCCTCGACGCGCTCGATCGCGGTCTCCGCGGTCTCCTCGCCCTCGTCGGCGATGTCCGCGGTCTGCTCCGCGACCTCGACGACCGTCTGCGTCGAGGAGGCGACCTCCTCGATCGTCGCCGAGAGGTCGTTCATCTCGTCGGACACCTGTCTGAGCATCTCGCGCTGCTCGTCCGCGCCCTCGGCGATCTCGGTGACGGACTGACTCACGGTCTCGCTCCGGTCGCTCGCGGTCTCGACGCCGCGGACCGTGTTCTCGCTCGCGGTCGACACGTCCCGCGCGAACGACCGCACCTCGCCCATCGCCTCGTCGATGTCGTCCATCATCCCGTTGAACGCCGCGCCGATCTGCGCCATCGCCTCGCTCTCGCTGTCCGCGTCGAGCCGGACCGTCAGGTCGCCGTCGGCCGCGCGGTCCATCGCCGCGCTGTAGTCGTCGGCCTTCGTCTCCAAGTGACTGTTCAGGCGCTCGACCTCCTCGCGGCGCTCCTCGACCTCCGCCTTCGCCGCCTCGACGTCCTGTATCTCGGACTGTTTCCGTTCGGCCAGTTCGAGCTGTTCGCGGGCCGCCTCTCGGGACTTCTCGATCGAGTACCAGTTGACCATCAGCGCGCCGGAGAGCCCGAGGACGAAGAACGCGTGAATCCCGCCCCAGACGATCGGATTCTCGATCGCCGCGGCGTGGTTGTAGACGAGACTCGAGTCGATGAGGCTGAACGCGCCGTGGCCGACCGCCACGTACCCGACGCCGACGGCGAACGGGAGCCAGTCTTCGTACAGCGCGAGTATTCCGATGAACACGAAGAAGCTGAAGTGCGCCTCGATGTACCCGCCCGACAGCTTCACCAGCGCCATCGAGACGGTCATGAGGCTGAACGCCGTGAGCACCGTCCGCTGGCGGCGGCCGAGCCGCGACCAGTTCGCCAGCGCGGCGGTCGCGAGGACGACGGCGACGAACCCCCCGAGCATCCACAGCGGCGTCGCCGGAATCTGCGCCCCGGTGATCGATTCGGTCCCGCTGTACAGCCCCATCGCGATCAACACCGGCACCTGTATGACGGTCAAAATCAGGATGTTCCGGTGCCGCGGCTTCCACATTTCTTTCGGCATCGAGGTGCCGTCGGGGGTGTAGCGGATCACTTCTCGCACGCTCTCCGTCAGCCCGCCAGACCCCTCCGAGGGTACGCTGCTCGCAGTTTCTCCCATACGCGCCGGTTGTTGTTCGAGTTAAAAGCACATTCCCTCCAAGTATTAGCCCTGATACTGCCGTTCAGGTGTCGTAGCGTAGTTGACGGGGGGTAACAGGTTTAGCCGGCGAGTTACGGTCGGCGAAAGAAATTGCCGCTTCTCCCGCGGTAGTCGAAGCCGTTCCGTCAGCGGCGTGAGCCGCGTCCTCCTCGGGGCGCGACAGATGCGGCCCCGACTCGTTCCCCGACTACCGGTCGGCGCGCTCGCCGCCCGCGGTCTCCAAGCCGACGACTTTTATGTCGGGCCGGCCCGGTCTACGGCCGTGACGCTCGATCCGATCCACGTCGAGAACATCGCGCAGCTCGCGTACGGCATCGGTGGCGACGTGGACGCGACGGACCACGACGACCTCGCCGAGCGCGTCTGGCGTGAGTGGCTCCCCGAGCTGCGCCGCGAGGGTCGGGTCGTGATCGAGGCGCTCGGCGACCACGAGCGCCGACGGGCCGACATCGACGACGTCGCGCTCGCCGAGCGCCCGTTCGAGACGGTCCACGGCCTCGACTCCGGGACGATCAACCCCACGACGTTCAAGAACGGCCTCGTCGTCGACGTCGCGCACGCGGCGATGGCGAGTTCGCCGACGGATCTGGACCTCCACCGCGACCGGACCATCGTCGCGACTGTTCACGCCGGCGACTCGACCGCAGGCTTCGACAGCGAGTGGACGAAGCGCGACGAGAGCCACACGAAACAGCGCGTCCTCCACGTCCCGCGGGTGAACCGCTACGCGGAGCGGGTCGTCCACGCCCTCGCCTTATACCTCGCGGAGGGGACCCACGCGCTCGACCACGCCGACCGCGTCGACGGCCTCCTCGTCCTCGACGGCCCGATCTACCCGAAGGAGCTGTTCACGTGGACGGACCGGGACCCCGAGCTCGGCGAACTCGCCCGGGAGGCGAAGCCGCGCGGGGTCATCGAGAAGTACGTCCGGCTCGTCGAGCGGTTCGTCGAGCGCGACGTGCCGCTGGCCGGGTTCGTGAAAAATCCCGCGAGCGGCACCGCGGTCCGGGCGCTCGCGCGCGCCGGCGTCGAGTCGCCGTGGCCCGACGACACCGCGCTGTTCACGCGGCTGTTGGAGCGGCGCGACCCCGACCACCGATCCGCCGGAGGTGACGGTGGCGGCGACCGCGCCGCCGACCGTGGCGCGCGGCTCGACGACGACCTCACCTTCACCACGTGGTTCCGGAGTCGTGGCGGCGCGGACGCGGCGATGGCCGCCGACGAGGACGCGCTCGGCGTCGACCGCGAGCTCGACCCGGAGCTGTACGAGGTCACGTTCATGGTCGTCTACGACCCCCGCACAGACGTGACGTACAAGCTGGAGGCCCCGTACGCGTTCACGCGCGACCCCGACACCCGCGAGCGGCTCACTCGGCAGGTCGTCGCCGAGGTGGCGGCGACGCGCGGCCCGCCCGAGCCGGTCGCGAAGGCGGACGAGCTGGCGCGGATCTCGGCCACCGAGAAGGCGGCGCTCCGCCGGAAGTTCGAGGAGCGTCTGGGTAGCGACCAGCAGGCGACCTACGACGACCTCCGATGGGGGAAGGCGGAGTTTTGAGACACGACGAAGTGGTGGCGCGCGCCTGCGAGGCCGCCTCGCGGCCGAGCAGCACGCGCGAGGGAGTCGCTGGCGGTCGGAGCGAAGCGAAGACCGCCAGCGACGAGGCTGGGGAGGCGTGAGGTGCGGGTGCGGTCCCGCGAGCGACCGGAGGGAGCGAGCGGGAGTACGGAAGTCGCAGCCTGCGCAGCGAACGCAGTGAGCGAGCAGGAACGTCTTCCGGTGGTGCTGCGCGGGGCGGGACTCGAAGGGGCAGCCGCGAGGGCGACGCACGGCGACACAAGCACCGCAACGAGGGAGCGGTAGCGACCGAGTGAGGAGCGCAGCGAGCCGCGCGAGTCCTCGCGGCTGGGGCTTCGGCGGTCGTGTCCAAGTCGGTGACCGCGTATCGCCGAGCGACTGGGGCTTCGGCGGTCGTGTCCAAGTCGGTGACCGCGTATCGCCGAGCGACTGGGGCTTCGGCGGTCGTGTCCAAGTCGGTGACCGCGTATCGCCGAGCGACTGGGGCTTCGGGGGTGTTCATGTCAATCAGCGATTTATCAACACTAGCGCCATCATACAGCCGAGCGACTGGGGCTTCGGGGGTCTCGATTGTGACGAAAGCAACTGCGTCGTAGCGAGCGGATACGCCTTCAGCGCCCCCAAAGAGTGATCGTTTTTTCGGTCTCAGACCACCTGCGCGAGCAACACCACGTAGGTGACCGCGTTGTACACACCGTGTACCAGCCCGGGGACCACCACGTTGTCCGTCCACTCGTAGAACGCGCCGAGGACCGCTCCCAACACGACGACGACGCCGACGTACGCCCACTGCTCGACCATCGTTCCGGAGACCGCGGGCAGGTGGATCAGCCCGAACGCGACGCTCGCGATGAGTATCGCGGGGGCGGCGTCGAACGCGCGCCGGATCCCGCCCTGAACGACGCCGCGAAACAGCAGTTCCTCGACCGGGCCGACCACCGCGAGCGACACCGCGATCATCGCGAGGTAGTAGGTGACCGGGTCGCCGCCCGGGACGACCGCCTGGTTCTGCCCGGTCGAGAGGCCGATCTGATCGAGCGCGAACAGGGCCCCGTACTGGAACCCGAAGAGGAGGACGCCGCCGCCGACGATGATCCCCGCCTCGCGGGCGGTCGGCCGGGAGGCGCGAGCGAGGTCCCACTGGTCGGTGACGGCGAGGTACCCCGCGATCGCGGCGACGAACCCGGCGAACTGGAGCAGGGTCTGGAGCAGCCGGTAGCCGTTCGATCCCTCCGACACTAGCCCGAGGGAGGCGGCAAGGTTCGTTCCGGGCACGGTGACTGCGTTCGCGACGAGGAACGCGAACACGATCGCGAACAGCGCGCTCGCGACGCGAGTCAATCGCTCGCCGACCGCCGCCGCGGGGGGGTCGTCGCTCATCGCCGGCGATACGGCTCGCGGCGGTTTAGACGCACCGGAAGGGACCGGGGGCGTCGGTTCTCTCGCGAGTGTCGATTCGCGGCGTCAGTCGATCCGGAGTTCGCGCTTCTCCGTGACGGCCTCGGCCTCCTCGAAGTCGCCGCCGCCGAGCAGTCCGCGGGCCGCCTTCTTCCCCCACTCGACCGCGGGCTGGGTGAACGTCGAGACGCTCGCGAGCTCGCCGTACAGCACGCAGGCCGCCTCCATTCCGTAGAGCAGCTCACCGAGGCTTCGCTCGTCGACGCGGTCGATCTCGACGCGCACGTTGGGAACGTCCGCCGCCGCGAGGCTCGCCTCGGTCGCCTCGAACTCGGCGTCGAGCAGCCCGCCGAGCGACGAGCCGCCGAGGTACGCCAGCCCGTCGAGGTCGGTCTCGGGGATCGGCACGTCGGCGCGCTCGGTCGGGCGCACGAGCGTCACCAGTTTGTCCGGCGGCCCGGCGCGATACAACTGGAGCTGGGAGTGCTGGTCGGTCGCGCCGAGCGCCCGGGCGGGAGTCTGGCCCAGCCCGTCCTTGCCGAGACTCTCGGCCCACAGCTGTGCGAACCACTCCGCGAACGTCTCCAGCGACTCGGCGTACGGCATCACGGCGTTGGTGAGCGCGCCGCGCTCCGCGAGCGCGTACGTCGCCGCGCCGTACGCGTAGGCGGGCGACTCGTACAGCGACCCCGACAGCGACTCCATCCCGTCGCGGCCGCCCGCAAGGACGGCCGCGACGTCGTGGCCCTGAAGCGCGGCGACCGCGAGGCCGACCGTCGACAGCGCCGAGAAGCGGCCGGGGACCCCGTCCGGAACCGGCAGCGAGGGCAGGTCGTGGCGGTCGGCCAGCTCCCGGAGGTTCCCCTCCTCGCCGGTGGTGACGAGGGTGCGGTCGGTCCAGTCGACGCCCGCGTCGGCCATCGCCTCGCGGACGACGAGGAAGTTCGCGAGCGTCTCCGCGGTCGTCCCTGACTTCGAGACCACGTTGACGACGGTGTCGTTGAGCGGGAGGTCAGCGAGGAGCCGCCGTGTGTCGTCGGGATCGACGTTGTCGAGGACGTACGCGTCCACGTCGCTTTCGAGCGCCGTTGCGAGCGTCGCTGCGCCGAGCGCGCTCCCGCCGATGCCGACCGTCAGCACCGCCTCGGGGCGGTCGAACCCGTCGACCGCGGCGTAGATCGCGTCCGGGTCCGCGGTCTCGGGGAGGTTCAGGGCTGCGTACCCGAACTCCTCGTCGGCCATTCCGCCCGCGATCCGCTCGTGCGCGGCCGCAACGCGGTCGTCGAGTCTGTCCAGCGTCTCCGTCGTGAGCCCGGGAGTCGTCTCCAGAGCGTTGCCGAGGTCGACGTTCATACTCGTCTCACCGCGCGAGAGCTACTTAAAAACCGCCGACCGGAGCGGACACCGATCGGAGCGGATGCCGGTCGGACGGACGCCGACTGGAGTGGACCGTCAGTCCGCCGCCGCGACCGGCTCCTCGTCGCCGAGCGCGGGACGACCGACCCACCGGTCGAACGACAGCGGCCCGGAGCCGAGCGTGAAGACGGCAGACGCCATGCCGAACAGCGCGACGTGCGCGAGGACGGGGTCGTCCGGGAGCCCGAACAGCGTCGTGGTGAACAGCACGAACGAGAGCGCGGCCGCGCCGCGGGTGAAAAAGCCCGCGATGAGCGCCAGCCCCACCGCGACCTCGGTCACGCCGGCACCGACGACCCACAGTCCGGGGTCGACCGGAACGACCGACGTGAGGTCGTACTTCTCGACGACGAGGAGCGCGCTGCCGGGGTCTGCGAGCTTCTGGATCAGCCCGAGGTAGACGAACGAGACGCCCATCCCGACCCGGAGTACCGTCGGCACGTACCGCCGCAGCGGGGCTGTCGATTCGTCGAGGAACGACTTCAGGTGGTGGACCGGGTCGATCCGGCCGTAGTACGACCCCGGCGTGCTCGCGACCTCTAACAGCATGTCGTCCGCGCTCGGTCGGCCGCCGCCGAGGATCACCAGCGCGACGAACACCGGGACGTACTCCACCGCGAGGACGACGGACGAGTCGACGGCGAGGAACACCCACGCGTACGTCGCCAGCCCGACCGCCGAGACGATCCGAGTCCCGAGCCCGAAGAGAATGAAGAACCCAAGTCCGATGAAAAGCACCCGGAGGAACGGGTTCACTGCGGTGTTAAACGAGAGCGTCGGCGCGAAGAGGTACCCCTGGAAGCCAGCGCCGACGAGAGGGAGTCCGACGGCGAGCCGCAGCATCCACGGGACGAGGTCGCCGTAGCCGGCGAGCTTCTCGCGGAGGACGACCACGTCGACGATGGTGGGTCGCACCCACAGGTAGGCGGCGAGTCCGACGAGCGCGACGAGCCCCGAGCCGGCGAAAAGCGCCGCGTTGAACGGCTCCGAGAGCACGTCGACGACGAACGTCACCGCGTCCATCGGGTCGCCGGAGTCCTCGGTAACGTAGTCGACGTGGGCCGCGACCGGTCGCGCGACGAGCGTCGCGAGCAGGGCGAGCACGGCCGTGGCGGCTGATCGGAAACGAGCGACCATACCTCGTCTACGGGCCGGACGCACCTAACGGTATTTCTTCACGAACGTTCAAATCGGACGCTGAGGCGCTCGTTCCTCGAGCTCGGCGGTCGCCTACGGTGCCCGAGCGACGACGCCGAACGTCTCCGTGCGCGTCGAGGCGGAGTCGACCTCGAACCCCGCCGCCTCCAGCGCCGCGACGGCGTCGGCGGCGGTGAACCGCTCGTCGACCGGGGGTCCGTGGTCGCCGTCGCCGTCCGCCGACCAGTCGAACACGACGAGCGGTCCTCCGGCGCGGACCGCCCGGGCGATCTCCGTGAGCGCTTCCGGGCTCGCGAACTCATGGTAGGTCATCGTCGAGAACGCGCCGTCGAGTTCGTCGTCCGCGAACGGGAGGTCCGCGACGTCGCTCGCGACCAGTTCGACGTTCTCGGGGACGCCCTTCTCGCGGTAGTACTCGTGCATCTCCGGCTGGACGTCGACGCCGTAGACGGTCTCGACGCGCTCGGCGACGTCGTCGGTGTAGAATCCGGTGCCGCTCCCGAGGTCGGCAAGGACGCCGAACTCACCGGCCGCGAACGGCCCGACGACCTCCTCCGCGGACACCCAGCGGTACCGCACCGCCGCCCGCTCTAACCGGTCCGCCCCGTCCGCGTCGAACGTGTGGAATCCCATGTGCGACCCTGGACGGCCAGCGCTAAAACTCCTCCTCGAGCCCGTCAAGGAGCCGGTCGATCTCCGCCTCGGTCGAGACGGCGTGGACCGACGCCCGGATCCCGTCCGGACCCGGCAGCGACCGGACGACGACGCCCTCATCGGCGAGCCGGTCGACGGTCGCTTCCGGGTCGTCGACGTCGATCGTGACGAGCCCGGACTCGTACGCTTGCGGACTGAGAAGGTGGTCGTCCGGAACGCCCGCCTTCAGGCGGTCCGTGAGCGACTCGATCCGGGACTCGATCGCGTCGAGCCCGACCGCGTCGATCGCGTCGAGCGCCTCGACGAGACCGACGTGGGCCGCGGCGGTCGTCGTTCCCACCTCGAAGCGTCCCGCGCCGGGCTTGAACTCGATCTCGTCGCCCTCGGGGTCCGCGACGCTCCGGTAACCGACCGCGCGCGGCGCGAGGTCGGCCGCGGCGTCGCGGTCGACGTAGAGGAACCCGGCCCCCCACGGGCCGAGCGTCCACTTGTGGCCGGCGGCCGCGACCGCGTCGGCCCCCCACCCGCTCACGTCCATCGGGACCTGCCCGGGTGACTGGACCGCGTCGACGAGGGTGAACGCGCCGGCGTCGTCGGCGATCTCGACGAGATCTCGCACCGGGAGTCGGGTGCCGTGGGTCCACGTGATCGCGCTGAAACAGACCAGTCGAGCGTCGGCGACCGCCTCGGTGTACTCGTCGCGGTCGACGCGGCCGTCCTCGGTCTCCAGCACGCGCACTTCGACGCCCTCGCGTTCGAGCCGCTGCCACGGGAGGACTCCCGCCGGGTGTTCGAGGTCGGTCCGGACGACGACGTCTCCCGGCTCCCAGTCGATCGCGCCGGCGACGCGGGCGATCCCGTCGCTCGTGCTCTCGGTCAGGGCGACCTCCTCGGGGTCCGCGCCGACGAACGCCGCGATCCGCTCGCGAACCGCCTCGTACGTCTCGAAGGCGTACTCGTAGGGGTCGGTCGTCGCGGAGCCGTACTCGTGGTCTGCGACGAAGGAGCCGGCCGCCTCGACGACGTACTCCGGGCTGGGCCCGTGCGCGCCGAAGTTGAAGTACGCCGCGTCGCCGAGCGCGGGGATGTCCGCGCGGAGTTCTCTCGGGGTCATACCGTTGTCATCGAGTGTTACCCTTCTCATGGTGTCGGTTTCCGTGGTCCGGAATCGGCGGTTGTCGGGCGAACGCGGTGCGACGCGGGGGTTCAGGCGGAGGGCTCGGCGACCGCGTCGACGAGCGCCTGTTCGGTCTGCGCGCCGACCATCTGATCGGCTAACTCGCCGTCCGAGAACACGAGCAGAGTCGGAATACTCTGGACGCCGTACTCGCCGGCCAGCGCCTGATGCTCGTCGACGTCAACCTTCAGCACCGCCGCGTCGGTGTCGCTCGCGACCGCCTCGACCGCCGGCTCCATCATCTGACACGGACCGCACCAGTCGGCGTAGAAGTCGACGAGGACGACGTCGTGGTCGGCGACGTGCGCGTCGAACGCGTCGGTGTCGGCTAGCCGAATCGGCTCTGCGGGAGCAGCTTCTGTCGAACTCATATCAGTGGGTACGCGCCTCGCCGTAATAATGGTTTTGGATAGTACTCACAATACTGTACACGAATAGAGAACGGCGATCTCAGTATCTCCGGTGTCCGGCGGCTCGCAGATATCTCTCGTGGTCCCGTGTCGCTCGCGAAGCCACCGGAGGCGGTGGACCGTTCGTCGAGAAGAAGTCAGATTGGAGGGCGGTCAGCGGCGATCTGCCATGTTCGGCTGCTACGCAGGGCGTGAACTCGCGCTCGATTACTGAATGTGGCCTTCGCGGCGGAGCTGGTCGGCATCCTCGTCCTCGTACCGCCACTCGACGTTCGCCTTCTCGTCCTGCCAGTCCCACGGCTCGGCGAGGACCACGTCCCCCTCGCTGATCCACGTGCGATACTTCATCCGACCGGGGATCCGACCGAGTCGCTCCACGCCGTCGGCGCAGCGCAGCTGAACGTGGTTGCCGCCGAGGTGTTCCGTCACCACGGCGAACACTTCGTCGTCGTTGGGCATCCGCAGGTTCTTCCGCCCGGATTCTTCGCTCATACCTTCCGTTGTGCGTTCGCCCGTATAAGTGATTTGAGACGTGTGCGCCCGCTCGTCACGCCATCTGTTCACATACCGAGCGCGTCCTCACTCGGCGTCGGTGACCGTCGCCGCCCGGTCGTCGCGGTCGGCGGTCGCACCCTTGGCGAACGCGGCGTCGACCTGCGCGAACGTCTCCGCCTCCGTGCCGGAGTTGTCGACGACGACGTGGTCGCCGGCGACCTCGTCGAACAGCTCCTTGAAGTGGAGGTGGATCTCGAAGTCCGCGTCGCTGATCCCGTCCCGGCGCTCGATCCGTCGCTCGACGACGTCCTCGTCGCAGTCGACCTCGACGAGGTCGAACGCCCCCGCGGTCTCTGCGGCCGTCTCGCGGGCCTCCGCCCGGAACCGACCGTCCGCGAACGTCGCGTCGAGGACGACGGCGTCGCCCGCGTCGATGTCCTCGCGAGCCCGGGCGAGGAGTTCGTCGTAGACGGCCTCCGTCTCCGCGTCGGTGTACTCGGGGTCGTCGAACAGCTCCTTCCGTATCACGTCGGTCCGCCGTATCCGCCCGTCGACGTGGTCCGCGATCCGCTCGGCGACGGTCGTCTTGCCGACGCCGGGCAGTCCGCAGACGACGACCAGTCGCCCGGTCGACGGCGCGTCGGCGGCGGTCGAGGCGGCCGATTCTGCCGCCGTCGGAGCGAGAGAATCCGCCGTGTCACGGTTCGAAGTCGGCGATTCGGACCCGTCCAGCGCTCGACCGCCTCGGTCACTCATCTACCCGGATCCTCCGGAGTGAAGTAAAAGAAACTTCGCATCGCTCCACGCTCAAAGGGCGGGTCAGTCCCCCGCGTCGAGACCGGTCGCTGTCGCTCGTCGTCGCGGGAAATTAGGAGTGGGTTGGGGCGGATTTGAACCGCCGGCCTCCTCCATGTCAAGGAGGTGTCATAACCGGACTAGACTACCAACCCGAAGGGGCTTACTGACGCATCTCGTCGTTTCCGTGGAACGTAATTGAACCTTTCGTTTCGGGCTTCGCGTCGGGGGCGTCGGGCGAATCGATCGGATGACAGCGCGGTGACGACTCCCGATTCCGACGCCTCTCCGACTCCGCGCCCGTTACCGGTCCGTTACGCTCCGCGCGCCGACCGATCCCGATCGGTTCCGACCGGTTTTACTGGCCCGGCGAGAGTCCGTCCGTATGGTCGACCTCTCCGCCCGCACCGACAGGCTCGACGCGTACTTAGACGAGCGCGGGCTCGAAGCGGTCTGGTTCGCGCGCCCCAACGGATTCGCGTGGCTCACCGGCGGCGACAACGTCGTCGACGCCGACGCGACGACGGGCGTCGCCGCCGCCGGCTACGACGGTGACCTCCGCGTCGTCACCGACACCATCGAAGTGGAGCGGCTCGCCGACGAGGAGCTCCCGGAGGCGTTCGCGGTCGAGTCGTTCCCGTGGCACGCCGGCTCGCTCGCCGAGGCGGTCGCCGAGCGGTCGCCCGCGCCCGCCGCCGCGGACTTCGACGTTCCCGGCTTCGAGACCGTCGACGGGAGCCGGCTCAGACAGCCCCTCACCGACGACGACGTCGAGCGCTACCGCGAGCTGGGCCGCGAGGTCGCCGCCGCCGTCGAGACCGTCTGTCGGAACCTCGAACCGGACGACCCGGAGTACGAGGTCGCGGCCGGCATCGACATCTCGCTCGCCTCGCGCGACGTGGACACCCCGGTCGTGCTCGTCGGCGGCGCGGGACGCGCCCAGTCCTACCGCCACTACACGCCGAGCGACGCGGCGCTCGGCGACTACGCGCTCGTGTCAGTCACCGGCGAGCGCGCGGGGCTGTACGCCTCGATGACGCGGACCGTCGCCTTCGACGCGCCCGACTGGTTCGAGGAGCGACACCGCGCCGCGGCGCGCGTCGAGGCGACCGCGATCCGCGCCACCGAGGCCGCCGCGGCCGGGACCCTCTCCGGCGGCGACGCCGTCGACGCTCCCGACGGTGCGGGCGGTCCCGACGACGCGGGCGACGTCTTCGAGGTCATCCAAGCCGCGTACGACGCGGTCGGCTTCCCGGGCGAGTGGGAGAACCACCATCAGGGCGGGGCGGCCGGGTTCGCGGGTCGGGAGTGGATCGCGACGCCAGACGGCGACGAGCCGGTTCAACGACCGATGGGCTACGCATGGAACCCGACGGTTCAGGGGACGAAAAGCGAGGACACGCACCTCGTCGCGTCGGACCTGACGGAGCGGCTCACCAAGACGGGGCGGTGGCCGAGCCACGAGGCAGAGCCGGTCGACGTGGCGGGGATCGAGACGGAGCCGGTAGAGCTTGCGGCTCCCGTGATCCGGTAGTCAAACCGGGAGAACGGTCGAAGCGACCGCCGGGCGTCAGTAGACGTACTCGCTCTCGTCGATGCCGACGTAGTCTCTCTTCACGCGCCGCTTGTTCCACTTGTAGCCGAGGAGGAGCTTCGCCGACTCCCAGCCGGACCGGTACGGCTGCGCGAGCAGGCCGTCGCTCGCTCCGGCGGCGAGCATCGCGTCGGCCGCCCCGATGACCCGGTCCCAGTCGTCCGGTCCGTAGTCGGCGACCATGTCGGCCATCGTCACGTTGCGGACGACCTCGTCGCCGATCGCCTCCTTCCAGCGGCGGTTGTACGCGGCCAGGTCGCCCTCGGCGGCGAGTTTGCCGGCGATCGCGCCGGTGCGGACGGCGACGTGGTCGCCCCCCTCGTGGAACGCCGAGGTCGTCCCCATCGCGCCGCCGGCGACCGCGATGCCGGCCTCGACCGGCGAGTCGATCGGTCGGGTCGAGGAGATCGGGTAGGTCTCCGTCCCGTTCCGCTTGCCGGCCTCCTCGACGACGGGGAAGTCCTCCTCGACGTCGTACTCGTCGCCGTACTGCCACTCCAAGAGCCGGCGGACGTACTCGCTCCCCTGCGGGATCGACTCGTCGTCGGCGTCGAGCAGCGCGTACGCGTCGCGGTCGAACTCGTCGACGTCGAGCCCGATCGGCATCGTGAGCCCGATCCGGCAGACGCCGTCGGCGTTCGGGAAGATCCACGGGTATGCGGTCTCGCCGGGCATCACGCCCCACCAGAAGACGAGGGCGTCGTTCACCTCCTCGAAGACGGCATCCGGGACGTGCCGGTACTCCTGGTACGCGATGTGGTTCGCGGTCCGGGAGGCTAAACGCTCGGAGGCCTGTGCGTCCGCGGGCAGGTACTCGTCGAGGACCCGATTCGTGACGGTCCGCTGGGGTCCGTCGGCGAGCACCACGAAGTCCGCGCCGACCGCGTCCCCGTCCGCGAGTTCGAGGGTGTGGCGCGGGTCGTCGCCGCCGGGCGTCACCGAGAGGTCGGTGTCGACGCCGCGGACGGAGACGCCGGCCCGGTACTCCGCACCAGCGTCCTCCGCGCGGTCGCGGAGCCAGTCGTCGAAGCGTGCGCGCTGGAAGGTGTACCCGAACTTGTCGTACGAGGAGTCGATGCCGGTGGATTCGAGCGTCGCCGCCTCCTCCGGGCCACGGAACTCCGCGCGGTTCAGCTCGCGCTGAACGACCCCGTCGTCGAACTCGTCGGGGTGGATCCCCATGATGTCGACCCAGTAGTCGAGGATGCCCGCGGCGTCGGTCGAGTCGGGACCGAGCCGGTCGCGGTCGGCTCTGGGGACTCCCTTTTCGAGCACGAGCGCGTCAGCGCCGCCGGTCGCGGCCGCGTGCGCTGCGGAGGACCCCGCCGGACCGCCACCCACGATCGCGACGTCTACGCGTTCCATACCCCGTGAGGTAGCCGTCCGGCTATTAAATTCACGGTCGGGACTCGATTCAGGGGTGATTGGACGAACGATCAGGAATGTTCGTTACCTGTCTCAGCGCCGGAGAGACACGTTTTTACGCCGCAACGGAATTTCTCCGGTATCAATGGCACGCGAGACATGGGCGACGCGAGCGGGGTTCATCCTCGCCGCGGTCGGTAGCGCGGTCGGACTCGGGAACATCTGGAGATTCCCGTTCATCACCGGCCAGTACGGCGGATCGTCGTTTCTGATCACCTATCTGGCGTTCGTCGCGCTGATCGGATTCCCGGCGATCCTCGTCGAGTTCGTCATCGGACGCCGGACCGACCGGAACCCGGTCGGCGCGCTGCGTGAACTCGGCAGCGGCGCGTGGTCGTACGCCGGCTGGCTGTTCGTCGTCACCGGGTTCATCATCCTCTCGTACTACAGCGTCGTCGCGGGCTGGTTCCTCCGGTACACGCTCATCGGGATCACCGAAGGGTTCACCCTCACCGATCCGTCCGAGGCCGAGGCGCTGTTCGGCACGGTCTCGACCGGACTCGACACGCTCCTCTTCCACGCCGTCTTCATGCTGCTCGTCATCGGCATCATCGCCGCCGGCGTCCGGCGCGGGATCGAACTGAGCGTGAAGGTGATGGTCCCCGCCATCCTCGTCCTCCTGCTCGGACTGGCCGCGTACGGATTCACCCTCGACGGCGCGAGCGCGGCGTACGCCTACTACCTCTCGCCCGACTTCGGAACGATCGCGGCGAACTGGACGGAAATCCTGCCGGCCGCCGCCGGACAGGCGTTCTTCACGCTGTCGCTCGGGATGGGCGTGATGATCACCTACGCCTCCTACCTCGGCGAGGACCGGAACCTCGCGGCCGACGCGGGGATCATCGCGACGCTCGACACGCTCGTCGCCGTCCTCGTCGGCTTCGTCGTTTTCCCGATCCTCTTCTCGGTGGGGATCGAGCCGGGAACGGGCGGTCCCGGCGCGATCTTCGTGAGCCTCACGTCGGCGTTCGCCGGCATCCCCGGCGGCCGGATCCTCGGCGTCGTCTTCTTCGGGATGGTCGGGATCGCCGCGCTCTCCTCGGCGATCAGCATCCTCGAAGTGCTGGTCTCGTACCTGATCGACGAGGTCGGCGTCGCTCGGGTCCCGGCGTCGGCCGCGCTCGGCGTGGCGGTCTTCCTGCTCGGAGTGCCCGTCACCGTCGACCTGATCTTCCTCGACCTGTACGACTTACTCGCCGACGGAATCCTGCTCGTGCTCGGGTCGCTGCTGCTCGCGCTGTTCGTCGGCTGGGTAATCCCCGACATCGCTCGCGACGAACTGCGACAGGGACTCGACGGCCTCGGCGGGCTCGGCGACGCGTGGATCTGGGCCGTCCGGATCCCGATCGTGATCGTCGTGATCGTCTCGCTGTACCTCGGGATCGTCGACTACGCCAACTTCCTCACCGGCGGCTTCGCCGAGTGGCTGGCGGCGCGGTAGGCCGATACGGGGGGCCGACGTGTCGGTGTCGGCCCCGTCTCAGGCGTGCTCCTCGCGCGGCTGGACGACGACGAACCCGCCGTCGCCGTCGAACCGCATCTGATACCGCTCGCCCGACTCCTGACCGACCATGTCCGAGAGGCTGCGGTTGACCTCCACGTCCGGCGAGGTGCCGCCCCACGCGACGGTCGCGCCGGGGTCGGTCGCCACCGGCGGCTCCAAGACGATCGGGTCGCCGTGCGTCGTGAGCGCGACGTAGCCCGGCCCTTCGAGGTAGACGTTGCTGAACCCGCCCGCGAGCGCGCCGGCGAGGCTGTCGATGGTGTTGATCTCGTAGGAGAGCGACTCCTCGAACGCGAGCACGTCCTCGCCGTTGACGGTGATCGACTCGTCGGCACCGAGTTCGATCACCTGTACCTTCTTGCCGTCGTCCGCGAAGTAGACGTGTCCGTCACCCTCGACGGCCATGATCGGCGTCCCTTCGCCCGTGGCGGCCTCCTTGAGGAAGCCGGTGATGCCCCCTTCCGCGGAGGCCTTTCCGGTGAACGAGACGTCGCCCGTGTACGCGACCATCGAGCCGGCCTTCGCCATGACGGTCCCGGTGACCGCGACGTCTAAGGTGTAGCTGTTCTCGCGCTGGAACGGTTCCGCGCTGTCCGTCGGTGCGTTCTCGGCGGTGAACTGATCGAGATTCATCGTGCGGGGACCGAACCGTCTCGGTTCGGCTGTACGGAGGTTCCGCGCTGTCGGTTAAGAAGGTACGGGAGAGACAAGGATCTGCTTCACGGATCGAACGCGACACCGGGGCCTCAGTACACGACGAGCGAGAGGTACAGCTGTCCGATCCCGGCGGCGACCATCACCGCGCCCGCGATCCGTTTCAGCAGGCCGGCGTGCGCCATCACCCGGTTCGCGTTGCTGACGAGGCCGACGCCGGTCGCGACCGTGGTCGCGGCCATCAGGACGGCGACGGTGCCGGCGTAGACCCCGACCACTAGCAGCGCCGTCTCGGACGGGAGCGCGATCGCGCGGGCGACGACGCCGAGGAACACGGGCGCGACACAGCCCGCGCCGGCGAGGGCGTAGCCCGCGCCGAACAGCCCGAACCCGACGATCCCGGTGCGCCGCTCCGGCAGCGGCACCGAAATCGACGGGGCGCGACCGGCGACGACGAGCAGCCCGAAGACGACGAGCAGGCCGCCGACGAGCGTCTCGAAGACGGTGATGTTCGACAGCGTCGAGTAGCCGACCCGGACGGTGGCCCCGGCGAGCAGCGCGAACGTCGCCAGCACGCCGACCGCGGCGGCGACGCCGCGCACCCCCGCGCCGACGACGGACGCGGAGTCGGTCTCGACGGAGTTCACGTAGAACCCGACGTAGCCCGGAAGAAGGGGGTACGCGCACGGCGAGAAGAACGTCGCGACGCCGGCGGTGACGGCGAACGGGACGTTCGTCGCGAGCGAGACGCCGGTCATCTGAGAGCGGTCTCGATCCCCGTGACGATCTCCTCTGCGGTGTGAACGCCGTAATCGGACCAACGGATTCGACCGGTCTCGTCGATCGCAACCGCTGTCGGATAGTTCTGGACGTTGAGCTTCGCGGCGAGTTCCGCCGTGACGTCTGCCGCAACGAGCCAGTCTCCGTTGTGGTTTTTCCACCACTCGACGACGGTCTTCGGATCGACACTTCCCCCGACGTTCTCCGGTGTCACGGAGACGAACAGCACCTCGTCGTCGATCTCGTCGTGCGCCGCAACGAGGCCGGGCATCTGCTTTTCGCAGGGGCCACACCACGTCGCGAAGAAGTCGACGAACGTCGGACGGCCTTCTGCGGGGATCGTTACCTCGCCGTCGCGGCTCCCCGGGGCATCGACCGTGTCGAGTGTTACCGGTTCGACCGGTTCCGGCCCGTCACCGAGGACGTCGGGAACGCCGCCCGTTGCGACCGCCCCCGCACCCCCGAGGGCTCCGACGCTCGCGAGTCCCGCCAGTAAGTGTCGTCGCCTCACGCCGTGACCACCCGTCGGAAGTCGTCGACGATTCGTTCGATGTCGGTGGCCGGGCCGCGCGGGTACGCCCGCTCGACGATACCTTGCTTGTTCACGAGGAGGATCAGGCCGTAGTGCGGGAACGCGTACTCCAAGCTCTCGTACTGTTCGCCGTCGGTCTTCTGGATCTTCAGCCCGAAGTTCTCGTCCATCAACTCAACGCCTGCCTCGTAGCTCTCGGGACGGAGGAAGTGCCAGTTGCCGGCGTCGAGGTCGACACCGCGTTGGCCCGCGTACTCGCGGAGGACGTCGGCGGTGTCGCGCTCCGGATCGAACGTCTGCGCGAGGAACGCGGCCTCGTCACCGAACCCCTCCTCGGCCGCGACCTCCTGCGCCCGTCGGAGTCTGAGGATGAGCGCCGGACAGACGCCGTCCGGGCAGCTCGTGTAAAACGAGGTCCACAGGTACGCGCGCTCCCCCTCGAACTGCGATGTCGATATCTCCTCGCCCGTGATCGGGTCGGGAACGGTAAAATCGGGCATCTCGTCGCCGCGGATCGGATGGACCGGGTCGCCTCGGCTCTGCTCCGGCGGACCGAGGATCGTCTCCTCGTCGCCGGAGCCGTCGGGGCTGTCGGAGCCCTCGTCGCCGTTGCTGGAACCGTCGGTGTCGCCGAGGACGCCGGCACAGCCGGCCGTGGCGGTCGTCCCGGCGACGACGCCGGTCCCGGCGAGCGAGCGGAGGAAGTGGCGGCGGTCCATGTTGTTGTCCGACCTACGTGGTCGCGCGTAAATGAACCCCGCGACTGGTGGCACGCGATGAACACGACCGAGAGCGCACCGGAAACCGACGCAACGGTCCCGAAACGAGCCGTTGACCGGGATCGTTTCGCCCGCGTGATCGCTCGAACCCCCGTGGTACCACGACCCTCGCAAGGGTTATGCCCGAACGGGCTGTACGTATATTCGCAATGGCAAACGGTAAGGTTGATTTCTTCAACGACACTGGCGGCTACGGTTTCATCTCGACTGACGACGGCGACCTCGACGACGACGAAGACGTGTTCTTCCACATGGAAGACGTCGGCGGCCCGGACCTCGAGGAGGGTCAGGAAGTGGAATTCGACATCGAATCGTCCCCCAAGGGACCGCGCGCGACGAACCTCGTCCGCAACTAATCTCTCGACCGCGGACGACGCGTCCGCACGCACTACCGGATTTCGGCCGTCGCTCGACGCGATCGACGCCATCTCCGTTTCTCTCACACTTATCATCGCTCGACGAGCGGCGGCGCTTCCGTCGGTGATCGACGCGTTCCTCGACGAGCCGCGCGCATCCCCTGGTCACCGCCGCGATCGACCCTTTAAATATGAGCGCGGTCGAATCCCCGTCTAGTGAGCGATCCGATCCCGACCGGCTGTCGCCCGGTCGACGAGCTGTTGGGCGGCGGCTTCGAGCGCGGCGTCGTCACGCAGGTGTACGGCCCGCCGGCCGCGGGGAAGACGAACCTCGCGCTCGCGGCGGCGGTCGAGGTCGCGGGCCGCGGCGACCGCGCCCTCTACATCGACACCGAGGGCCTGTCGATCGACCGGTTCGAACAGCTGGCCGAGGGGCGGCTCGACCGGGGCGACGGCGACGACACCCTCGAAGAGCTCGCCGCGCGGCTGGTGATCTCCGAGGCGTACGACTTCGACGACCAGCGCGAGGCGGTCCGCGACGCCGAGGAGCTCGCCGAGGAGGTCGAGCTGATCGTGTTGGACTCCGCGACGGGCTTCTACCGACTGGAGCGCGCCGGCGACACCGAGGGCGGCGAGTCGCTTCGGAAGGTCGCAAAGCAGGTGACGCACCTCCTCTCGCTGGCCCGGCGTCACGACATCGCCGTCGTGATCACGAATCAGGTGTTCACCGATCCCGACGGCGACCGCGACCGCGCGCTCGGCGGCAACACGCTCAACCACTGGACCGGTGCGATCGTCCGCGTCGACCGGTTCCGCGGCGGGAACCGTCGGGCGACCCTCGAAAAGCACCGCTCGAAGCCCGCGGGCGACACCGCGACGTTTCGGATCGTCGCCGACGGACTCGCCGAGGGATCGGACGGATAGGGACGGCTGTCGGCGGCGAAAAATCGATTTATTGAGGTCGACGGACGAGCGCGAGTTCAGACCGGCGCGTGTCCGCAAGTCGGACGCGGAACCGCCTACAGCTGGCCGAGCTTCCGGAGGAGCTGGCCGCGGTACTCCTCGTCGGCGTTGACGCCCTTGATTTCGAGGACGTTCCGCTCTAACTTGTCGAGCGCGACGTGGAACGCGTGTTCGGCACCGTACCCCTCGCCGGAGCCGCCGACCTGTCCCTCGTTGGTTCGGAGGCGGATCTGACACTGGATGAGGGGCGTGCCGCGAAGCTTCTCCTTGTGAGCGTGGAGCCGGACGTGCGCGTGGATGACGTGCATGTCCGCGTACTTGTCCACGACCTGCTCGATGGACTCGCGGATGTGTTCGCGGGAGGTCCCCTCCAGCAAGTCGACGTTCGTGATCTGGACGTCCATCGAGTCCTCCTCGGTGAACGTCAGCGCGCGCAACACGTCGGTCTTCGTCACCATCCCGGCGACGGTGTCGGCACCCGCGGGCGTGACGACCAGCCCGGAGACCTCGTTGTCGAACATACGCTCGACGACCGCCTGCGCCGTCTCGTCGTTCGTCGCCGTGACGACCGGGCTGGACATGATGTCGTAGACGGGGATGTCGAGCATCCGGTCGATGTCGCCGGCGCGGTCGCCGCTGCCCTGCCGCTCGTGGTCGCGGACGACGAACTCCACGATGTCGTTCGTGGTGACGACGCCGACGAGGTCGCCGTCGTCGTCGAGCACGGGAAGTCGGGAGACGCCGTTCTCGCGGAGGCGATTGATGGCGCGGCCAACGCTCTCCGTCTCGCCGATGCCGATCACGTCCTCGGTCGCGATCTGGCCGACGGTGATCGCGTCGAGGCTGTCGATGACGGCTTCGAGGATCTGGTCGACCGTGATGATCCCGTAGAGCTTCTCGCCCTCGTAGACGGGCGCGATCTTCACGTCGCCCTCGACGAGGAGCCGGGCGGTCTCGCGGACGTCCTCGTGTCGGTCGACCGAGGGGGCGGGCTTCATCACCGCCGACACCTTCGTGTCGTCCTCCATGCGCGAGCGCATGAGCTGTTTCTCCCCGACGACGCCCGCGTACTCGCCGTCCTCGACGACGACGATCCCCTTGGGGTTCTCTCGCTCGAAGATAGAACGGACCTTGGCGAGCCGCTCATCGACGTCGACCTCGACGTATTCCGACACCGCGATATCAAAGATGTTCATGGTCCGTTCTGAGTCTTCGACGGGCCGGGTATTGAAAGTGCGGGAGTCGTGGCGTCCGCCCGGACGCGTCGTCCGACCGTCGGAATCTCCCTGAAGGTATTTCCGCGTCGCGGACGGTGGTCGGCCGTGAAGCTCTCGACCGCGCTGATCGCGCTCGGCGTCGCACTGATCGTGATCCCGCTGCCGGTTCCGATCCCGTTCGTCGGCGTGATCGCCGGGACGGTCGCGCTGCTCGCGGGGCTGTTCGTCCGGCTGTTTGGCCTGTGAGGATCCGACCGTCCGGCGCTCGGGCGGCCGATTCCTCGGGGTGTGAAACCTTTTTGCCCGTCAGCGACGCAGAGTGAGGCGTGTACGACGCCGTCGTCCTCGACAACGACGGGGTGTTGGTCGGGCGGACGCCGTTCGACACGCTCCGCGAGGCCGCCTGGGACGCGTTCGTGAGCCTCGGCGTCGAGGACCCGGACCTCGCGCACGTCGACGACGTCGCGGTCGGCGTCGACCCCGCGACCCTGACCGACATCTGCGAGCGCTACGACGTGGACCCGACGGAGTTCTGGCAAGTCAGGGACGAGACCGCGGCGGCGGCCCAGATCGACGCCGCCCGAAAGGGCCGGAAGACGCCGTACGACGACGTCGACGCCCTCCGCGCACTCGACGCCTCGCTCGGCGTCGTCTCCTCGAACCAGCAGGCGACCGTCGACGCGCTCTTGGACCACTTCGGGCTGGCGGACCACTTCGAGGTCGCGTACGGCCGTGAGCCCTCGGTGGCCAGCCTCTCGCGGAAGAAACCCTCCCCGTACTACATCGAGCGCGCCCTCGAAGACCTCGGCGCGGAGACGGCGCTTTTCGTCGGCGACAACGAGTCGGACGTCCGCGCGGCCGACAACGCCGGCATCGACTCGGCGTTCGTCCGTCGACCGCACCGGCGGTCGACGGAGCTCGACTGCCACCCGACCTACGAGATCGACGACCTCCACGACCTCGTGAGCATCTGCGGGAGGGCGTCGGCCGACGAGCGCGACTCGGTCTGAGCGCAGCCCCGCCGGGCCGGAGCATGACGGTTCGGGCGTCGCACGGACGCGACGCAGCCCTTTCGGTGCGGTCGGCCTCGGCCGCGTTCGACGACGACTGCGGCGATCGAAATCCTGATTCCCCGTCTCCGCGAGTTCGGAGCGTGAGCGATCCCTCCAGTCCCTCCGACGCCCGAACGCCGCCTCCCACCGACCGCGACGCGCTCGACGACGCCGTACGGGGCTACCGCCGAGCCGAGCGCGTCGTCAGTTGGACTCTCGCGCTGCTCGTCGCGGGGGCGTTCCTCGCCGCCGTCACCGCGCTCTCGTTCTGGCCGGGGGTCGCGGTCGGGGCGGTCTTGGTCGTCGCCCTCCGTCTACCGCTGTACCGCCGATCCGGGACGACCCGTCTCCGCACGGACGCGCGGCCCGAGGCGGTCGTCCGCCAGTTCGCCTCGGAGACGCCGCCCGTCCTCGCGTTCCAGTGGGGAATCGCCGACGACGTGCGGACGGCCGGGGGCGACACCCCTGACACCGCCCGCCCGACCGGGACCGACGCCGCTGCCCCGGACCGTCCGACCGGCACCCGAGCGACCTACGAGTTCTCGTACCTGTTCGGGCTCCGGAGCGTCGCGCTCGACTTCGAGACCGCGGTGCGGGCCGCGGGGGACCGAGACGCCGTCGCGGCCGTCGACATCGACGGCACGGTCAACGACCGACCGTGGGGGTCGTACGCCGCGACGGTTCGCGAGGCGGCCGACGGCGGGAGCGTCGTCGACGTCGAACTGCGCCCGACGCGGCGGTTCGACCTCCGCCGGCTTCCGCAGGCGCGGGTCGCCGAGCGGTACTACGCCGACGCGCTCGCCGCGCAGGGGTACGAGGTCGTCGAGCGGACGGTGTCGCTGACGCGCTGACTCACTCCAGCAGTTCCGTCTTCGGCGCGTCGACCGCCGTCCGGGAGACCGCGTCGTCCGCGTCGACGCCCCGGATCTCGACCCCCCGGAGCCGGAGCGCGAGCGCGGCGTCGGCGCGCGCGTCGTCCGATCGCGGCCGGATCTCCGTCTCGGTTAGCTCGTCGTCTCCCTCGTCGTCCGACTCGTGGACCACGACCACCTCGTCACCGTCGAACTCCACGTGTTCGACGGCGCGAAGCAGCACCGTCGTGCGGCGGCCCCCCACTATCGACGCGGCGAGAGTCCCGACGACCGTGACACCCGCGATCCCCGCCACCCAGAGGGCCTCGCTCCCGTCGCCGACCGACAGGAGCCGCGGAATCGCGCCGAGGACGGTGAACAGGACCCCGACGCCGGACCAGCCGAACGCGTCTGTGAGGGGATCGAGCCGACCCCTCGCGAGCGCCCGTCCGGCCTGATCGACGGCGGTCCGCAGCCGTCGCCGGACCCGGATCTCGTCCGGGGCGACCTCGGCGCGCCCCGTGGCGGTCGGGAACGACCAGGTGCCGCCTCGGCTCATCCGCTCCGGAAGGTGGGCGAGGGGTGATCGGAGGGTGAGGGACAGCCGGAGAGCGAGGAGCGGTCGACGGGGGAGGAGCGGTTGGAGAGCGAGGGGAGCGATCCCATGGACGTTTCATGCTCGGGCGGCCGGCGACGTAAATTTCTCGGCGAGAACGGGACGAAATACGACTGATCGCAAGGGTGTTGTCGGTCACCGCCCGAACGCGAGTCGATGGCACCCTCGTCGGAGACACGCGCGACCCTGTGGGTGATCCTCGCGTCGGCGACGCTGACCGTGATGGCGGGCGCGATACTCGGTCCGATCGTCCCCGCGATTCAGGCGAACCTCGGGGTGTCGGAGTCGCTCGCGGGACTCATCATCACGACTCACGGCGCGCTGATCGTCGTCTTCAGCCCGGTCGCGGGCTGGGTCGTCGACCGCGTCGGCCCGCGTCGACCGTTCGTCGGCGGGCTCCTCCTGTACGGGGTCGGCGGGGGCGCGGGCCTCGCGGTCGACTCGTTCGGCCCGCTGCTCGCCTCGCGGGCGGTCCTCGGCGTCGGCGTCGCGTTCGTGTACACGGGCGTCACGGTCCTCATCTACGAGCTGTACGAGGGCGCTCGGATGGACCGCGCGCTCGGACTGCGCAGCAGCGCGAACAGCGTCGGCGCGGTCGTCTGGCCGCTCCTCGGCGGCGCGCTCGGCGCGCTCTCGTGGCAGGCCCCGTTCGCCGTCTACCTCGTCGCGGTGCCGCTCGGGCTGATCGCGGCCGCGACGGTGCCGGAGACCGCTCGAAGGAGTCACGACGCGGATTCCGACGGCGGCTCGTCGACCGCGGAGTCGGGGACCGCGAGTCGGCTCCGCCGCGGACTCGCGGGCGTCGTTTCGGTCTTCCGCGCTCGACCCGGACTGCTCGGCGTTTACCTCCTGTACTTCGGAACGAACGCGCTGCTGTACGCGATCATCGTCTTCTACCCGCAGCTGCTCGCGGAGCTCGGGATCACGGCGTCGACGACGATCAGCCTCTACCTCGCCGCCAACGGCGCTGCCGGCGGGGTCTCGGCCGCGCTGTACGACCGCCTCGTGACGCGGGTGAGCCGGCACGCGCTCGTCGGGGCCGCGCTCGCGCTGTGGGTCGTCGCCTTCGCGGCCGCGACGCTCGCGACCTCCGCGGCGACCGCGGTCCCGGCGGTCCTCGCGTTCGGGCTGGGACAGGGGCTCGTCTTCCCGGCCTCGTTCGCGTGGGTCGAGGCACTCGCGCCCGCGGACCGACAGGGGCAGTTCAGCTCCTATCTCGCCTCCGCGGGGTACACCGGCCAGTTCGTCTCACCCGTCCTCTTCGGCCCGCTCGTCCCCGCGTTCGGCGTTCGGGGCGTGTTCGCCGCGGCGGGCCTCGCCGCCGTCGGGGGCGGGGTCGCGCTCGCGGTCGCGCTCCGGCGACGCGCGCGAGCGGACTCGTCCGCGTGACGGAGAGTTTTCGTCCGCGTGACGGGAGGTTTTTGCCCGGCTCGCGGTGAGTGCCCTACATGTACCTCCCGCCCGTCGGTCTCGGAACGATGGGAATCGCCGACCCCGACGCGGTCGCGACCGCGCTCTTGCTCGGCTACCGCCACCTCGACACCGCGCGGATCTACGACAACGAGGCGGTCGTCGGCGAGGGGCTCGCCGCGGGGCTGGCCGACAGCGACCTCGACCGCGAGGACGTGACCGTCGCGACGAAGCTGTGGATCGACGACCTCGCTCCCGACGAGGTCGCTCCCGCGGCCCGCGAGAGCGCGGCCCGGCTCGGCGTCGACGCCCTCGACCTGCTGTACGTCCACCGACCGCGCGGCGACTACGACCCCGAGGCGACGCTGCCCGCGCTCGACCGACTCGTCGACGACGGCCTCGTCCGCAACGTCGGCGTCTCGAACTTCGAACTCGCGGACCTCGACCGCGCCGTCGACGTCCTCGGCCGTCCGCCGGCGGCCCACCAGACCGAACTCCACCCGCTGTTCTACCGGCCGGAACTGCTCGATCACGCCCGCGACCACGGCTACCCGGTGGTGGCCTACTCGCCGTTGGCCGGCGGCCGGGTGCGCGAGGTCGACGCCGTCGTCGAGGTCGCGGAGGCCCACGGGACGACGCCCGAGGCGGTCGCGATCGCGTGGGCGACCGAGAAGGAGCCGGTGGTCGCGATCCCGAAGGCGTCGAGCGAGCCGCACCTCCGCGCGAACCTCGCGGCGGTCGACCTCGAACTGACCGACGAGGAGGTCGCCGCGATCGACGCCGTCGATCGCGAGGAGGAGCTGTTCCCGGAATAGCCGTTCTCCGAGGTCTGATCCATATACTCGGATCGAACTGGTTTCTATCTCACTTCGATGACCATGATCCCGCGTCACTTTTACCTCGGGACCGCCGACGGTTTCGCATGACCGAGACAATCGACGGGGAGGCGGTCGCGGCCGACGTGCGCGAGACGGTCGCCGACGAGGTGGCGCGGCTGTCCGACGCCGGCGTCGAGCCGGGGCTGGCCACGGTGCTGATGAGCGACGACCCGGCCAGCGAGACGTACGTCTCGATGAAACAGCGCGACTGCGAGGAGGTCGGGATCGAGGGGATCCACGTCGAGATAGACGCGGACGCGCCGGCCGAGGAGCTGTACGAGACGATAGACGACCTCAACGAGCGCGACGACGTTCACGGAGTTCTCGTCCAGCTCCCGCTGCCGGACCACGTCGACAAGCGGACGGTCCTCCGGCGGATCGACCCCGAGAAGGACGTGGACGGCTTCCATCCCGAGAACGTCGGCCGCCTCGTCGCGGGCGACGCCCGCTTCAAGCCGTGTACCCCGCACGGCGTCCAGAAGCTGCTCGACGCGTACGACGTGGAGACGGAGGGCGCGGACGCGGTCGTCGTCGGCCGCTCCGACATCGTCGGCAAGCCGATGGCGAACCTGCTGATCCAGAAGTCCCCGACCGGGAACGCGACCACGACGGTCTGTCACTCGCGGACCGAGGACCTAGAGGCGAAGCTGGCGGACGCGGACATCGTCGTCGCGGCCGCCGGCATCCCCGAGTTCGTCGACGGGTCGATGCTCAAGGAGGGCGCGACCGTGGTCGACGTGGGGATCAACCGCGTCGACGCGGACACGGAGAAGGGGTACGAGCTGGTGGGCGACGTCGACTACGAGTCGGCGAGCGAGGTCGCGGGCGCGATCACGCCCGTACCCGGCGGCGTCGGCCCGATGACGCGCGCGATGCTCCTTTACAACACGGTGAGGGCGGCGGGGATCCAGACCGGTGTCGACGTGGAGTTGGAATAGGCCGAGTGGGAGATCACGGCCGTCCGGCGGTGCGGTGTCGGTTTCGCTCACGAACTGCTGACCGACACGAACGCCACCGAAGCCCTAGCCGCTCGCTGTGACGCGGTCCTGACTGACACGGTGGAGAACACTCCCGAAGCCCCAGCCGCGAACTCGTCACAGGCGACGCAAGCACCGCAGGGAGTGAGCAACGCGAACGACCGAGGAGCGCAGCGAGCGTGTGACGAGTTCGCGGCTGCCCCTTCGAGTCCCACCCCGCACAGCACCTCACACCTCCCCAGCCTCGTCGCTGGCACCTCCGCTTCGATCCGGGGCCAGCGACTCCCTCGCGCGGGCGGTTCGCGCCGCGCTGCGGCGCTCACCGGCACGCGCCACCGCGTCTATTTATAACCGAGTGTCGTCGCGGCCGCAGTCAGTCGTCGTCGCTCGCCGCGGTGCGGTTCCGGATCTCGATCCGGCCCTCGATCTCCGGGTCGATGCCGCGTTCACGGGCGTAGGCGGCGAGCACCTCGTACTGGATGTCGGCCTCGTCGATCCGGTGCCGCTCGGAGAGCGTGGGGAACTCGTGTTCGGAGTGGAGGAGGTACTCCGAGACCGCGACCGTGTAGCGCGCGTCGGGGTCGATCGGCTCGCCGTCGACGGTCGCCTCTAAGATTAGTTCGGCGTCGGCGTCCCAGACGAGGCGGGCGTTCGAGACGTGCCCGTGCCACCAGTCGTCCTCGCCGAAGTCCACGTCGGGCGCGGCCATCTCGCGGAGCACGTCGTGGAGCTCCCCGCCGGTGACCGAGGTGAGGGTCACCGGTTCCTCGAAGGGGATCAGGGAGATTAGGTCCGCCTTCGTCACGTCGCCGTCGAACGGGTCGCCCTGTCGGAGGCCGCCGGCGTTCGACAGCCCCACGTCGGCGTCGTGGACCCACCGGAACGCGTCCGCGACGAAGTTGCCGACGCGGCACTCCCCGCCGTGGACCACCTCGCCGGACCGCTCGATCGGCCCGTCGACGGTGTCGACGACCTCGTCGAGGTCGGCTGCGGCCATCCGTTCCGCGAGCGCGTCCGCCAGCCCCGGCGCGGGGTCGGCCCCGTCCGGCTCGTGAAGGGTCGCCGTCGGCGGTTCGGCGTCGAGGTCGACGTCGGCCACCGCCTCGCCGTTGACGCCGGGCCGGACCAGCACCGTGTCCGCGACCGTCTCGTTCCGGCGGCTGTGGACGTGCCCGCCGAGGACCGCGTCGACGTCCAGCTCGCGGGCGAGGTCGTCGTCGCCCGCGCCGAGGTGCGAGAGGACGACCGCGTGATCGAGGCTCTCGCCCTCGTCCGCGACCGACGCCCGCATCTCCGCCAGCGCCTCTCCGGCGGCCGCGACGGGGTCGTCGAACGAGAGGTCGGCCGCCATCGGGTTCAGCGAGTCGGTCGCGGGATCGGTGACGCCGACGAACCCGACCCGCTCGCCGTCGACCTCGCGGACCGCCCACGAGACGACGCCCTCGTCGCGGCCGAACGGCCCGCCGTTCTCATCGCGCACGTTCGCGGAGACGAACGTCGCCGGCGCGTCCGCGACGAGGTCGCGGAGCGCGTCCGGTCCGTAGTCGAACTCGTGGTTGCCGAACGTGTCGAGGAGGGTGTCGGTCGCCTCGTAGAAGTCGAGGACCTGCCTGCCGGTCGCGACCAGCGAGAGGACGCCCGGCGCGGTCGTGTCGCCGGTGGCGACGACCGCGGCGTCGGGACCCGAGAGCGCCCGGACGCGGCCGGCGAGGCGGGCCGCCCGCTCGGGGTCGTCGAAGACGTTCTCGATGTCGGAGTAGTGAACGAGACGAACCATTCGATACGCGAAGGGAGGTGCGAGCCGGGCATAAAAAACGCGGAGTCCGATCGCGCGTTCTCCGATTCCGTCCGCGGGTTCTCCCCGTGATCCGCGCTCGCACACGCGCAGGACATTGAAAGCGCTTTTATGGATGTCCTGACTACGACAGCGCACAGCCTCTGTGGGGTCGATGATGTGCCGTTCCGATAGGGACCGACCACGGGACGGACACGCGAGCCTACACGGAGGATAGGAGAAACATATGCCCGTTTACGTAGACTACGACACACCGGCGGACCTCGCGGAGCGATCCCTCGAAGCGCTCGAGGTCGCCCGAGACACCGGCACAGTGAAGAAAGGAACCAACGAGACGACCAAAGCCGTCGAGCGCGGCAACGCTGACCTCGTCATCGTCGCCGAGGACGTCTCCCCCGAAGAGATCGTGATGCACCTCCCCGAACTCGCCGAGGAGAAGGGGATTCCGGTCGTCTTCGTCGACACGCAGGACGAGGTCGGTCAGGCCGCCGGTCTCGAAGTCGGCTCGGCCGCCGCCGCCGTCGTCGACGCCGGCGACGCCGCCGACGACGTCGAGGACATCGGCGAGAAGGTCGCGGAGCTTCGATAACCTCCCATGAGCGCAGAAGAGGGCACCGGCGACTCGACGACCGCGGAGGTCATCGAGGTCGTCGGCAAAACCGGGATGCACGGCGAGGCCATGCAGGTCAAGTGCCGCATCCAAGAGGGATCGAACCAGGGACGGATCATCACCCGGAACGTTCTGGGTCCCGTCCGTCTGGGCGACGTGCTCCAGCTGCGGGAGACCCAGCGCGACGCCGACTCCATCGGAGGTCGATAACCAATGGTCGAGACACGCACCTGTGATTACACCGGCGAGGAGATCGAGCCCGGCACGGGCACGATGTTCGTGAAGAAGGACGGACAGATCCTCCACTTCGTCGACTCGAAGGCGGAGAAGAACTACCTCCTCGGCCGCGAGGCGCGCGACCTCGAATGGACCGAGGAAGGTCGCCGTCAGGGTGGCCAGGAATGAGCCACCACGACGAGCGCACCTTCGTGATGGTCAAGCCCGACGGCGTCCAGCGCGGACTCATCGGCGAGATCGTCTCTCGCTTCGAGGACCGCGGGCTGAAGCTCGTCGGCGGGAAGTTCATGCGGATTGACGAGGAGCTCGCCCACGAACACTACGGTGAACACGAGGACAAGCCATTCTTCGACGGTCTCGTCGAGTTTATTACCTCCGGTCCCGTCTTCGCGATGGTCTGGGAGGGTGCGGACGCGACCCGACAGGTCCGCGCGATGGTCGGCGAGACCGACCCCGCCGAGTCCGCCCCGGGCACGATCCGCGGCGACTTCGGCTTAGACCTCGGCCACAACGTGATCCACGCGTCGGACCACGAGGACGAGGGCGCGAACGAGCGCGAGATCGACCTGTTCTTCGACGAGGAGGAACTCGTCGACTACGACCTCGACACCTCGGCGTGGGTGTACGAGGACGAAGACCACTGACGGCCGCGCTGCCGTTTCGGAACTTTTCGCGGCGACGCACCGCCCGCTATCCCGCGTAGCTTTCGCTCAATCGACACACCGAGTTTCCGGTGAATATGATCTTCGAACCCCCCGCAGTCGTTCGGTTTCCGCTCTCTCAGCAGTTATAAACAGACGGACACGTCCGTCGGCAGTTCAGGTGTCGACCGCGATCGCGGTCCCGTCGTCCGCGACCACGATCACCTCGTCGCCGGCGTCGTCGGCGACGTCGGCGAACAGCGGCCCGCCGTAAACGACGACGTCGGGACCGCCGCGGGCGACCACGCTTCCGCTCCGGGTCATCGCGAGGATCTCGCCGTTGCGGTTGGCCGCGACCGGACCGATATCACCGTCGCCGTCGACGTCGCCGATGCGCGGCTCGTTGATCCGCGTCGACGCGCCGTACTGCTGTTTCCAGACGACCTCGCCGTCGAGTAGGCTCACTGCCCACACGCTCCCCGACCCCCCGACGTACACCCGACCGGGGTCCGCGTCGCCGACCGCGACCGGCTCGTCCTGAAGACCGATCTCGTACCGGAGCGACCCGTCGCTCGTCTCGATGGTCTCCAAGTTACCGTTCGACCCGCCGAGGGCTATCACGGGCCCGTTCTGACTGTCCGCGGCGTTCCAGCTCAGGGGGTTCACGCTCGGTGTCGTCGTCCAGCGCGTCTCGCCGCGCCCGTCGAGCAGGTGGACCGTCGCCGGGTCGCCGGCGGTCGTCAGCACCGCGAGTCCGCCGCGCTCACCGGCCTCGGCGTCCGGTTCGACGATGAGTGGTCGGTGATTGACCTCGCCCGACAGCGAGGCCTCGGCGACGGCGTCGCCCTCGCGGTCGACGACGCGGACGCTCCCGTCGGTCGCCGCCGCCGCGACCTCCTGACTCCCGTCGCCGGTCAGGTCTCCGATGGCGGGGCGGAATCCGCCGGGGCCACCGGTGTCGACCGCGAACCGTCGGCTCCCGTCGGTCGCGTCGACGACGACGAGTGACCCCGGAGCCGTCGTGAGCGCCACGACGGGGTCGCCGCCGAGCGTCCCTGTGGTGAGTCCGCTGACACCGATCGGGTCGTCGTCGCTCCCGTTCGCGCCGCCGCCGCGGTCGGCGTCCGGCCCGGAAATCGGCACCGTCCAAGCGGTCTCGTCGGTCCCGACGACCGTCGCGCTGACGACCCGCGAGCCGTTCTCGACCGCCGGCCGGAGGAGCAGCGGGTCCCCGTCGACCGTCGCGATCGCCGCGCCGCTGCCGTCGTCGCCGGCCGCCGGTTCGGACTCCCAGACGATCGTGGTCTCCGTGGTGGCGTCGTCGACGCCGACGAAGGCGAAAAGCGCCACGCCGACGCCGGTCGCGCCGCCGGCCAGCAGGATTAGCGTCGCGAACAGGACGCGTCGGTCCATTTGAATCCCGTTCGGGCGTCGCGGTGAAACGGTTGTCGGATGCGGTCTCCGGTCCGCGGAGTCGAGTCGGCGTCGGTGCCGAGGCGTCGCGGGGCGACGTCGCGCTACAGCAGCGACGCGACGTGGTCCGCGCGCGCTTCGCCGACGAGCTCGCGCAGCGCCGCCGGGTCCCGCTCCCCGTCGGCGTTGACGAGGTAGGCGGTCCCGTCGCGACCGCCGTAGACGCCGTGGAGGTCGTAGACGAAGCCGTACACCGTCGCATCCGCCGCCTCCTCGCGCTCGCGGGCGAACGCGACCTGCTCGTGGACGTTGTACTCGACGAGCCGGTCACGGACCGAGGAAGCGGCATCGCCGTCCGCATCGGGGACGGTCTCGCCGTCGTCCGCGTCGCGGCTCGTCTCCTCGTCGCGGTCCGTCTCCGCGTCGGTCGCCCCGTCGCCCGCTTCGCCGACGACGGCGGGGTCGTC
This sequence comes from Halorubrum sp. DM2, assembly GCF_901686465.1. NCBI lineage: Archaea > Methanobacteriati > Methanobacteriota > Halobacteria > Halobacteriales > Haloferacaceae > Halorubrum > Halorubrum sp. DM2. The sequence goes on from NZ_LR594487.1 coordinate 477,370, forward strand.
GAGTCCGCGCTCGACGATCGGCAGCAACGCCTCGATGTCCGCGCGGACGCCCGGTTCGGCCGGGAACTCGCCGGTGCGGGCCGCCGTGAGCGCGGCGTCTATCGCGCCGCATCCGGTGTGGCCGACCACGACGATGATCTCGGTGTGGGTGTGACGGAGCGGATACGCCACGCTCCCGTCGAGAACCCGTTCGCCGTCGACGAGCGCGCTCACGCTGTTCCCGATCGCGCCGGAGGTGAAGAGGAACCCCGGCTCGTCGACGGCGAACATCCCCTCCTGCGAGACGCGCGAGTCGGAACAGCAGACGGAGACTACGCCGGGGCGCTGACCCTCGCGGTGGCGGTCGAAGACGCCGGGCGCGAGCGCATCGACGTGGTCGTCGTTGCGGTCGAGGAGATCCCTGAGTATCCGACTGTCCATATCGGCTTCACCCGGGGAGGAGTCAAAAGCGTCGGGGACGGAGCCGACCGTCCCGACCGGGGAGACGCTCGTCGCCGCCGTTTCAGCGGATCGGTCAAGCGACGAGTCGGGCGGGCCGGTCAGGCGACGAGTCCGACGACCGAGACCAGGATACCGACGACGAACACCGCGAGGAGCGCGACGGTCGCGATCACCACTGCGGGCGCGAGCGCCTCCTCGTTCTCGTCGAGGACGATGTCTTCCAAGTTCTCCATGTCCGAGCCGTCGTCGCGGCGGGATTTGAACGCTTCGACCGAGTCCGCGCCGCGAACGAGGGTCGCTACTGGTCGAGCCAGACGTTGTTGTAGTCGCTCAGGATCCGCGGGTTGTACTGCGAGCGCGGGTGGGCGACGAAGTCGTTGACGTGGTCGCGGACGCCGATGGAGACGCGGAGGCTGTAGCTCGGGAGGTGGACCCGGTCTTCCAGCACCGTCGGAATGATCGACTCGTACAGCTCGCGTCGCTCGTCGATGTCGCTGGCGCGGCGCGCGGCGATGATCTCCTCCATGAGGTCGTCGTTCTCGTAGTAGGTCCCGTTGGTGGCACCGATCTGCTCGTCGTGGAACAGGTTGTACACGTACGAGTCCGGGTCCGGCCCGCCGAGCCACCCCAGCGCGTACATGTTGTAGTCGTCCTCGTTTCCGGTGTCGTAGGTGTCGAGGAACGTCCCCCAGTCGTACCGGCGGACCTCGGCGTCGTAGCCGGCCTCCTTCAGCCCGTTCGAGACCGACACGCCGATCTGTTCGCGGAGGTCGTCCGGCGGGACGATGATCCGGAAGCCGTAGTCTTCGGGTACGCCGGCGTCCGCGAGCAGCTCTGCGGCCCGGTCGACATCGCGGTCGTGACCGATATCCGCCCACTCGTCGACGGGGAAGTCCCACGAGTCGGCGACCGGGAGCGGGACCGGCGCGTAGTTGCGTTCCCCGGCCGGCTCGATGAAGTTCGAGACCGCTTGGTCCATCGAGACGGCGTAATCTATCGCCTCCCGGACCTGCGGGTCCGTCGTCGGTCCCTCGTTACAGTTGAACGCGATGTAGTAGTAGGAGATGCCCGGCTCCGACTGGAGCGACATGTTGTCCGCGCTCTCGACCGTCTCCCACGTCTGGGGGGTGATCCCGTCGGCGACGTCCGACTCGCCGGTCTCTAAGGAGACGACCCGCGTCGTGCTCTCCTCAACGGGTTCGAACCGGAGCCGGTCTAGGTACGGCTTCGGGTCACCCCAGTAGTCGTCCCACTTCACTAGGTCGACGAACTCCCCTTCCGTCCAGTCGTCGAACTCGAACGGTCCGGAGCCGACCGGCGCGTCGAGGTTGAACGCCTCCTTGTCCGCCTCCCGGACCGACTCGGGCACCACGTTCCGCGTCAGCGCGAGCGTGTAGAACGGGCCGTAGCCGTACTGGAGATCGATCTGGACCGTCCGGTCGTCGACGACCTCGACGCTGTCTATCATCTCGACGTCCGGCGCGTTGGCGGTCTCCTCTTCGACCGGTGCGAGCAACGAGTAGCGGACGTCCTCGGCGGTGACGGGCTCGCCGTTCTGGAAGCGCGGCCCGTCACGCAGTTCCACGACGTACCGCGTCCCGTCGCGCTCGACGGTCGGCTCCTCGCGTGCGAGGTGCGGGACGGGGTTGGTGCTCTCGTCGTAGGCGTACAGCGGCTCGAACACCTGCGAGCACACCTGCTGCGAGTAGATGTCGTTGACGACGATCGGGTCGAACTCGATCGGCGACACCTGCTGTGAGTACACAAGCTCTCCGCCGGCGACCGGTTCGCCGTCGCCCGTTCCGCCGTCGGTTCCGTTCCCCGTGCCGTCCGAGCCGCCACCGGTACATCCCGCGACGGTCCCGGCCGTCACGCCGGCCGCGACGCCGCGCAGCATCCGTCGTCGCGACGAGTCGAGTTCGCGTGACATGGCGGTCCGTTTCTCCCCGACACATAAATTACCGGACACACTGGCAGCGTTCGACCGTACGCCGGATAACCAGAAATTACGTCCGGTATCTCGCTATCGCCGACGTGTTTTTGTGCGTCCGGCGTGGCGGATACGCCAACACGATGCCACGCGAAGAGTACCAGACGAAACTGGAGGGACTCCGCGACGACGTCCTCTACATGAGCGAGGTGGTCGCCGAGCGCCTCCGCATGGGGCTCGACGCCCTCGAACGGCAGGACGGCGAGCTAGGCGAGGAGGTGATCACCGGCGACGCCGAGATCAACGAACTCTACTTGGAGCTGGAGGGCCAGTGTACGGACCTCATCGCGCTCCAGCAGCCGGTCGCCGGCGACCTGCGGTTCATCGCGGCGTCGTTCAAGATCATCACCGACCTCGAACGGATCGCGGACCTCGCGACGAATCTCGGCGAGTACGCAAAGCGGGCCGACCGCGAGGTGTTCCCCGACGTCGACGTCCAGCGCATCGGCGACGACACGCTGGAGATGTTAGAGCAGGCGATGGCGGCGTACGCGGAGTCCGACCCCGAGCTGTGTCACGCCGTCGCGGAGGCCGACGACGAGGTCGACGCCGCCTGCGAGGCGGCGAGCGAGCTCGTCGTCCGCGACCTCATCGAGCGCGACGAACTGCGCGAGGAGGCCGACGTGGAGGGGACGATGCGGAACGTCTCGCGGCTCCTGCTCACGATCCGCGACCTCGAACGCGTCGGCGACCACGCGGTCAACATCGCCGCCCGGTCGCTGTACATGATCGAGAACGACGACGAACTGCTGTACTGACCGACTCGGGGTAGGTCGGGGGTCGGACCCTCGCCGCGCGGGCTTCGTCCGGACGTGTCACCGGAAACGATTCTGTCCCCGTGTTATATCCCCCGGAAGTGAGACGGGACACCCATGGTACTGGGAGCGATCGTCTCGTTCGTCGTCGCGCTGTTGGTGGGTGGACTGGGAATTTACGTCAGCGGCCGCGTCGTCGCCGACGTCGACGACTACTCGCACGCGGTGGTCACGGCGCTGATCGGGGCCGTCGCCTGGGCGATCGGATCGCTGATACCGATCGTCGGCTCGCTCGTCGCGCTGGTCGCGTGGGTGTGGGTCATCAAGTGGCGCTACCCGGGCGGCTGGGTGAAGGCCGCGATCATGGGCGTCGTCGCGTGGGCGGCCGCGCTGGCGGTCATCTTCGTGCTGAACGACGTTCTCAACCTCGGGATCACCGCGCTCGGCGTCCCGGGCGTCTGAGCGCGTTCCGGGTCAGTCGTCGGCCGTCGACCCTGATGTCCCGTCCCCGTCTGCGGTCGGTTCGTTTAGTTGGCCGGTCGTGTACCCCTGCCAGTCGTACCTGTCTTGGAGGTACAGCGCGACCTTCACCAAGGCGAGCAGCACCGGGACCTCGATGAGGGGACCGATGACCGTCGCGAACGCGACGCCGGAGCCGACACCGAACACCGCGACGGCGACGGCGATCGCGAGCTCGAAGTTGTTGCTCGCGGCGGTGAAGCCGATCGCGGTCGTCGTCGAGTAGTCGGCACCGATCCCGCGGCCCATCCCGAAGCTCACGAAGAACATCACGACGAAGTAGATCGTGAGCGGGACCGCGATCAGGAGGACGTCACTCGGCTGGGCGACGATGCGCTCGCCCTGCATCGCGAACATCACGATTACGGTGAACAGCAGTGCGATGAGCGTGAGCGGACTAATCCGCGGCTCGAACGTCTCCTCGTACCACTCGACGCCCTTCGTCCGCGTCCCCACGAACCGCGAGGCGATTCCCGCGGCGAAGGGGATCCCGAGGAAGACCGCGATCGCTTCGAACACCTGTCGCGGGCTGATCCCGAACTCGGAGATCCCCGCGACCAGCGACTCCATGCCCAGCAGCGGCGGGAGGACGAGCGCGAAAAACCAGATGTACACGCCGTAGGTGAGGATCTGGAAGACGCTGTTGAACGCGACGAGGCCCGCGGCGTACTCGTTCGAGCCCTCCGCGAGCTCGTTCCAGACGAGCACCATCGCGATACAGCGGGCCATCCCGATGAACACCAGCCCAAGGAAGAACTCGGGACGGGCGGGGAGTCCGGGAACGAGCCCGCTGAAGAACACGACCGCCAGCCCGAACATGAGGGTCGGCCCGATGAGCCAGTTCTGGACGAGGCTCAGTCCGAGCACCTTCACGTTCTTGAAGACGGCGGGGAGCTGTCCGTAGTTGACCTTCGCAAGCGGCGGGTACATCATCAACACCAGCCCGATCTCGACGAGGTGGAGGTCTTGGATCGGGCCGGTGACCGACGGCGCGATGTAGCCGAGACCGATCCCGATCGCCATCGCGCCGAAGATCCAGACGGTGAGGTACTTGTCGAGGAAGTCCATCGACCGCGGGTCGCCGCATGACTCGCAGTCGCAGTTCGGTCCATGTTCGTGAACGGCGTCGCTCACGACGGTCCCACCTCCGTGATGACGGACGAATCGACTGGCGGGCGATACCGGTGTGTGGACGGGTGAGCGCTCATAATTAGTGTATCGGAGGAGACGGCTACTCTTCGGCCGCGATCACGTCGAGCTGTACGTCCGCACCGCCGGGGAGCGAGCAGACGCCGACGACGGTCCGCGGCGGTAACTCGACGTCGTCGAACCGCGACTCGTAGACGTGATCGATCGCCTCCGCGGCGCTCGGATCCGTGAGCTGAATCTCGAGTTTCATCACGTCGCCAAACGTCGCGTTTCGGTTGTCGGCAAGAGCGGATTCGAGGTTGTCGAGCGCAGTCGAGAATTGCTCTTCGATTGAATGATCACCCAGAATTTGGCCGTCGACTTTGGGAAGGATACCCTCGAAAAAGCGTAGATCAGACGAGCCTGTCCGCTTCCCGAACGCTCCGATGTTATCCGTTCCGTCGCGCTGGCGCTTGCTCTCCTCGCTCAACGTTGGGTCGATGTTCATATCGGCGGCGCGATTCTTGTCCGAGTCGACTTCTGTTGTTCGCTGTCCCATAATAGATGAACAGTTGCTCAAGTATTAAAGCTCTTCGAAGAATTACAAGGACTGGCAGGAGGCCTGTATTTTGAACGACAAGTACGTCTGCTAAACTATCGGTATCGCTGAACGGCCCCGAGAAGGTACCGGCTGTTCGGCAGCCACACCTCGTCTCAGAGCAGGTGGTAGAGCCCGGCTGCGAGGAGCGCACCGAGGATCGGTCCGACAACGGGAACCCATGAGTACGCCCAGTCCGACGGGCCTTTGTGCGGGAACGGAAGGATTGCGTGTGCGATGCGCGGTCCGAGGTCACGAGCGGGGTTGATAGCGTAGCCCGTGGGACCGCCTAGAGACAACCCGATGCCGAGTACAACCAAGGCAATCGGCAGCGCCGAGAGCGCGCCGAGGCCGAATCCGACCTCCTGCCCGTCGATAGTGATCGTCTGAAGGATCTCGCCAGATGTCTCGTTCAAGAAGCCGGCAGAATTCAGATATAGAACGCCGAACACTAGGACGAACGTACCGATGATCTCGGTTATCAGGTTGGACGAATAATTCCGGATTTCGGGAGCGGTCGAGAAGATCGCCAGTTTCGCGCCCTCGTCCTCCGTAACCGCGAAGTGGTCTCTGTATGCCAGCCACACGACTATGCCACCCAAGAACCCACCGAGCGTCTGTGCTGCCACGTAGAGTGGGACTTGCGTCCAGTCAAATAGACCCGCGGCGGCGAGTCCTATCGTCACGGCGGGATTGATGTGACCGCCGCTGACCTGACTGATAGTGAATACGCCCATGAACACCCCGATCGCCCATCCCCACGTGATGACAATCCAGCCGCCGCCGTTCCCTTTCGTCTCGTCGAGCACGACGTTGGCGACGACGCCGCCTCCGAAGATGATGAGGATCGCAGTCCCGATGACTTCCGCGACGTACGGGTTCATCTTCCACTTAGAAGGTTGCTACTGCTCGTACTCCCGGTTCGTTCCGAATTATCGCCGATTTTTGTCGTCTCCGATCTCATAATAGATGAGCATCTGCTCATATATTAAAACATTTTGAACTCCGAACAACCCCTCTCAGCGAAGGTTGTACTCCTGTATGGAGCTCTCTCACGTATCCGCGGACAACCTGACATCGGCGGCGTCGAAAACGCAGCCATGTCGACGACCGCTCGCGTCCCACGTGTCCGCGTTAGTGTGACTTATTCCGCGTACGTCTGATCGATGGTGATAGCGTCGACCGGCAGCAACTGTTTCGCGTCGCAGACGAACGCCCGCAGCCGGCGGTCGAGCTCCGGCGACGGCTCAGTCCCCGCGACGAAAATCGATAGTTCGCGCTCCGAGAGCGTTACGTCGGCGTCGAGTCCATGAAGCGCGCATAGCCCGGCCGCCCGGTCTCCATCGGGAAGTCGTTCCAAGACCGAGACTTCGTACTCCAGCGTGACGCCGGCCAACGAGTGGTTGTAATCCAGCGTGACCGTCTCCTCGTCGATCGACTCGATCACGCAGTCGCGTCCGGCGACTGAGACGGTTCGACCTGCCTCCCGCTTCTCCGGCGGGACGAGCCCCACCGGAACCGTCTCGACCTTTCGCGGGTCGCGTTCCCCGAACGCCTCCGTCGGGCCGACCCTGACCGTCGCGGATCCGCCGATGCCGGCCTCGCGAACCGCCTCCTCGACGGGTTCGAAGAGGTGTCCCTCGCCGAGGACGACGACCATCGGACCGTCGGCCTCGATCCCGACCAGGTCGGCGTCCGCCGCGACAGACGGATCGGTCGTGTCGACGACGCGGTCGCCCGCCGCCGTGCGCGCCGTGTACTCGATCCGGACGAACTCGCCGTCGTTGAGTGCGGCGGTGTGCTCGGTCACCGTCATTCTGGGGCGATGTTCATCGGCTTGAAGCTCATTTCGTCTTTGACCTCGCTCTCGCCGAGGCGTCTGATCTTCCCCTTCCCGTACTTGTAGCCGGGATTGGGATTTGCGGGATCGAGGTACGCCGGGTTGATGTCGTTGTTGACCTGGTCCGGATACAGCCAGTACGTGTACGCCAACCCCTCCGAGACGGGCTGTCCCTGAGCCGCGTCGTCCTCGTCGACGACGTAGGCGACCGCGGTAAAGCTGCCTTGGGTGTTCTCGCCGTTGATGTTGAAGACGTCGTCGTTGACGATCTCGACGAGATCGCCGGCTTCGATCCCTCGTTCGGCCGCGTCGGTGGGATGAAGCTGGAGGACGTTCTGCGGGAAGCGCTTCTGGACGTACTCCAGCCGCTGGTGGGTGTACATGTTCTGCCAGAGGTGCTGGAGTCGGCCGTTCGTCACCCAGATCTCGTCATCGCCGGGACTGAGCCGTTCGTAGACGTCGCCGATCGTCGTCCCTTCGTCGGTGTCGACGACCCGATCCCAGTCGACACGCTGGAGGATCGCCTCGCCCGTGCTCGTGTGGAACCGGTGATCCATGACCTCGCGTTCGCCGTCCGGGGCGTGGATTCGGGGCGTCCCCTGTACCTCGCCGTTCTCCTCGTAGATCGGCTGCTGGACGCCCTCTTCGACGGTCTCCATGTACTCGGCCGGCGTCATGTCGTTCGCTTCGGCGGCGGGCGCGATCCCTTCGAGGGAGTGATCGCCCCCGGCGCCCGGATACTCCTCGCAGATCAGGTTGAAGATCTCTCGGGAGTCGTCCCAGTCCATGTCGTCGGCACCGAGCCGTTGGCCCATCATCGAGAATATCTCCCAGTCCTCCTTCGCGCCGGAGGGGCCCTCCATGAAGCCCTGATACTGACGGAAGCGACGTTCGCCGTTCCAGCGGTGGTAATCGCCGCCCTCGCCGGATTCGACCGCCGTCGCCGGCAGGACGATGTCGGCGTATTGGGTCGTCGTGTTGGCGTACAACTCCTGATGGGTAACGACCATGCCGCCGTTCTCGATGCGCTCGCGGAATGCGCGTTCGATCTCGTCGATGTCGGCGGTCTGCGGCTGCGCGCCGCTCGTGCGCTCCCGGATCGCGTTCCGGAGATCCTGCGTCGCGTACGAGTGGCGAGCCGGATCGTTACCGATGACGTGCCAGTGTTTGATCTCCCCGTCCCTGACGCGTTCGACCGTGTTCGGCGCGACCGTCACGTCCTCGACGTTCTCGCCGTCGAAGGTCTGCGTCGAACGCTCGGCGATGGCGTCCCCCGCGGCCCCGTTCGTCCAGAAGCCCTCCTGGTGGCCCCCGGCGCGGGTGATACCGGTACCAGGGCGACCGACGCTGCCGGTGATGAGCGTCAGGTTCGCCATCGCGCCGGTGTTCTCGTGGGACCAGCCCCAGATGAGTCCCTTCTCCAGCATGAACAGCGTGTTCGTCTCCTCGGCCTCGGGCTGGGCGATGAGTTCGGCGGCCTCGCGGATCTCCTCGGCCGGGACGCCGGTCGTCTCGGTGGCGTTCTCGGGGGCGTAGCGGGGATCGTCTAAGAGATCGTAGTACTCCTCGGGCGTCAGCCCGAACTCCTCTTGGTACCACCCTTCCTCATCGATCGTCTCCCGGTTGTCCATCACCCACTCCTCGATGAACCCCTCGTCGTGCCAGCCCTGGTCGACGATGTGGCGCGCGATGGCGTTCAGGAGGATCGGGTCCGTCGCCTCGTTGACCTGGAGGTGGATCCCACCGTTGTTCTCGGCGTAGTTCGCGGTGAACTTCTTTCGCGGATCGATGAAGACGATGTCGGCGTCGCCCTCCTCGTTTATCCACTTACTGAAGATGACGTCCTGATTCTCCTTGGGATCGGCTCCCGCCAGCACGATGGTGTCCGCCTCCGCGGCGTCCTCGTAGGCGTAGGACCACTGTGCGAGGCCGGCGTTAACGAGCCCGGGGACTTCCGTCGTGAGCGCCGGACGGTTGTGGCCGCCCCAGTTGGGCGAGCCGATGACGTCGTGACAGAGCTTCGTCCCGGCGAAGGTGTTCTCGATGAACTGATAGAAGTACAGTTTCTGTCCGTAGCCGTTCGGGTTCTCGCCGTTCTCCGTGGCGATCTCGGTGGCCCGGGCCCACGCTTCGATAGCGGTGTCCCAATCGACGGTGACGAGATCGCCGCCGATCCGGATCTGGGGCTGTTTCAGGCGGTCGTCGTAGTCTTCGTTGTTTGGAGAGTACAGCGACTGCGCCTGCGTCCCGCCACGAATGGAGTGTGACCCCTCGTTGACCGGATACTCGGTATCGGGGACGAACAGGACGTGATACTCCCTCCCATTCTCCTCGATTATCTCGTGCATGTTCGGCGAGGGCCACTCGCCGTAGCCCGCCGGGTAGTCGATCCCGAGCGCGTTCTCGTCGGCGGTCGGGCCTCCCCCCTCGCCGACGGGCCACTTGTACACCTCGTAGCCGCAGCCGACGATACAGTACCGACACGACCGCGAGCTCCTCTCGGCGTCCGTGGGTGGAATGGGGACCTGGCTCGTGTGTGGGTTATCCGCCATCTTATCCCTCCGTTTCCTCCGCGGTGACGGGTTCTCCGTCCCGTAGGTTGTCCCGGTAGCCGTACGACAGCCCGTCGACGCCCGTCGCGTAGACATCGCCGTCCTCAACTTCGAGTCGGATCTGCGGGAGGTCCGTCGTCGCCGCCCCGCTGACGACGAGCCCGCCTTTCGAGAGGTCGAAGGTCGTGTAGTGGCACGGACAGGGGCCGGCCATCTCCCGTTCGGGTTTCACCTGTCCCTGAACGGGACAGCCCATGTGCGTACAGAGCCCGCTGAAGGCGACGATGCTGTTCTCGGGGCCGACGCCGCCCCACGCTTCGCCCGCGATACGGGTGAGGAAGTTCTCGGTGCCGTCGAGCGGGTAGGCGAACGTCTCGACGTCGCCCTCCGCCAGCTCGTCGACACTCCCAACCCGGATACGGGGATATCGTTCGAGCCCGTCGACCCGCGCGGTCGGCGACTCGGCCGGCGCGTCGCTCCCGTCGTCGGCCCGCGGAGCTTGGAACCCGCATCCTGCGACGGAGGCGGCGCCGGCCGTCCCAACGGTCGCGAGGAGCCGCCGCCGGGTCGCCGACAGAGTATCATTATCGTTCATGCTGTACTCTCCGATTTAGCTTTCATACACTTGTAGTTTTCTCTTATCGAGTCGATCTGGACCAACTACGTATAAAACACCATATTATTCGGGAACACGTTGATTTTGGGGAGTGTGGTAAAGGCTCAATCCAAACCCCCTCTGAACGCATCCAAGAATAATTGAGTATTTACTGAATTAGAGGGCCACTCATCCTTGATCGCCTCCGGATACTCGTTCCTTCCCGTGCGACGATCGGGACCGACAGCAGCTCGGGGGCTCCTTCGTCTCGCACCATCGAAGCGATCCCCCGGACACCCTTCCCAGTTACTCGTCGCCGCGATCCGGGGAACGTTCCGGATCGTACGACGGTAACCGGTCGATGACACGGACGACGTCGTTGAGGTCCAGATCGTCCGCTGTCACAGCTTCCGCGACTACGGGCGGCGCTACGGTCCGGTCGCCCAACGCGACCTTCGGTACGTCGCTCCCGCTAAATCCCTCGAGGATCGCGTAGTCGTACGTGCGCGCGAACTCGTCCAACACGTCGCCGAGAGTCCGGTCCCGACCGGTCGCGAACCACGTTCCCTCGTCGGTGAGCCCGACGGTGTGGACCGCGCCGCCCGCGCGGTGACGGGCCGTATCTTTCCCCTCGGTGTCGACATCGGGTTCGTGCGTGAGGTGTTTCACGGTCGCCACAGTCCCGCACTCCTGGAGACGTTCGGCCAAGGCGGCGACGACCGTCGTCTTTCCCGAGTCAGAGGGTCCCGCGACGCAGAGGACCTTCATCCGGGTCACCGCGTGTCGTCGAGGGCGGTCACGAGCGCCTCGGCGCGTCGCGTCGCCGCGTGTCGTCGAGGGCGGTCACGAGCGCCTCGGCGCGTCGCGTCGCCGCGTATCGACGCGAGCGGCCGTCCTTCTCTTTCTCGACGAGTCCGGCGTCACAGAGCAACGTGAGCGCGTGGCTGACGGCGCTGTCGCTTATCGACACGTAGGGCGTGATCTCGTCGAACCTGACGGCGTCGTCGGTCTCGACCAGCAGGCGAACGAGCCGGTACCGCGTCTCGTATCCGAACGCCGACAGCGCCTTCACGTCGACGGCCGTCGTCGCGTCGTCGATCAGGACGTCGAGATCGGTCTCGGCCGGCGGGTCGGACGAGGACTCGGGCATACCGAAGGTTTCTGTCCGCGATCGGATTAACTTTTTCAGGCGCTAACTCCCCGTCGTCAAGGAGCGAACCGCGTCAGCGGTGAGCGAGTAGGGTGGGGTAGTTCACCTGTTCTGTCGATACGTCGGACGGCCGAGACGAGACGCGTTTCGTCCCGGGATCGAACCGGACACAGCGGTCACTCCTCGGCGGCGATCACGTCGAGCTGAACGTCAGCGCCGCCGGGCAGCGAACAGACGCCGACGACGGTCCGCGGCGGGAACTCGACGGCGTCGAACCGCGACTCGTACGCGCGGTCGACGACCGCCGCAGCGTCCGCATCCGCGAGTTGTACCTCGACTTTCATCACGTCATCGAGCGACGCGCTGCGGTTTTCGAGCATCAGTTCGAGCCGGTCTAAGCACATCCGAATCTGCTCGTCGACCGGCTCCGACCCCTTCACGTCCCCGTTGATCTCCGGGAGGATTCCCTGGAAGAAGACTAGGTCCGACTCCCCGGTCCGCATTCCGAACGCGCCGACGTTGTCGATGCCATCGCGCTGGCGCTTGCTCTCCTCGCTCAGCGAATCGTCGACTGTCATTCCACGGTCACTGTTCGTCTGGCCCTTCTGCTCAACTACTCCTTGGGACACACGATTTAGTAATTGCTCAAACGTTAAAACCCCTTTCGATCCGCTCGGTGAGCGCGGTTCTCGTGCCGTCCCCTCGTTAACACCGGTTGGGAATCGTCATGGTGTATTTATCCCCGAGGCGTCACGCTCCGGTATGAACACAGAGGACGACGTACCCGAAACCGGGGGACCGGATGACGCCTCGACACGGCGTCTGTACGTCGAATTCGAAGTCGAGCCGTCGTCCTCGGCCGACTGTCCGTTGAGCGGGTTCGAACGGGACGTCGTGGAGGTACGCCAGCAGCGGACCGCCGACCGGTGTCACACGGACGTGACGCTTTCGCCCGACGACTGCGGCTGTGCGGACGACGACTGTACCGAGGTCGTCCACGCGGCGAGCGCGGTCGGGGGCCGCTGTCCGTGCGAGGTGTTCAGCGAGTACGGCTGCGTTCCGCAGATCACCGAGATCAACGGCGACGACGTCGTCGTCGAGACGTACCTGCCCGACCGGGACGTGCTGACCGACCTCGTCGACGGCCTGAAGGCGGTCGTCGACGGCATCTCGCTGCGGCGGCTGAAGCGGATCGGTTCGCTCGAACGAGAGGAGCCACGAGCCGACGTGACCCTCAATCTCTTCGAACTGACCGAGAAACAGCGCGAGGCGGCCGCCGCCGCCGTCGCCGCCGGATACTACTCGCGCCCCCGAGAGGCGGATCTGGGGGAGCTCTCCGCGGACCTCGGGATATCGAAGTCCGCGCTGTCTCAGCGGCTGACCGCGGTCGAGTCAAAGCTCGCCACCTCCGCCTTTGCGCGGGCGACGGCCGACTGATCCCACGCCGAGACCGGTCCCTCAGACGGACCGTTTCGTCGGTGATCCGTTGGTATCGATCAGAAAATAATAGATGAACAATTATACATCCTCTATAATATTCACAACATTCATTTGCCCCAGAATTATTCACTCCTACCACGGGGGAGACCGTAAAAAAATATGCAACGGAACGCTACAACGATACACGAGCGACGACTGCGGGAACCGAGCGGACGAGTGACGGCCGAAACGACGACGACAGCTCCGCCGTCGGAGCTCACAGGGACGACCACGGGTGAGCGATGAACCCGTACGTGGCCGAGGTCATCGGAACCGCGATCCTCATTGTCTTCGGCGGCGGCGTCGTCGCCAACGTGGTGCTCGACGAGACGAAGGGGAACGGCGGCGGCTGGATCGTCATCACGTGGGGGTGGGCCATCGGCGTGTTCATGGGCGTGTTCACCATCAGTCAGGTCAGCGGCGGCCACATCAACCCCGCCGTGACGGTCGGGCTCGCCGCCGCCGGGCTGTTCGACTGGGCGCAGGTGCCGCTCTACGTCGCCTCGCAGACGCTCGGCGGATTCCTGGGCGGCGTTACGGTGTGGCTAGCCTACAAGGATCACTTCGCGATCACGGAAGCCGAGGACGCGAAGCTGGCGATCTTCTCGACCGCTCCCGAGATCCGAAACTACGCGTCGAACCTGATAACCGAAATCATCGGGACGTTCGTGTTGGTTTTTGCCGTATTGTACCTGAACTCCGCCGGCTTCGTCGACGGGACGTCCGGCCAGATCCTCCAGACGATCACCATTGACGGACAGGAGGTCGGGTTCGGGCTCGGTGCGCTGTCGGCGCTCCCGATCGCGTTGGTCGTCCTCGGGATCGGGTTGTCGCTCGGCGGCCCCACCGGTTACGCGATCAACCCCGCACGGGACCTCGGACCGCGCGTCGCACACGCAGTCCTCCCGTTCCCGCACAAGGGACCGTCGGACTGGGCGTACTCCTGGGTCCCCGTCGTGGGACCGATCCTCGGCGCGCTCCTCGCGGCCGGGCTGTATCGGGTCCTGTAGCAGGGAATCGCCCCTCCGTGGGCCGGCGGTGTACGAATCCCGGAACACGCTGGAGAGGGCTCGGGAGGGGTGTTGAGTTCGGCTGCGAGAATCACTCGCGCTGGTCGAACCGGGTCGTCGGGCGGTCCTCGCGGTCCATTCCCTCGACCACGCGTCGGACGATGGTGGCCTCGGCGCCGTGGAGGCGCTGTGACACCGCGGACTTAGAGATGTCGAACTCGGCGGCGAGATCCGAGAGCGTCGCTTCCCGCGGGTCGGAGTAGTACCCGGCTTCGACCGCTCGAAGCAGCGTCTGACGCTGTACCGCGGTCAGATCTGCGGGATCGACCGGGACCGCCGATCTCTCCTCGCCGCTGACGTCGCGGACCCGTGCTCCGTTGACGTCGAGTTCCGCGATTTCGCCTAACACGGCCGCGACGTCGGCACCCGGATCGATCTCTATGGAGACCGTGTGCCCGCCGTCGCGCTCGCTCGCGTCGTTCGTGGCCATCGGTATGTCCGAGTTACTGAAGTTATGTATTGAAAGAATCAAACAGATTCTGATAAACTATGTAGGTTATTAAATATCCAGCGAGAGTCGTGGGGGCACCGCTTGCTCCGGAGCGCGACTCTCGGACGACGCGGTGTGCCCCATCAGAGTCGTTCCTCGGACCGGTCGCTACGGCGTTCTCCGTTCCGAAATCTCAGATAGTATTTAAACGACTGTAATATACAGGAGTAGCCATTGGGTGGCCGGGCTGTAATCCGTAGATATGCATCGTGACCACGAGGCTCCACCCGACATCGACGACGATGAGTTCGACGGCTGGGCCGAAGACCAGCTCGGTGACGTCGAGTACGACACCGAACTGGGCAAAGAGATGGGAAAAGACGCCATCCGCCTCGCTCGCGGCGAGATGGACGAAGCGGAGTTCCACGAGAAGTACCACGAGCAGGTAAAAGACGAGTTCGGCTTGGACGACCGGCCGACGAAACCGGAGGGGTTCGACGATGAGTAGCGACGGACTCGATCTGACGAGGCGGGACGCGCTGAAGGCCGGCGGCGTCGCGGCCGCGGCGCTGGGCATCGGTGGCAGCGCGTCGTTCCTCCAGGAGGCCGAAGCGCAGTCGACCAGCCTGGAGTACGAGGAGGTGCCGACCGCCTGCTGGGTCGGCAAGCAGGACTGCGGGGCGGTCGCCAAGAAGGTCGGCAACCGCGTCGTCAAGTACGAGGGGCATCCCGACGACCCGCGCACGGAGGGGTCGCTCTGTCCGAAGGGCCAGGCCCAGATCGAACAGGTCTACAGCCCGTATCGAATCAAGGCCCCCCTCAAGCGGACGAACGACAAGGGCCAGTTCGGCGAGTTCCAAGAGATCAGCTGGGAGCAGGCGATGGACGAGATCGGCGAGGACCTGAAGGCGAAACTCGAAGACGACCCCCGCCGCGTCGTCTTCCAGGTCGGCCGGAAGAAATCGCCGCAGTGGCAGGAGGACGCGTGGGTGACCGGCACGAGCGACAAGTACGGCAGCATGGAGAAGTACGGCCACGGCGCGACCTGTTCCGACTCGGGATACCGCGCCCAGGAGCTGATGTTCGCCACGCACGGCGTCTCGGAGACCGACTTCGAGAACTGTCAGTACTACATCGGCTGGGGGCACAACGTCGCTCAGGGCGGCGGTGCCCACATGTGTCAGATCACGTGGCCGAAACAGGTCGCCGACGCCCGCGACGACCAGGGCATGGAGAGCGTCTCGATCGACCCGCAGCGGCGTAACTCCGGCCCCTACACCGACACCTGGCTCCCGATCGAGCCGGGGACGGACATGGCCTTCTGGCTGGCGTTCAACAGCGTCCTCGTCGAGAACGGCTACATCGACGAGGAGTACCTGACGACCGCGACCAACGCGCCGTGTCTCGTCGCCACCGAAGGCGACGAGGAAGGCCACATCCTCCGGACCGACGACGCCGAGGACCCCGGCGAGGAGTACACCTGGGCCGACGGCGAACTCGTCTGGGACGAGGCCGCCGGCGAGGCGGTCGCCCACGAGGAGGCGTCGTCGCCGGAGAACGTCGCACTGCGAGGGACCTACGAGGTCGACGGCGTCGAAGCGCGTCCGGCCTTCGATCTCTACCTCGATCAGATCTCCCAGTACGACCCCGAGTGGGCCGCCGAGATCACCGACCTCGAAGCCGACGAGATCGAACAGACCGCCCTCGACTGGGGCGAGAACGCCGAGATCGGCGCGACCGTCGAACGGAACGGCATCGAGATCCCGTACCGACCCGTCGGGACCCACGGCTACCACGTCGCCCAACAGGAGATGGGCGTCCAGACGACGATGGCCCAGTACCACGCCTCGATGCTGGTCGGGGCGGTCGACGTGGTCGGTTCGACGCGCGTCCGGAAAGGCAAGTACGCCGAGCCACAGGACTATCGCCAGCCGTTCCGCGACCAGGCGTTCCACCCGGAGAAGATCACGCCGAACCCGGACGGCCCGTCGCTGGGCGGGAGCATGTTCCACCCCATCGACTCGACGGCGTACTCTCAGAGCCACGTCAGCCAGACCAACCCCGACAAGTACAATCTCCCCTACGAGCCCGAGGAGATGGCGTGGATCGTCCAGATGGCCAACCCAGTCCACTCGGCGCCCCAGACCGACACGGTCATCGAGAGCATGAGCGAGGTCGACACGACCGTCGTCGTCGACCCGTGGATGAGCGCGACCGCCGACGTGGCCGCCGACTACGTGCTGCCCGCGGCGACCGCCGACAAGCTCCAGGGGCCGACCGGCGGCTGGAACGGCTACGCCGACATCGAGCACATCCGGTTCCCCTCGATGGACCCGCTGTGGGACAGCAAGCCCGACGCGGAGATCTTCATCCAGATGGCGAAGGCGGTCGACGCCTACGAGGAGTACGTCCTCGACATCAACTCCGAGCTCGGGCTCGACGGGACAGAGTACGCGTACTCGGGCGCCGACGAGGCGCCGGACGACCCGAGCGAGTTCCTCCGGGACGGCCTCGACCGCTGGGCGAAGACGAAGGGCCACGACCTCGACTGGTTCCGCGAGGGGAACGTCATCACCAACGAGTGGGAGGTCGGCGACGGCAACCGCTACGCCTACACGTGGGGGATGGACAACGGCTACGGCGATTTCAACCCCTACGACGCCAAACACGAGTTCTACAGCGAGACGCTGTTCCGGCTCGGCGAGCGCGTCGACGAACTGTTCGCCGACTCGAAGTTCGACGACCCGGAGGCGGAGTTCCCGTACCTCCAGGATTACACCGCCTATCCGACCTGGCGGCAGCCGACGATGTACGACTCGCCCGACGAGTACGACCTGACGCTGTTCAGCTGGCACCAGATCGAGCACAAGCAGTCGCGGACGAGCACGAACAAGCTGCTCAACGAGATCGCGCCGGCCTCGTCGATCCGGCTGAACCCCAAAGACGCCGAGCGGATCGGCGTCGAGACCGGCGACGAGGTGACGATCGAGACCCACAACGCCCAGACCGGCGAAACCTACGAGGCCGAGGGCGTCGTGATGATTCAAGACGGCGTCAAACTCGGTTCCCTGGGCCTTCCGGCCCACCACGGGACCTGGAAAGACAGCGTGACGGAGGCCCTCGACGAGGGGCCGCACTGTAACACGATCCTTCCCAGCGGCCCGGGCTACCTCGGCCTCGACAACGGCCAGGCGTTCCAGGTCCGTGCGAAGGTCGAACCCAAGGGAGGTGACGACTGATGACACAACTCGGCATGGCGATCGACTTGGAGCGGTGTTACGGCTGTCGGGCCTGTATGGAGGCCTGTAAGGTCGAGAACAGCACGCCCCGCGGGGCGTTCTGGATGCACGTCTTCCGCTTCGAGGAGGGCGAGTATCCGGAGACCGAACAGACCAACATGCCCCGGCCGTGCCAGCACTGCTCGGAGCCGTCGTGTGCGTCGGCCTGTCCGACCTCGGCGCGGTTCAAACGCGAGGAGGACGGGATCGTCCTCACCGACTACGACCGCTGTATCGGCTGCCGGTACTGCGAGATCGGCTGCCCGTACGGCGTCAACTACGCGCAGTTCGAACACCCCGAAGACGCCCAGTACGGGTACGGCTCCGAATCGAACGAGCACAACGGCGACGACACGCACGGATCGGGCACCTTCGCGGAGGCGCTCGGCGACGAGGCGCCCGGCGAGGGCAAGCCGCCGTGGCACGACCCGATACTCGACGAGCCCACCGAACCCCGCGGTACACAGATGACCGGCCCCCAGCCGGAGGGCGTGATGAGCAAGTGTACGATGTGTGCGCACCGCCAGGATAACCCCGAACGCGGCCAGCAGGGGACGACCGCCTGCCAGGAGACCTGTCCGGTCGACGCGATCAAGTTCGGCGACATGGAGGATCCCGAAAGCGATCCCAATCAGCACCTCGAGGATAAGTCCTCGTCGTCGACGTTCAAGCTGCTCGAGGACCGCGGCACCGAGCCGAACGTCGTCTACATCGGCGACGAGCCCGGCGACGACGCCCGCGCCATCGAGGACGCGGACACGTTCAAGGACCCGCAGGAGGCCATCGAGATCGAGAAGAACCCGCCTGAGAGCCGCTCGACCGACGTGGAGGTGGGCCAATGAGTACCCCCACCGGCTCGGACCGGCGGGCGGCGACGCTCGCGGATCCGGGCCCCCGCTACTACGCGATGCTGGCGGTCGCCGGGCTCGTCGTGCTCGCGATGGTGTACAGCTTCGTGACCGTCCTGACGCAGGGTCACGGTATCACCGGCCTACACAACTGGGGGACCGACGGCGGGGTCCCGTGGGGGCTCGACATCGGCGCGTTCAGCTGGTGGTCGGCGATGGGCGTCGGTGCCATCGCGCTGTCGGCGATCATCCGCGTGTTCCACATGGACGAGTACCGGCCGTACGCCCGAATCGGCGAGCTGCTGACGCCGCTGGCGTTCGGGGTCGGCTTCCTGCACATCGTCTTCGACCTCGGGCAGCCGTTCCGCGTGCTCAACACGCTCATCTACCTGCCCCTCCAGTCGCCGATCGCGTGGGACGTGATCCTGCTGGCGGGGCTCGGAACCATCTCCGTCGTCTACCTGGTCGCGTCGCTCCGCGCGGACGTCTACGAACTCTCCGAGCGGGACGCGCTTCCGGCGGCGCTTGGTCCGGTCTACGACGCGCTGCTGATCGGCTACGAGCCGTCGGAGACCGAGACCGGGAAAGGTCTCACATGGTGGCTCGCGGCGCTCGTCCTCGTGTTCATCCCGGTCGTCGGCGGCGGGGTCGTCCCGCTTTTGTGGGGCCCGCTCGGCGTCAACATCAACTGGTTCGGCGCGATTCAGGGGCCGACGTTCCTCGCGGCGAGCATGACGACCGGCGCGGCAGCGGTGCTGTTCGTCGGCTGCGTCCTCCGCTACGCGTACGGGCTCGACGACGTGTTCACCGACCGGACGCTCAGACGGTTCGGTGCCGTGACCGGCGCGTTCGCGTTCACCTACCTGCTGGGGACGTTCTACGAGATCCAGACCGGATCGTTCGCCGCCGACATGGCCGATCCGAACGTCACCGCACTCATCTTCGAGGGACCGCTCGCGCCCCTGCTGGTACTCGCGATCGTCGCGATCGTTGTCCCGACGGCGTACCTCACGATACAGCACGCGGTCGACCGGTTCAGCCTGCTGGGGACGGCCCTCCTGACGGGCGTCATGCTCGTCGGGATCCTCCACCAGGAGACGTGGCTGATCGTCGGCGGGCTGATGTACCCCGACCTGCCGTACCAGGTCGGTGAGTACACGCCCTCGATCTACGAGTGGCTGAACCTGATGGGGACGACCGCACTCGTCGCGCTCGTCATGCTGGTGTTCGCCAAGACGCTGCCCGTGGTCTCTGACCCCGCGGAGGTGGGATCGAACCGATGAGCTCCACCAACACCGAACCGGAAGCCGACAATCCCACCTCGCGGGAGCCGGCGGACTCCCCCGACGAGAGCCCGGTCGACGCCCGGGTGTATCGCATCCTCGGCGAGCAGCTCCTCAGTCGGCCCGACCGCGAGCGCGTCGACGCCGTCGGGGCGTGGGCGCGGGAGTGGCTGGCGACCGCGGAGTCGCTGCCGGTGGAGATAGAGACCGCTCTCGGGCGGATCGCCGACGGAAGCGAGGCCGACGTCGAACCCCTCCGGACGGCCTACACGCACCTCTTCAGGGGGATCTCCGAGAGCGATCCCGACCCGCCGTACGAGTCGATGTACGTCGGCGGGGGCTTCTACAGCGAGACCACCACCGAGATCAGACAGGGCTACCGGTGGGCCGGCGTGGACGTCGACACCACTGGCAGCAACGAGCCGCCGGATCACCTCGGCTTAGAACTGCAGTTCCTCGGCGAACTGCTGACGATGGACGACACCGAGGCCGACGCCGACGAGCCCGACGTCGAGGACGCCAAGTGGTGGCTGCTCGACGAGCACCTGGCCGAGTGGCTCCCGACCTACATGGCCCGGATCCAGCAGGCCGATCCGCACGACTACTACGCGGGGATCGTCGAGCTCGCCCTCGCGACGGTGAAATCCCACCGTGACCGACTCGGCGAGCGGAGGTAACGATGTACAGTACAAACGTCGTCTACGAGGTCGAGTTCGACATCCTCGACGACCGGCGTGAGCGGTTCGACGCCTGGGTCGCGACGGATATCATCGGTTGGGTCGGACACGAGTCGGTCGCCGCCTTCGAGGTGCTCACCGGCGGCCGCCGGGCGTCGGCGGACTCGAAGTTCGTCTTCGAGTTCGAGACGCTACAGGACTGGGCGGCGTTCGTCGGGAGCGACCGTCACAAAGACGCCGTCGACCGGCTCGACGCGCTCGCCGAGAACCGGGAGGCGACCCTGTGGCGGCGGGCGTCGGTCAAGCTCGACGCGGCACTGGATCGGACCGCGAGCGAACGAACGGACGGCGGCCGCGACGGCCACGCGATCAACACGGTGAATTCACGATGACCACAGAACTACGAACGGAGTTAGCACAGATAGACTACCCGGCGCTCACCGGAGCGTCACGGACCGACGACGACGCGGACATCGTCTCGCTCGGAATCGTGGGCGACGTCGAGGTCGACGACGGGGTGGCGCACGTCGAACTTGCGCTCGGGGCACCGCACTCGCCGGCGGAGAGTCGGCTCGCGGAGCGAGTCCGAGAGGTCGTCCGCGAGGCGGGCTACGAGCCGTCGCTGTCGATCGCGATCGACGACGACACGCCGGCGGGACTGATTGAGGACGCCCCGAACGTGATCGCCGTCTCCTCCGGCAAGGGCGGCGTCGGGAAGAGCACCGTCGCGGTGAACCTCGCGACGGCGATAGCCGAGCGGGGAGCCAACGTCGGGTTGTTCGACGCCGACGTGTACGGCCCGAACATCCCGCGGATGCTCGGCGTTCACGACCACCCCGGCATGGCCGAGGACGACGAGACCATCATCCCGGTCGAGCGACACGGGCTGAAGCTGATGAGCATCGGCTTCCTCGTCGGCGAGGACGACCCCGTGATCTGGCGGGGCGCGATGGTCGACAAGGTACTCACGCAGCTGTACGACGACACGCGGTGGGGCGACCTCGACTACTTCGTCGTCGACCTCCCGCCGGGGACCGGCGACGCGCAGCTGACGATGCTCCAACAGATGCCGGTCCTCGGGTCGGTTGTCGTCACGACGCCGCAGGACGTCGCTCTGGACAACGCGCGGAAGGGGGCTCGGATGTTCGACAGACACGACACCGAGGTGCTCGGCTTCGTCGAGAACATGAGCACGTTCGTCTGTCCGAACTGCGGGGACGCTCACGACGTGTTCGACGCGGGGGGCGGCGAGCGGATCGCCGAGGAGTTCGACCGGCCGCTGCTCGCGGAGATCCCGCTCGACCCGTCGATCCGCGAGGCCTGCGAGACCGGAGAGCCGGTCGTCTCGAACGACGACGCGGAGGCGTCGAGGGCGTTCGAGTCGCTCGCCGAGGGAGTCATGGACGCGGTCGGAGCGCTCAGGCGGCGGTCACACAGCGAGACGGCGAGGTCGACGGTCGACGAGTCGCGATCGGCCGCCGAGCGCGCCGACGCGCAGACGAGCTGACGCTCTCGCCATGAGTCACACCACGGAGGCGTCTCGCACGGGACCGGCGATCTCCCTCTCCGAGATCGACTTCAGTCGGCTCGAAACCGTCGAACGCGCAGTCGAGATCCGGTGTGCGACGGGCGACCGGTGGACGGCCGACTGGCGCGGAACGCCCGTCTCGGCCGTGGTCGACCGGGGCGCGGTCCCGCCGGAGACCACGCACCTGACCTTCGAGACCGCGGACGGCTACCGCGCCTGTCTCGACGTTCACACCGCGCTCGACGGCGTGCTGGCGGTCGCGATGGACGGGGAGCCGCTCGACGCCGCGGAACGCCCGCGGCTCGTCTGTCCCGGTATCGAGGGCATTCGGACGGTGAAGGGCGTCTCGGCCGTCGTCCCCGCGTCACTTTCGCGCGACGGGGACCCGGAGGAACTGGAGGCGCTGGGGATCGGCGAGAGCGGCGGCGAGAAGACCGCCGAATGATATGACCTCGTATCGAGCCGTCTCGTTTTGACCTGTCCGATACTCTCGAGTTCGGGAACCGATTCAGTGGCGTTTCACCAGTTTTCGGACTGGTTCAAGGGACTTTGAGATATCTGAGCAGATACTCAATCGATCAGAAAGATTAAGTCAAATCGAGATATATCGATAGATATGACGATACTCGATCGGCTCTTCGGTACCGATTCGGACGACGGGAGCTGCTGCGACGTTCAGATAGAGGAGATAGACGCCGAAAACGACGAGGAAGCGCCGTCGGAACGGACGGCGGCCGAATAACGAGAAATCGAGAATGTCCAATCAACCGAACACCTCGACCGACGCAGACTCCGAATCCGCGAGCGGGACACTCAGGCGGATCGAGGGAGACGCATGCTGTGAGGGGCCGTTCCCCGCGACCCGCCGGGTCGGGGAGACGACCCTCGACGCGGAGCTGTCGTCGTTCAAAGCGCTGGCCAACGCAAAGCGGCTGCGAATCGTCCACGCGCTCCGGGAGGGCGAACTCTGTGCCTGCGAGCTAGAGACCGTGTTAGACGCACCGCAGTCGACGGTCGCCTCACACCTCCGGAAGCTCCGTGACGCGGGGATCGTCAACACGCGTAAGGAGGGGAAGTGGACGTACTATCGGATCGCGGACACGGCGAGCCTCCAGCTGCTCGACCTGGCCGCGGCGCTGGGTGAGGACAGATGATCCCGCCGGGCACCGAGGCGGCGCTGCTCGACTCGTGGGACTACTTCGTTCACCTCGCGATAGTCCTTACGCCGCTTTTCATCGGCGCATCGTTCCTCGTCGGGCTCGCACAGGAGTATCTCCCCCCGGAGCGCGTCGAGGAGATGCTCCGGGCGCGCGATCACGGCAGCGGGAACGTCCTCGCGGCGGGCCTCGGCGCGGTGACGCCGTTCTGCTCGTGTTCGACCGTTCCCGTGTTGGCCGGCCTGTTGGGCGCCGGGGCGCCGACGGGCATGGCATTCTCGTTCCTGCTCGCGTCGCCGATCGTCAACTGGATCGCCGTGTTCCTGCTGTTCGGCCTGTTCGGGACCGGCGTCACCGTCGCCTACGTGACGACCGCGCTGTTCGCAGCGATCGTCGCGGGCCTGATCATCGGCACGCTCGATCTCGACGAGTACATCAAAGACGTCCGTATCACGGCGGGCGGCCGCGAGATCGCGACCGACGGCGGAGCGGCTCCTTCGGACGCCTCGAAGGCGGCCGACGCCGCGTCCGGCTGTAGCGAGTGCGGGACGACCGCGACGAATTGGACCCACAAGGAACGCGTGACCGCGGCCGGGGAGGGCGCACTCTCCTTCTTCCGCGACACGCTCCCCTACATCGCCGTCGGCATCGCGATCGGCGCGCTGATCCACGGGGCAGTGCCCGCGGAGTTCCTCCAGCGGATCGCCGGCCCGGGGAACCCGCTCGCGACGCCGATCGCCGCGCTCGCCGGCGCACCGATCTACGTGAGCCTCAGCGGAATGCTCCCGATCGCGCACTCGCTCACCGAGGCGGGGATCCCGATCGGGACGGTGATCGCGTTCGTCATCGGCGGGGCAGGGATCAGTATCCCGAACCTAATCTTGTTGAACAAGCTGTTCGAACGGCGGCTGCTCGCGATCTACGCGACGACGGTCGTGACGATCGGGATCACGGTTGGTGTGCTGTTCAACACCGTCTTCGCCGGTCTGCTCTGAGCCGGCGAGCGTCCGTTTCTACAGCGACCGCGAGCCGTCGAGCGCGACGAGGACCGCGTTCGCGCGCGGCGTGGCGCGGTACATCCGCCACTTCCCCTCCTTCCGGCGCGTGACGAGGCCGGCGTCGGTGAGCTTCGAGAGGGCGTGACTGATCGCGCTGTCGCTCACGTCCAGCAGCGGCGAGAGCTCGCAGACGCACAGCTCGTCGTCGTCGGCCGCGTGGAGCATACGGACGATCTTGTACCGCGTCTCGTTCGCGAGCGCCGACAGCAGATCCACGTCGGTCTCCAAGTCCGACCCGCCGACGGAGTCGTTCAGCGCTTCCAACTCCGCGAGCCGCTTAGAGAGGTCCTCGTCCGTACAGGAGCCGCACTCGTCGGCGACGTACCGCTGGAGCCGATCGGTCGATGACATACGGCACGATTGAGTCGATTCGGGATTAAGCGTTGCGGACCGCCGCTTTTACGATCTCGACTATCGGCGAAAACGATATAGCAACTCTTCAGCTATTGTGTCGTATGAGAGATGCGATCTTCCGCGCGGGGACCGCCGGATCGAGGTCGAGCGTGCCGGCGAGCGCGACCGCAGTCGCAACCGATCCCCTCGTCGCGAACGCGGGGTGTCGGGTGTGACAGAATCGTACGAGCGGGTCAACTACACCGATATCGAGCCGGTTTCGGGCGCGATGCGACCGCTCACGGACTCGCTCGACAGCGAGCGGGTCGGCGTGTCGATCGCCCGCTGCGAGCCCGGCTGGCGGAGCAAGCCGCACGACCACGCCGCGGAGGATCACGAGGAGATCTACGTCCTCTTGGAAGGAGAAGCGACCGTCGTTATCGACGACGAACCTATCGATCTCGAGACCGGCGACGCCGTCTGGATCCCGCCGACGGCGACGCGACAGATACGGAACGGGGACGCCGAGAGCGCGTTCGTCCTCGTGAGCGGCCCGGCGACGGACTGTCGGTCCGCGACGTGTCCCGACGAACCGGGATCGTGGGTCACCGACGGATTCGTCGGCTGATCGGGTCTCCTGTCCGTTCCCGGGCCTCGACCGTTCCGAGCTTTCGACCGCGCGACCGACGCGGAGGGGTCCGACCGAAGAGCTTATAATTGTATGAGAGTTTGTTCAAATGAACCGATCACAGTAGGCGCACCATCGTCGCGTCTCGCTGTGAACGACGGCTCAGACGACACGGATTCGACTCCACCATGACCGAACTCACCCTGTATGAAGAAGCGATGTGTTGCTCCACCGGCGTCTGCGGTCCCGACCCCGACGAGGAGCTCGTCGAGGTCAGCGCCGCGCTCGACCAGCTCGAGGACGCGTTCGACGACCTCGATGTCAGTCGGGCGAACATGCAACACAACATCGACCAGTTCCTCGAAACCCAGCGGATCTACGACCGCGTTCAGGAGAACGGCCCGTCGGTCCTCCCGATCACGGTCGTCGATGACGAGATCGTCGCCGAAGGCGAGTACCTCTCGTACGACGAACTGACCGCCGCGATCGGCGAGGGCGCGACGCCTCAGGAGGCCTGACAGATGGCACAGTCAGGAGCGAAACGGTCGACGAGCGCGCGGGAGAGAGTGGAACCGAGCGGCGAGGAGACCGAGTTCGTCTTCTTCAGCGGGAAGGGCGGCGTCGGCAAGAGCACGGTGAGCTGTGCGACCGCGACGTGGCTCGCCGACAACGACTACGAGACGCTCCTCGTCACGACCGACCCCGCGCCGAACCTCTCGGACATCTTCGGCCAGTCGATCGGCCACGAGGTCACCGCGATCGACGGGATCGAGAACCTCTCCGCGATCGAGATCGACCCCGACACTGCCGCCGAGGAGTACCGACAGGAGACGATCGAGCCGATGCGCGAACTGCTCGGCGAGGAGGAGATCCGGACGGTCGAAGAGCAGCTCAACAGCCCGTGCGTCGAGGAGATCGCCGCCTTCGACAACTTCGTCGACTTCATGGACAGCCCGGAGTACGACGTCGTCGTCTTCGACACGGCTCCGACGGGCCACACCATCCGACTGATGGAGCTTCCCTCCGACTGGAACGCGGAACTTGAGAAGGGCGGGTCGACCTGTATCGGGCCGGCCGCCTCGATGGAAGAGCGCAAGCAGGACTACGAGCGCGCGATCGATACGCTCCAAGACGGCGAGCGCACCGCGTTCGCGTTCGTCGGCAAGCCCGAGGACTCCTCGATCGACGAGATCGAACGCAGCGCGGGCGACCTCGCCGAACTCGGCATCGAGTCGCAGCTGCTGATACTCAACGGCTACCTCCCCGAGTCGGTGTGTGAGGACCCGTTCTTCGAGGGGAAGCGCGCGGACGAACAGGCCGTCATCGAGCGCGCCCGCGAGGAGTTCGACGCGGACGCGACCGCGACGTACCCCCTCCAGCCCGGCGAGATCGCCGGCCTCGACCTGCTCGCGGACGTCGCCGGCGTCCTCTACGACGGCGACGAGGCGACCGTCGACGTCGGGGCGGCGACCGACGCGGACGCCGACGGCGCGGTCGAGTTCGATTCGATGGCGGACGCCGACGCGGTCGTCGACCAACTGACGCCCGGCGAGGAGACGGAGTACCTCTTTTTCACCGGGAAGGGCGGCGTGGGCAAGAGCACGGTCGCCGCGACGGCGGCGACGAAGCTCGCCGAGGCGGGCCACGAGACGCTCGTCGTCACGACCGACCCGGCCGCGCATCTGGAGGACATCTTCGGAGAGCCGGTGGGTCACGAGCCGACCTCGGTCGGGCAGGCCAACCTCGACGCGGCGCGGATCGACCAGGAGAAGGCGCTCGCCGAGTACCGCGAGCAGGTCCTCGATCACGTCACCGAGATGTACGAGGAGAAAGAGGACACCGAGATCGACGTCGACGCCGCGATCGCGAACGTCGAAGAAGAGCTGGAGTCGCCCTGCGCCGAGGAGATGGCCGCCCTCGAAAAGTTCGTGAGCTACTTCGACGAGGACGGCTACGACGTCGTGGTCTTCGACACGGCACCGACGGGACACACGCTCCGCCTGCTCGAACTCCCGTCCGACTGGAAGGGGTTCATGGACCTCGGCTCGCTGACGAAGGGGGCCGCGCCCGCGAAGGGCGACCAGTACGACGAGGTCATCGAGACGATGAAAGACCCCGAGCGGAGCACTTTCGCGTTCGTGATGTACCCCGAGTACACGCCCATGATGGAGGCGTATCGCGCGGCCGCCGACCTCAACGACCAGGTCGGCATCGAGACCTCGCTCGTCGTCGCCAACTATCTCCTCCCCGAGGAGTACGGCGACAACGCCTTCTTCGCGAACCGGCGCGCGCAACAGGCGCAGTACTTAGCGGAGATTCGCGACCGCTTCGACGCGCCGCTCATGCTCGCCCCGCTCCGCCGAGACGAGCCGATCGGGCTCGACGAGCTGAGCGCCTTCGGCGAGGAGGTCACCGGGCTGGCGGACGTCGCCGAGGCGGACGCCCCGGAGGTGACTTCCTCATGAGCGACGCGCAGGGCTCGGACGACGCGACGGAGCGCGTCGCGGACGCGTCCGCGGACGAAACCGTGGAAGAAAACGTCGAGGCGGCGCTCCGCGAGTTCCTCGACGCCCTCGGCGAGTCGGAGACGTACCGGCGGTTCGTCGCGGCCGACGAGGCGCTTCAGGACGACGACGAGGCGATGGCGCTGCTCCGCGAGTACCGGCGGAAACAACAGCAGATGCAACGCGGCGGCTTCGACGGGTCGGTGATGGAAGAGCTGAAAGGGCTCCAGTCGGAGCTGTCGGCCAACGAGACGATCCAGCGGCAGCAGGCCGCACAGGCCGACTTGGTGGAACTCCTCCAGCGGACGAACGACGTCATCAGCGAGGAAATCGGTGAGGAGTTCGCGCGGTCCACCGGAGGTGGGTGCTGTTGAGCGCCTCCGAACCCAGTTCCGACGCGGACGGGGCTGCCGACGACGAGGTCGTCGCGGCCGCCGAGCGGCTCGGCGAGGAACTCGCCGCCGCGAAGGCGGAGTCGTCGGAGTTCGCGTTCACGACGATGCTGATGCAGTGTAACGAGGCGATCGGCGACGAGACGGGGATCGACTACGGCAGCGTCTGCGGCGACGACGACGGCTGCTGTTAGCGGCGGTCGATAGGAGCCGCACCCGGCCGACTATTTTCTCCGTCTCACTCCGCGGACGGCGTCTCCGGCAGGAGTTCGTCGAACAGCGCGACGACGCGCGCTTCGATCTCGTCGCGGATCTCGCGGACCGCCTCGATCGGCCGCTCGTGCGGGTCGTCGAGTCCCCAGTCGCGGTTCTCGCCGTTCCACGTCGCCGGGCACACGTCCGACGCCGAACAGCCCATCGTCACGACGAGGTCGACCGCCCGTAGCTCGTCGGGCGTCACCTCTCGGGGCGTCCGGTCGCTAACGTCGACGTCTACCTCCGCCACCGCCTCGACGACGACCTCGTGAACGCGGTCTGCGGGCCGTGTCCCGCCGGTGACTATCTCGATCCGGTCGCCCGCGTTCCGGCGGTCGCGCTCCCGCTCGGCGAACGCGGCGGCCATCTGGCTCCGCCCCGCGTTCTGGACGCAGACGAACGCGATCCGGTGGCCCGACTGCTCGCTGTGTTGCGTCACGACTTGTCGTGCGGGCGGCATCAATATAGCCGTTGCTTCGGACTGCTATAGAGTGCTATAGAGAGGTCCCGAACGAGATCGCACCGGCGTGCCCTGTCACGGCCGGCTTTGTTGAAACCCTCTGTAGTTGATATTTGTACTGTCTCGATTGCTCAGTACAGAGAAACGATGCATCGTATCGTAGCTCTCATTATAGAGCTCGGATTTTCTACGAAGGACCCCATAGTGATCCTACAATCGATATCACAGCTTTAATGATGTCGTTTCAAACTGTCGAGCAGAGCTATATGATCGCATAAACGACAATCATCACAACCGGAACGCTCAGCAACGTCAGTACGGAAATGATTGGTTGCTCACGATGAGACGCCGCTACAGTGTAGAATCCAGCAAAGACAGCGACTGTGCCAAGATACCGTCCCACTTCCGCGAGGCGGAGCTCAGCGGCACCAGACAGCAGGATGGCCGAGACCGAAACCTCGCCTGCCAGTGCGGGCCCGACAATGAACCAGACGAGAGACACAAGCCACTGAACTATTGCTCCCCAAACTGCGAGAACGCCAATTTCCCAGGCCCTCGCCGTTGGTCGGGTCCGCACGTACACGACGATAGCAACAATGACGGACACCAGGGTGATGAGTCGTTCCAGTTCGATCGTCCAAGCCGTCGTGTTCGTCACTAAGAACACCTGCAAGGCCAATCCGAGACCGACGATGCCGCCAAGCAAGCCGACAAATGCTCGCCGGTCCAAGTCAGCAATTGATGCGCGAGAGAATAGAGGGGAAGGCATGCTACACCAGATCTTGACACGCAGTAAGTACTTTCTGTCTCGCATTTTCTTGGACGACAGCAGCTGTTGATGCTGTCGCTTCGGTAGCTTGTTTCTCCGATTGATGATTAGTGCGCAGTTCTCATCGACCGGCTGTGTCACACAGTCTTGTGTCCAAAGAATAGGATTTCAACAGAGCCTCACGACTCCGATCGAACGCACTTAGTCGTCCGCGGCGGCGGGAGTCGTCGAGGTCTCCGCCGGCGGCTCGACCCGTTCGGACTCGGCCAGTGGCGTCCACTCCAACTCGGACTCGTAGTGGAACGCGCGGTGGTCCCGCGTCGGGTCGACGACCGTCAGGGAGAGCCAGTCGTTGTCCAGCAGTCCGGCCACCGCCTCGTTGTCGGCCAATATCTCGGTGACGCGGTCGACCGGCGCGTGAACGACCGTCGAGAGCCGGAGCGGCTGGTGGTACGGCTCGTCGGCGGCGGCCCTGACCGACTGGAGCGGCAGCCCGGTCATCAGGTCGCCGCCGTTGCCCTGGTAGACGCCGACGTTGCCGACCGGGTTGTGGGTCACCTTCGAGCCGCTGCCGTACGCCGCGTTGTCGACCGTCGAGAAGTAGTACTGCGCGTTGATCCACTGGGTGACGACCATCGGACCGGTGAGGATCGCTTCGAGCGCGTCGCCGTCGGCGTCGGTCGTCCAGTCGTACGAGTGGAGGAAGGCACGCCCGTCGAGGTCGAGGCCGCTCGTCAGTTCGCGGGGTCCGACGACGAACCCGGCGTTGCCGGCCAGTCCCCACTCCGGACGCGTCTCGGCCCAGTCGCCGGCGCGGCGCTCCGCCTCGTTCACGGCCGCAGAGCCGCCGCGCCCCGTCGACCCGTCGCCGGTCGGCGCGCCGACGCGCTCGGCGGTCGCGTTCTCGCGCGCGGTGGCGAGGTCAGCGCGCAGCCGGGCGAGGTCGTCCGCGTGCGAGTCGGGCACGTCGCCGTCGTACAGCTCGATCTCGTCGGTCGTCGTGTTGTGTTCGGCGGCGAGGAAGACGGTGTCGTCCGGCACGTCGTGGCCCCGCTCGCGCAGGCCGTCCTTGACCTCGGGGTCGTTACAGATCGCGGCGAGCGCGCGGGCGTTCGGCCCGCCGGGGTTGCCGGCGCAGGCACCGCAGTCGAGGCTCGACCCGTAGGGGTTGTTGGCCGTCTCGGACGCGTGGCCGGTGAAGACGACGAGCCGCCCGAACGCCTCCCAGCCCATCAGCTCGAAGGCGGTCGCGGCGTACTCGACCCGCTCGTCGCGGCTCAGTCCGACCGGGAGGCCCTCGTCGGAGCCCTCGTGCCGGTGAACGTCCGGTTCGCAGAACTCGTGGTCGTCGGGGGCCGAGTCGCCGGCCGCGGCGAGCAGGTCGGAGACGCGCCCGGGAACGAGCGTGCGGGCCGCGAGCGCGACCCCGTATCCGCTCCCGGCACCCTCGACGAAGCTGAACGCGGTGGCCGGGTTGGACTTCAGCGTCTCGATCACCTCGCCGGCGGCCTCGCGCAAGTCCGCCCACCGGTCGCGGGTCGCCCGCGCGTCGTCGTCGGTCGGGACCTCGGAGACGCGGTGTTGCGCGTCGACGATGGGCGGGCAGGCGTCGACCGAGACCTCCGAGTCGTACCCCCGGTACTCCATCGGCACGCCGAAGAAGCCTGCGTACCCGTGGGTCTCGTAGTCGCCGGTCGACTCGACGTGACGCCGGATGACCTCCGAGCGCGTGTCGATACAGAACACCAGCTGCGCGGCCGGCCGCTCGTCGGCACTCGCGTCGTCCGTCCCGGCGCGCGCCTCGCTCTCGGTCGCGACCCGTTCGACGAGTTCGCCGCGGTAGCTCGCCTCCCACGCGCTCAGGAACGCGTCGGCCAGCTCGTCCGCTGTCCCGGGCCCCGCGTCGTTCGAGTCGGCTGCGGGAACGATATCGGCGTCGAAGGCGTCGAGCAGCGCGAGCCGGACCGCGAGGTAGCCTTCGAGCGTGATCGGGTGCGCGGACTGCCACGCCCCGCCATCGGCGACGCGGCGCTTGAGAAGCCCGGTCCACCCCGGGAGCGCGGCGAACTGCGCCTCGAAGACGGCGTTCCACCGTCCTTCGGGGTACGGCTCCAACACCGACTTGACGGCCTCGATCGGTGACGCCGGGAGGTCGGTCGCGACGCCCTCCGGGACCTCGTCGTCGTACGCGGCCACCGACCGGAACGCCTCGTAGAACCCGTCCTCCCGGTTCGGCATCGACCACTCGGCCCGTCCCTCGTCGAGGAACGCCGACAGCCACTTCGTCAGCACGCGGTCGGCGCGCTCCGTCGGGTCAGCAGCGGAATCCTCGGTCTCGCCGGCGGTCGCGTCCCCGCTCTCCCCCGCGGTCTCCATCCGCTCCAGCAGGGTCTCGGGGTCGCCCTCGTAGCCCCGCTCGGCCAGTTCCGCGTCGAGCAGGTCGAGGTCGATCCGGCCCTCGTCGAGGGCCCCCCGGAACGTCTCCGGGCTCGGATACCCGCGACCGCCGAGGCGGTCGGCCGCCCGCGGTACGGCCTCGGCGAACGGTTCGTCCTCGAAGCCGGAGAGCGGGTTGGCCGTCACGAACGAGTGGATCGGCCAGACGGACCCGACGGTCTCCGCGGCCTCGTCGATGCCCTCTCTGATGGCGCGTTCAGTACTCATTGTATTCCTCCGTAGCGGTCAGCACCGTCTCCGACGCGGGTTGCCCCGCGTTCAACAGCGCGACGTAGAGGCGCTCGCTCCGCTTGTGGACGCCCGTCTCGATCGCGACGTACGCCGCGAGGAACGCGGCGGCGACGAGCGCGTGGAGCGCGGTCAGTTCGGTCGGCGCGGAGACCATCGGCAGCCCGTAGAGGACGCCCGAAACGGCCTCGTAGACGAGCGCGTAGCCCGCGATGGCGGGCAGAAAGACCAGCGGGATCGCGCCGTAGCGGGCCGCCGGCGACAGCGCGGTCTGCCGGATCGCGCTCCGGGCCGCGTGGAGCGTTGTGAGCGCGACGAGCCCCGCGAGCAGCAGTCCGCTGTCGACGCTCGTGCCCTTGCCGGTGAGGAGCGCGAACGTCGCCCCGCCGACCAGCCCGGTCGCCAGCACGACGAGCGCGCCGACGGCGCTCGTCTTCCCCGACTCCGCTTCGGTCGGTACCGCGTGTTCGACCTCCTCGCCCGCGCTGAGGAAGTGGTACGCCTTGTAGAAGCCGTGAACGATGAGGTGCGTGATCGCGGCCCCGAAGAAGCCGAGGCCCGCCTGCATGATCATGAATCCCATCTGCCCGACCGTCGAACAGCCCAGTTCGCCCTTCACGTCCGGCTGGACCGTCTTGAGCACCTTTCCGAGCAGGGCGCTCGTCGCTCCCACGGCCACGATGCCGAGCATGAGCGCGGCGTCGACGGTCACGACCGTGGCGAAGCGGGCCAACAGGATGCCGCCCGCGTTGACGAACCCGGCGTGCATCAGCGCCGAGGCCGGCGTCGGCGCGGTCATCGAGGAGAGCAGCCAGCCGTGGAACGGGACGAGCGCCGACTGGATCATCGCCGCGAGGACGAGCGCGGCCGCGGCGACGAACCACGCGGGGCCGCCGAGCGCGTCGGCGCTCGCGGCGACGCCGGAGACCGTCGTCGCGCCCGTCGCCCACCACAGCGCCGTCACGGCGACGCCGAGGAGCGCGCTGCTCGCGAGGAAGTACCGCCGGGCGACGCTCGCGGCGGCGCGCGCCTGCCGCCAGCCCTCGACGGTCCCGATGAGCCGCGCCATCAGCAGTCCCATCGCCAGCCAGCAGAGCCAGAACAGCGCGACGTGGTCGGCCGCGGCGAGCGCCATCACGGCGAGCGTGAACGAGAAGACGGCGACGAAAAAGCGCGTCTCGTGGGCGCTCCCCGCCATGTAGCGGCGCGAGTAGCTGTGGACGATCCCGCTGAAGAACGTGACGACCACCCACAACAGGACGGTCAGCCCGTCGACGGCGACCGCGCCGGGTATCTCCCACGCGCCGCCGAGTCGGACTCGGCCGACGAGCGCGGCGACGCTCGCGGCGAACAGCGACCACGCGAGCAACGTCAATACGGCGGGGACGGACGACGACTCGTCCGTCTCCCCGAGCGCTCCGACCGTCGGCTTCGAAGTGTGTCCTGACATCGTTCGACTCGTCGCACGACCCGTCTCGGATCGACTACCGACCTCAGATCCGATTTCGGTCGTCTCTACTCCTCTTTGAGAACATAATATGTATTAAATCTGCTTGTGTTCACAAATCGTTCGTTTGTATGGTATTATAGAACGTTATGTTTATGACTCGCCGCGTTCGCGCCCATCGACTGCCCCACCGACCGCCTCGCCGCCTGGCGTCGACTCAGGAAACCATATCGGCCCCGAGCGCGGAGCGTGGGTATGGAGACGATCACTGGGACCGTCCTCGCCGGGACGTCCCTCGAACCCGTCCGTGGGCGCGTCGTCGTCGAGGACGGTCGGATCGAGGCGGTCGAGGAGACGGACATCGAGTCGACGGACATCGTGATACCGGCGTTCGTCAACGCGCACACCCATCTCGGGGACTCCGTGGCGAAGGAGGCGGCCGTCGGTCTCTCGCTCGACGAGGCCGTCGCGCCGCCGGACAGCCTGAAACACCGGCGGCTCGCGGCCGCGGACCGCGCGGAGCTCGTGTCGGCGATGCGGCGGACGCTCCGGTTCATGCGGCGGACCGGGACCGTCTCGTGTCTCGACTTCCGCGAGTCGGGACCCGAGGGGGCGCGAGCGCTCCGCGAGGCAGCGGCGGACGCCGACGTCGACCCGTTCATCTTCGGGAGCGGCGACGCGTCCGTGCTGGACGTCGCCGACGGTTACGGTGCCTCCGGCGCGAACGACGACGGGTTCGCCGCGGAGCGCGCCGCCTGCGAGGAGCGCGGCCGCCCCTTCGCGATCCACGCCGGCGAGCCGGACGCAACCGACATCCACCCGGCGCTCGACCTGGATCCGGACCTCCTCGTCCACATGGTCCACGCCGAGCGCGAACACCTCGAACGGGTCGCGGACGAGTCCGTGCCGGTCGCGGTGTGTCCGCGCGCGAACGCCGTCCTCGACGTCGGCACGCCGCCGGTGCGCGACCTGCTCGACCACACGACGGTCGCGCTCGGGACGGACAACGTCATGTTGAACCCGCCGTCGATGTTCCGGGAGATGGCGTCCGCGGCGAAGCGGTTCGACGTGAGCGCCCGCGAGGTGTTGCGGATGGCCACCGCCGCCGGGGCCGAGATCGCCGACCTCGACTGCGGCGTCATCGCCCCCGGTCGGCGGGCGGCGCTCGTCGTCCTCGACGGCGACTCGGACAACCTGTCCGGCTCGGTCGACCCGGTCCGCGCGGTCGTCCGGCGCGCGACCCCGCTCGACGTCGAGCGCGTCGTGGTCTGAGAGCCTGCTCCTCAGCCGTCCGCGTCGTCGTCCCGTCCGGCATCGAACCTGCCGAACGGGGTCGTCTCGTGGGTCCGCACGAGCACCTCGTCGGCGACGGTGACGCCCATGTCGAGGAGCTCCTGCGCCACGGGCGTGATGTCGTTGTCCGACTCGCCGACGACCGTCACGAGGAGGTTCTCCTCGCCGGTCACGAGCTCTTGGACCGACACGACGCCGTCGATGTCGAGGATCTCCGGGATGCGCTCGCCGCGCTCCGGAATCGACGCGGTACAGTAGAGCAGCATCCGGAGCGGGTACCCCGACCGCTGGTAGTCGACGCTGGCGCTGTACCCCTTGATCACGCCGTCCGATTCGAGGCGTCCGATGCGCTTGCGGACGGTGCTGTCGGAGGTCCCGGTCCGCTCCGCGATGTCCCCGGACGACGTGTTCCGGGCGTCCTCCTGTAGCGCGTACAGGATCGCCCTGTCGACGTCGTCGATCGATCCGTTGTCCATGGCTCGTGATAGACACGTGCCGTTTTTATAAGATGCGGGAGGCGAAAACCCACGGCTGAAGCCGTGGGAGGAGGTCAACGGTTGTCGGGCCGCCGCTTCGATCCCGACGCCTACATACGGTCCCCGCCAGTGGGTCGGATATGGCACCCTACACCGTGGACATCGACGTTCGGTTCCGCGACATCGACGCGTTAGGCCACGTCAACAACGCCGTCTACGCGACGTACATCGAGCAGGCGCGGACGCGGTACTTCCGCGAGGTTCTCGACATCG
This sequence comes from Halorubrum sp. DM2, assembly GCF_901686465.1. Lineage (NCBI taxonomy): Archaea > Methanobacteriati > Methanobacteriota > Halobacteria > Halobacteriales > Haloferacaceae > Halorubrum > Halorubrum sp. DM2. Next base: position 513,261 of record NZ_LR594487.1, read on the forward strand.
ACATCTCCCAGTCGTCGAACGTGCTGGCGTCGATCTCGATCGACTTCCGCCGCCCCGTCGAACTGTCCGACGACCGGGTCACCGTCACCGTCGATCTGGCGGAGCTGGGCCGATCGAGCGTGACGATGGCCCACGAGGTCCGGGTCGGCGACGCCGTCGTCGCGGAGGCGGAGGCGACGATCGTCTCGCTGGACCCCGACACCGGCAAGCCGACGCCGATCCCGGAGGACCACCGGGCCGCGATGGAGTCGTACCACGACGTCTGAGGGACCGCGTCCCTGAGGATCCGCGGTCTCCGCGGCGACAGCGGCGCGGAACCGATCGCCCGAGCGACCCGGACGCACACCTTCTTGACGCCGCGCACGGATCGATCGGTATGAGCGTTCGACTGTACGCCCTCGACGGGTGTCCGTTCTGCGAGAAGGCGGCCGACGCGTTGGACGACGCCGGCGTCGACTACGAGACCGAGTGGGTCGAGGCGCTCCACTCCGAGCGGAACGGGGTCAAGCGGGTCAGCGGCCAGCGCGGGGTCCCCGTCCTCGTCGACGACGAGCGCGGCGTGACGATGGCCGAGAGCGCGAACATCGTCGAGTACGTCGAGAGGACCCTCGCATGAGCATCTACACCGGCCGCGGCGACGAGGGTGAGACCGACCTCCGGGACATGAGCCGGGTGTCGAAGTCGAGCTACCGCATCGAGGCGTACGGCTCCGTCGACGAGGCGAACGCGCTGCTCGGGACGATCCGCCCCACCGGCCACGACGACGTGGACGACCTGCTGGAGACGGTCCAGAACCACCTCCACGTCGTCCAGGCCGACCTCGCGAACCCCGATCCCGACCCGGACGACCCGCAGGTCGAGAGCCGCCACACCGAACGGCTGGAGGACCGCATCGACGCGTTCGACGAGGAACTGGAGCCGCTGACGTCGTTCATCCTCCCGGGCGGCGGCGAGGCCGGGGCGGCGCTCCATCACGCGCGAGCCGTGGTGCGGCGGGCGGAGCGCCGCGTCGTCGACCTCGCGCGCTCGGAGCCGATAAACGAGGCGGTCGTCACCTACCTCAACCGGCTCTCGGACCTCCTTTTCACCCTCGGCCGCGTCGTCAACGCGCGCGACGGCGAGCCGGAGGAGTCGCCCTCGTACTGACGGTCCGAACGCGCGATTTTTCCCCGTCCCGCGCGAGGTGCGGGTATGACGCTCGACAGCTACGCGACGGCGGTCGCCGACCTCGATCCCGCGCCCGGCGAGGTCGAGACGGCGGAGCTCGTCGTCACCGACGACGTGCTCGTGAAGGCGTTCGTCCTCGGCCCGGACGCGGCCGTGGACCCCCACGAACACGCCGACGCTACGAACGTATTCCACGTGGTCGAAGGCGAACCGACCGTGATCCGCGACGGCGACGAGGAGCCGGTCGCGGCCCCGGCGGTGGTAGAAAACGAGCGCGGCGCTGTCCACGGCGCGCGCAACGACACAACCGACCGAGCCGTCTTCACGGCCACTCTCGCCCCGCTCAACTGATGGACGGCGAGATCGATCCCGAGGAGCTGTCCGCGCTACTGTCCGAGCGCGCCGACGGCTCCGCCGACGAGACGCTCCGAATCGTCGACATTCGCGACCGGCGCGCGTTCGACCGCGGCCACCTCCCCGACAGCGAGTGTATCCCGTTCCCCGAGCTGACGAGCCGGATCGCGGAGCTTGAGGGAGCCGATCGGATCGTCACCGTCTGCCCGCACGGCGTCGCGAGCCAGCAGGCGGCCCAGCTGATCGGCAGCTACGAGGGGACCCAGAACGCGCGCGTCGAGAGCCTCCGCGGCGGCGTCGAGGCGTGGGAGCAGGCGGTCGGCGAACTGACCGCCACCGACGCGTCGGACGACGACGCCGACGGGGAAGATGTCGACGCCGGGGACGCCGACGAGGGTCCCGAGTCGCCGTTCTGACGCGGGACTGACTGCTCCGCCTCGTGTATCCTACAGCGCGCGGAGGCGGACCCGCCAGAAGTCGCGGAACGCGTCGTCGAGCGCCGCCTCCGGCTTGCCCGTCGCGTCCGAGACGTCGGTCCGGTCGGCGCGGTCGCGCACGCGCCCGAGGACGCTCCGCTCGCCCACGGCGATCACGCGGTCGATGTTCCCCGCGTCCGCGACCTCGGCCAGCGTTTCGTTCGCGCGGTCGAGGTGGTCGTCTATCTGTCCCTCGCGCCGGCGCTCGAAGCGCCCCTGCGAGAACCCGCCCTTCGAGTGGGCCTCCTTCACGTCGGAGGTGAACCCCTCGAACTCGACCCGCTCGGCCCCCTCGTAGACGCCGAGCGCGAAGACGTCCGACCGGACCAGAGCGAACGCGAACCGGCCGGTCGGGCGGAACCACGCGTCGTCGAGGCGGAACTCGTCGTCCCACCGGTCAAACGATTCGGGTTCGACCGGCGGGGTCAGCGCCGCGCTCACCGCGCCGGTGTCGTCGGCGAGGACGACCGCGGGGGCCGCCCGCCGGACGAGCGCCGCGCGGTCGCCGAACCAGTCCGTGACGGTCGCGGGGACCGCGTCGCTGTCGGGGACGAACGCGGTGAGCAGTCCCTCCGGATCGTCGCTCTCGACGGCCCGGAACCGGTCGAGCACGTCCGACACTCTCGCGCCGCTCAGGTCGCTCACGCGCCGGAACTCGACCGACTCCTCGGTCCCCTCGGTGCGGTCGAGGCGCTCCTCTAACGACTCGATCCGGTGTTCGAGTTCGTTGGCGCGCTCCTCGGCGCGCTGGCGGTCGGCGACCGCGTCGGAGCGACGCCCCTCCTCGGCCTCGGCGCGGCGTTCGAGGTGGCGCTTCTCCTCTTCGAGCTCCTCGATCCGCTCTTTCAGCTCGGCGCGCCCGAGCAGCCTGTCGATCATACCCGAACGGCGCTCCCCCGCGACCTAAAAGGTGCGTCTGCGACGGCGACGACGTGGGAGATGTTGCTTATAAACGAGCGGTGTGCGGTGGCGCGCGCCTCCGAGCGCCCCACAGGGCGCGAGGAGTGCCGCGCGAGGGAGTCGGTCGCCGGAGCGGAGCGACGGCGACCGACGAGGCTGGGGAGGCGTGAGGTGCGGTTGCGGTGCGGGGTGGGACTCGAAGGGGCAGCCGGGAGGTGGACGCAGGCGATGTAAGCACCGCAGGGAGCGAACGAAGTGAGCGACCGAGGAGCGCAGCGAGCGTGCGTCCACCTCCCGGCTGGGGCTTCGGCGGTCTCGGTTACACCGTCAGTTTCGTTGTGTCGAGCGGCTGGGGCTTCAGAGGTCCTCAGCGTCGATTCTCCCTTACCGCGTTATAAGCAAATGGATACGGAGATACGGCTGCTTACCGTCGATCAACCCGAATCTGCTTATAAATAAACTCCGGAGCCAAAGCCGTAGTACTACGCGTTCACGAACGGTTCCCACCCCTCCCATCGGAGGAGCTTCTCAGCGCGGTCCGCGTCCGCCAGCAGGACGTTCTTGCTGTCCGGGAGCGTCTCGTCGGCGAGTTCCTGCGGGATCGCGAGCGTCCCGCTCGCCACGTCGTCGTCGCCGCCGACCGGAATGTGGCTGCCGCCGACTTTCATCACGAGCGGGGCGTCGAGTCGCTCGACGCCCTCGCCGTCCGCGTACAGCTGCTCGTTGACGTGTTCGTGGTCCGCCCGCCGGATGACGGCGCGCTCGCCGTCGTGGGGTTCCACGTACAGTTCCCCCAGGTAGTAGCCGCTTGAGAATCGCTCGAACATTCTGTGCGTGAGATACTCTACCATGACCATACATAAGTGTTTCTCGGACGTGCTCGACCGTGATAATCGGGGAGGGGGAGGGTGTCACAGAACAGTTCATCCGATGTCGTGTTCAGTATTCTCTATCCGAATCTCCTCGAAGAACGAACTCGGTTATAAGGCGGCTATTTCGAGAGTAGAGAAGGTATCAAGGGCAGAAGCGCTGCTGACGCAGTGAACACGGTCGCCGAAGCCCCAGCCGGGAGGCGGGCGCACGCTCGTTGCGGTCCTCGCTCGTTCGCGTTGCTCACTCGCTGCGGTCCTTACGTCGCCTGCGCCCGCCTCCCGGCTGCCCCTTCGAGTCCCACCCCGCACCGCAACCGCACCTCACGCCTCCCCAACCTCGTCAGTCGCCTGCGCTTCGCTCCGGCGACTGACTCCAGCGAGAATCGAAGATTCTCTGGCAGCCGACGGCTCCGCCGCCGGCGACCTCGCGCGGCGCTCCTCGCGCCTTTAAAAGGCACTCGGAGGCGCGCGCCGCCGCACCGCAGATCGGCCGTCGATCCGTCCGTATCAAGGGAACCTCGTTTCGGCGTGAGAACCGTTCCGAGATGTAACCGGGACGGAACGCTGCCGCGCGATCAGTCGTCGTCCGAACGCCGCGCGACCTCGTGCCGCCCGAACCCGTACCGCAGCCGGTTCGCGAGCCGCCGCGAGAAGCGCCCCTCGTTGCGGGAGTCGAACCGCTCCGCGAGCGCCTGATAGATGAGCGGAACCGGAACCTCCTGTTCGAGCGCCTCCTGAACCGTCCACGTGCCCGTCGAGCCGCCCGCGACGTGGTCTGCCACGTCGCCCAGATCCGACCCCTCCTCGCGGAACGCCTCCTCGCACAGTTCGAGGAGCCACGACCGGATCACCGCACCGTTGTTCCAGGTGCGCGCCACCGACTCCATGTCGAGGTCGTACCGGCCCTCGGTGAGCAGCTCGAACCCCTCGCCGTACGCCTGCATCAGCGCGTACTCGACGCCGTTGTGGACCATCTTCACGTAGTGGCCCGCGCCCGACTCGCCCATGCGGTCGTGGCCGTCCGGGCCGGTCGCGACCGCGTCGAAGACGGGGACCATCGCCTCGTAGGCCCACTCGGGACCGCCGACCATCAGCGAGAACCCCTCCTCGGCGCTCGCCGGCCCGCCGGAGGTGCCGCAGTCGAGGTAGGCGGCGTCCGTCTCCTCGGCCCGCCGGACCGACTCCGCGAACTGGGAGTTCCCGCCGTCGACGACCACGTCGTCGCCGGTGAGATGCGGTTCGATGTCCGCGAGCGTGGCGTCGACCGCGTCGCCCGCGGGGACCATCAGCCAGATCCGCTTGCCGTCCGCCTCTCCGTCGTCCGCTTCGCTCTCGTCCAACCACTCACACAGATCAGCCACGGAGTCCGCGGGCTCCGCGCCGCTCTCCGCCGCCGCCGCGGTCGCCTCCGCCGAGAGGTCGAACGCGACCACGTCGTGGCCCGCCTCGATGGACCGGTTCGCGACGATCTGCCCCATCCGCCCGAGTCCGATGACGCCGAGTTCCATGCGCGAGGGGTGGCGACCGCCCGCCGTAGTGGTTCCGGTTCGGGCAGCGACCGGGGCGGGTCGCTCCTCCCGCTTGCCGTCTACTCCGCCGCGTTCGCCTCCCGCTTGCCGTCTACTCCGCTTCGTTCACCTCCCGCTTGCCGCCTACTCCGCTTCGTTCGCCTCCCGCTCGCCGAGGTGCGCGCGCAGCGCGTCGACGTCCTTGTTGCCCGCGCCGGTGTTCAACAGGACGACGGTGTCGTCCGGCCCGAACTCGCCCGACTCCGCGAGCGCGAACGCGCCGGAGGCGGCGGCGGCGCACGTCGCCCCCATCTCCAGCCCCTCCGCCCGCGCGACCTCGATCGCGGCGTCGAGGATCTCCCGGTCCGTCGTCGCCACCGCGCCGCCGTCCGACTCCCGGATCGCCTCCAGGATGAGGCCGCTCGCGCCGGGGTCGGGGATCGCGATCCCGTTGCACGCCGTGTCGACCTCGTCGTCGGCGAGCGGCTCGTGCCGCTCCGCGCCCGACTCGTAAGCGTCGACGACCGGCGCACAGCCCGCGGCCTGCGCGGCGTACATCGGGACCAGCTCGTCGGTCCACCCCAGCTCCCGCGCCTCCCGCGCCGCCTTGTGCATCCCGACGAGGCCGACGCCGCCGCCGGTCGGGTAGACGACCGCGTCCGGCGGGTTCCAGTCGAGCTGCGCCAGCAGCTCCAGCGCCATCGTCTTCTTTCCCTCGTGGCGGTACGGGGTGACGAACGTCTTCGTCGAGTACCAGTCGGGGTGGTCGTCCATCGCCGCGGCGTACGCCTCCCCCGCGTCGCCGATCTGCGAGTTCCCGTCTACTGGGTCGGTGACCGTCAGGTCCGCGCCGTGGACCTCCGTCATCGCCTTCTGGGTGAATCCCGCCCGCGAGGGGAGGAACACGTGCGCGTCTAGGTCCGCGCGGGCCGCGTACGCCGCGGCCGCCTGCCCCGCGTTGCCGGCGCTGTTCAGCGCGACCTCGCTCGCGCCGTGCTCGCGTGCGGCCGTCATCGCGGCCGACTGCCCCCGGTCCTTGAACGTCCCCGTGGGGTTCGCGCCCTCGTCTTTCAGGAGGACGCGGCCGACGCCCATCGCGTCCGCCAGCGCCGGACACTCGACGAGCGGCGTCGCGCCCTCGCCGAGCGACACGGCCGTCTCGGCCGGGAACGGGAGCAGTTCAGCGTACCGCCACATCGACCCGTCGGGACGGGCGTCCAGCGTCTCCGGCGTCAGGTCGATCCGGTCGTAGTCGTAGTCGGGATCCAAGATCCCGTCGCAGTCGGGACAGCGGTGCGTCGCCGTCTCCGCGTCGAACGTCTCCCCGCAGTCGACGCAGGTCAGGCCGACGAACGCCTCTGTGGTCTCCATGGACACGCGCTCGCTCGCCGGGGACTTCGGTGCTGCGGTCCCGGCGGTCCGCCCCCGAACCGCCGCGCGGGTACTTAGGTTCGAAACGTATGAAGGGGTACGCCGAGGTGGACCGAGACCGTACGCTCAGGGGAGATGCGTGTACCAGCGACCGTCGGGGCGACCGGTCCGCCGGGCGAATCGGGGTGGAAGCGATGAGTCGGACCGCACTGCGGTTGGACCTCCCGACCGGGTCGTGGCTCGGCGACGTCTCCCGGAGCGTCCCCTCGGCGACGCTTCGCGTCGACGAGACGGTCTCGGTCGACGGCCCGTCCGAGGCGCTCGTCGACGGCCCGAACGGGATCGGAAACAACCCGACCGGAACCGACGACGACTCGACGACGGTCGCGACCGTCCGCGTCGCCGGCACCGACAGGGACCGCGTCGGGGACGCGCTCCGGGAGCACGAGCGCGTCGCCCGCGAGACGGTCGTCGACCGCCGCGGCGAGGTCCGCACGCTCCGGGTGGTCGGCCACGCGCCCGCGTACCTCCCGGCGGCACGGGCGGTCGGCCTGCCGATCGAGTCGACGGTCGAGGTCGTCGACGGCCGCGCGACCGTGACGGTCGTCGGCGACCGAGACCGGATCGAGGCGTTCGGCCGGCGGCTCGCCGGCGACGGGGTGACGGTCGGCGTCGCCGCGACCGGCGGCGACGGCCCGGACCGGACGCTCACCGAGGCGCAGCGCGAACTCGTCTTCGAGGCGGTCCGGTCGGGGTACTACGACACGCCGCGCCGCTGTACGCTCACGGAGCTGGCCGAGGCGAACGACATCGCGAAGTCGACCTGTAGCGAGACGCTCCACCGCGCCGAGGGCCGGGTGATGCGGCGGTTCGTGGACTGCGCGGGACCGTTCGACGCGAGGTCGGACGCCGAGGACGCCCCGGGCGGCGCTCCCGACACGGACGCACTTCCCTTCGACGCCGGCGAGTTCGACGACGACCGCGACGCCACCGAGTTCGACGGCGTCGACGCCGACGGCGAGGAGCCGGTCCGGTCCGCCGCGACCGAACCCTGACGCAGGCGGTCATTTCCAGCTGTCGAGCGCGCCTCCCCGTCGTGCGTTCTACTCCCCGTCGAGCGCCTGCCACGAGAGCCGCGGGTTCCGCGCGGCACCGACCTGATCGATCCGGGCGGCGGCGGTCCGGTTCGGGGCCGAATCGAGCGCCTCGTCGGTGTCGGCGTACGCGAGGTTGAACGCCTCCGCGAGGTCGTCGAGCGACGATTTCCCCTCGATCTCGGTCGGCTCCGTCAACATCGCCTCCGGCACCATCTCCGGCCACTTCGTCGTCGGCGGGTGAACGCCGAAATCGAGCATCCGCTTGGCGACGTCGGCCGCGTCGCGGTCGCCCGCGGTCGCCGCGAACTCGTGGTGGAACGGGCCGAAGGGCACGTCCAGATCGAGCCGCTCGGCGAGGTAGTTCGCGTTGAGGACCGCCTTCGCGGCGGCGTCCGCGAGCCCCTCGTCGCCGAGGCGAGCGATGTACGCGTACGCCTTGATCAACACGTGCCAGTTGCCGGCGAAGCCGTGGACCTTGCCGATCGTGTGATCGGGTTCGAAGCGCTCGTACCCCGACCCCTCGTCGGTCTCGCGGACCCTGGGCGTCGGGAGGAACGGTGCCAGCTCGTCGACGACGCCGACCGGCCCGGCACCCGGGCCGCCGCCGCCGTGCGGGGTCGCGAACGTCTTGTGGACGTTGTAGTGCATCACGTCGAACCCCATGTCGCCGGGCCGCCCCCGCCCGAGGAGCGCGTTGAGGTTCGCGCCGTCGTAGTAGAGCAGCCCGCCGGCGTCGTGGACGATCTCGGCGATCTCGGTGATGTCGCGCTCGAAGAGCCCGACCGTGTTCGGGTTCGTTAACATTAGGGCGGCGGTGTCGTCGCCGACGGCCGCCTCCAAGGCCTCCAGATCGACGCGGCCGTCCTCCCCGGAGGGGAGTTCGACCACGTCGTAGCCGGCGGTCGCGGCGGTCGCGAAGTTCGTCCCGTGCGCCGACGCCGGGATCACGACCTCCGAGCGGTCGTTGCCGTGGTGTTCGTGGTACGCCTTCGCGACGAGGATCCCCGTCAGCTCCCCGGCCGCGCCCGCGGGCGGCTGGAGCGTGACCGCGTCCATCCCGCCGATCTCCGCGAGGGCGTCCTGGAGCCGGTACTGAAGCTCCAAGATCCCCTGCGCCGAGCGCGCGGAGCGGTCGGGGTGGACGGCCGCGTTCGAGTCCGCGGCGACGTCCTCGGTGAACTTGGGGTTGTACTTCATCGTACAGCTCCCCAGCGGGTACGGGCCCGAGTCGATCGACCAGTTCATCTGCGAGAGGCGGGTGTAGTGGCGCGCCGTCTCCGGCTCCGAGGGGTTCGGGAGCGTCAGCTCCTCGCGCGTCAGGTCGTCGGGGAGCGGCGACTCCTCGCGCACGTCGACCGTCTCCTCGCCCTTCTCCGAGAGGAGCGGCTCCCGGACGTTCTCCCCGTCGCGCTCGTAGTTCGCTTGGTCGTGGATCATCAGAGTACCTCCTCGAAGGCCGCGACGAGTCCGTCGGTCCGCCCGGCGGTCAGGTCGGTGACGCACACCTGAAGCAGGTGGTCACCGATCGCGTGGACCGCGAACCCCTCGGTCTCTAAGTCCCCGGCGACGGCCGCCGCCGGCTGGTCGACGCGGACCGCGAACTCCCGGAAGTGGTGGCGGTCGTGGACGGGCGCGGCCGCGCCCGACAGGTCGTCGATCCGCGCCGCGAGCGCCTCCGCCTCGCGGACGCAGTCGTTCGCGAGGTCGACGAGTCCGTCCGGGCCGAGCGTCGCCGCGTGGATCGCCGCCCGGAGCGCGACCCACGCCTGGTTCGTGCAGATGTTGGAGGTGGCACGCTCCTTGCGGATGTGCTGTTCGCGGGTCTGGAGCGTCAGCGTGTACGCCCTGTCGCCGTTCGCGTCCTCGCTCGCGCCGACCAGCCGCCCGGGGACCTGCCGCAGGAAGTCGTCGCGGCAGGCGAAGATCCCCAGTCCCATCCCGTAGGCGGTCGGGAGGCCGAGCGCGCCGGCCTCGCCGACGACGACGTCGGCCCCGACGGTCGCCGGCGACTCCAGCACCGACAGCGCGACGACGTCGGAGCCGAGGACGAACAGCGCGTCGGTCTCGCCGGCGAGGTCGCCGATCGCCGCGAGCCGCTCTTCGATACAGCCGCGGACGGTCGGGCTCTCCGCGTACACCATCACGGCGTCGTCGCCGGCGCGCTCCGCGAGCGCGTCGACGTCGGCGGTGCCGTCGGCCATCGGATAGGTCTCGACGGTCAGGTCCGCGCCCGCGCAGTAGTTCGACAGCACCGCCCGCTTCCCCTCCCGGAGCTGTTCGGGGACCAAGACCACGTCGCCCGAGGTCGACCGGACGCGGTCCGCGAGTGTCGCGGCCTCGCCGAGCGCGGTCGCGGCGTCGTACATCGAGCAGTTCGCGACGTCGAGCCCGGTCAGCTCCACCAGCATCGACTGGTACTCGAAGAGGGCCTGAAGGAACCCCTGTGACACCTCCGGCTGGTACTGGGTGTAGCTCGTGAGGAACTCCGCGCGGTCGGCGAGGTGGTCGACGACGCTCGGCACGTAGTGGCCGTAGTGGCCTCGTCCGAGGAACTCCGTGAGGTCGTCGTTGCGGTTCAGGATTCGCGCGCACTCGTCGCGGATCTCGCGTTCGGTGCGCGGCTCGATGCCGAAGTCGCCGTCGAAGGCGACCGCGTCGGGGATGTCGAACAGCGCCTCCTCGTCGTCGACGCCGACCGCAGCCAGCATCGCCGCGGTCTCCTCGTCGGTGTGGGGCGCGTACGGCGTGCCGTTCGCCCGGCTCATCTGACCGCCCCGGCGTCGCCCGCTCGTTCGATGCCGCGTCGTCCGTCGGAAGGTGTCGCGTTCATGGTCGGGTCAGGCGATCTGGTCGTCGTACTCGTCGGCGTCGAGCAGTCCGTCCGCGTCTCCGCCCTCGGCGGGCTCGACTTCGAGCATCCATCCGTCGCCGTACGGGTCCTCGTTGACCAGCTCCGGGCGGTCGAACAGCTCCTCGTTGACCGCGACGACCTCGCCCGAGACGGGGGCGTACAGGTCCGAGACGGCCTTGATCGACTCGACGACGCCGAACGCCTCGCCGGCGACGACCTCGTCGCCGACCTCGGGCAGTTCGACGAACACCACGTCGCCCAGTTCGTCCTGCGCGAAGTCGGAGACGCCGATCCGGACGGGGTCGCCGCCGGTCGTCGCCCACTCGTGCGATTCCAAGTACCGTCTGTCGTCGGGAACGTCGAAGCTCATTGGTCAGGGTCGTCGCGGCCCGCTCGGGACTCGGTCCGCGGGAGCGCCGCGCCGCCGGGATCGGCCGTAGATCCGATCTCCCGGCCGGTTGCGGGCGTTGTCCGCGATCGAAAGGCGGTCCGCGACACGTGTGTCTCTCTCTTCCGACGACGAGGAAATAAAAGGTGTGTTCGCGGCGGTCGAGCCGGCGGACGCCGCTCGTCCCCCAGCCGTCGCGCCCCGTCAGGTCCGCCGACCGAACCCGGTCGACCCCGCCCGATCAGGTCCACCGGTCCAACCCGGTCTGGACCTGCGACTCCGCGATGCGCTCGAACCCGCGTTCGACCTCGTCGCCGGCGACGCCCCACTCGTCGACGACGTACGCGCGGGCGGCCTCGACGTCCGGGTTCACGTCGGCGTCGACCGCGACGTCCGCCGCGGGCGGGTCCATGAACAGCTCGCGGATCGCCTCGGCGTTCGGGATCTCGGCGTCGCGGGCGTCGAGGACCCCCCACAGGTCGCCGTGTTCCCGGATCGCCTTCACCGCGGTCTTCGGCCCGATCCCGCGGACGCCCTCGTTGAAGTCCGTGCCGCACAGCATCGCGGCGTCGACGAGCCCCTGTCGGTCGAGTCCGAGGTCGTCGAGCGTCGCCGCGAGATCCATCAGCTCCGGGTTCCCCTTGCTCGTCAGCTGACGGAGCGTCGTCGGTGCGCCGAAAAGCAGGGTGTCGTAGTCCTCGCTGCCGGCGTGGTCGACCGTGCCGGTCGCGGCCATGTGCGCGCACTGGGCCTCCCCCTCCGCGGGGGCCTCGACGATCGGCACGTCGAGCAGGCGGAGCAGCTCCCGGGTCGTCTCCTGAATCGTGTCGGTGAGCCGCTGCGTCCGGGCCTCCAGTCGGGCTGCCTCGACCGCGTCGCCGCGCTCCTCAGCCGCGGCCCGGCGCTCCTCCGCCCGCTCGCGCTTCTCGCGCCGCTCGGCGACCTCGTCGGCCTTCAGGTCGGTGACGGCCCCGTCGAACACCATCACCGGGATCAGGTCGTGTTCGAAGAACTTCGGGAGCCCCTGAACCACTCCGATCAGGTTGGCGACCTCGACGCCGTCCGCGGTGGTGTACTTCTCGTCGGCCGTCCACTTGACCGTCGTCGTGAGGTAGCGGTACAGCCAGTTGTGCGCGTCGACGGCGACGACGCTCCCCTCGATCTCCGCGAAGGGGACGTCGCGGATCGACGCGAGATCGCGCAGGTCGGCGTTTCCCATTGCCCGTCCCTTGTGCGCGCCGGTGTTAAACGCTGACCGTCCGCGGCGACGCGTCCGCCCACCGGCTCACGCCGTCGTCCCACGCCTGCCGACTTCTGGGCCGTTTATGTGTCTCACGCGCCTACGTGGCGTAACCGGATGGTCTCCCCGTTCGAGGTGTTGGATGTCGACGAGGACGCCGACGACGAGGCGGTCGAGCGGGCGTACCGCGAGCGCGTGAAACGCGCCCACCCCGATCAGGGGGGTTCGATCGAGGAGTTCCAGCTCGTCCGCCGCGCCTACCGAGAGCTGTCGGAGCGCGACGAGAACGGCGACCGGAGCGACGACGGCGTCGACCCCGCCGACGTCGACCTCACTGAGGACGGCGACGCGCACGCGCCCACGTCGACCCGCGTCGAGTTCCTCGACTACGAGGCCGTCGTCGACTACGGCTGGTCGCTCAACGACGACGAGCTGTTCCGGAAGGCGTCCCACGCCGACCTCAACCCCGACGCCCACGGTCGCCTGCTCGTCCACCCCGACGAGAGCCTGCTGGAGGCGGCCGAGCGGAGCGGCTTCGCGTGGCCCTTCTCGTGTCGCGGCGGTGCCTGCGCGAACTGCGCGGTGTACCTCGCCGCCGGCGAGCTCTCGCAGCCGACCGACCACATCATGCCCGACGACCTCGCCGAGCGCGGCTTCCGGCTCTCCTGTAACGGCTACCCGCTGACCGACGAGCTGTCGGTCGTGTTCAACGTGAAACAGCGACCTGAACTCGACGACCTCATCCTCCCGCCCGGGCCGTTCACGCGCCGCTGATCGGCGGTCGCGTCGCGCGTCGAAAATTCTCCGAGCCGCCGCGCATCCCGCTTATCCGAGGAGGTACCGCAGCCACGGAGCCGACCGCACGAGGTCGCTCGACTCCAGCGCCCGGTCGACCCCGACGATCCGGCCCGCGCCCCACGCGCCCAGCCCGAACAGCAGGAGCATGTACACGAACGAGCTGTCGATGAAGTAGCCGTGGCTCATCGGGAACCCGGCCAGCAGCCCGCCCTGCCACGCCGCCGTCCAGAACAGCGACATCATGATCGCGCCCATCAGCGCGGCGAACCGGAAGAACACGCCGAACAGCAGCGCCAGTCCGATCAGGATCTGGCCGAACACCACCATCGGGTCGACGATCACCGCGAAGTCGGCGAAAAATAGGAACACCCCCTGAAGCGGGTTCGCGTCTGCGATCCCGTTCTGGAGGAAGCCGACGGAACTCCACGCTAGCGGGTCCGCGAGGCCGCCCTCGAACAGCTTCTCCAACCCGGCTTGGAGGAACACCCACGCCATCACGACCCGGAGGCCGAGCATCGAGTACGCCAGCCACGTCTCCGAGTAGTTGAACTCCACGTCTCTCCCGAGCAGTTCCGAGCGAAGCGTCCGTTCGGACGGTCGTGTTGCCATCTTGAAACACCTACGTGAGGGAGTCTCACACGAGTAGAATAATCTACCGCCCGATCCGATGCGCGAGAGTTTTCAAACGAATCGGAACGAAAACTAGCAGGAATATCCCGGGCGTCCTCAGAACGCCTCGGCGACGGCGGCGACGACCGCGTCCTCGACGGCGTCGCGCTCGCCCGAGAGGAACTCGATTTTCCCCTCGCGGACGCCGGCGGTGGCGATGTCCGCCGTCGGCGCGAGTTCGGCCGCGCGCTCGGCCACGTCTCGGACCGACACGTCGGCCGTCGTGCGCACGTACAGCTCGTCGGTGCCGACGCCGACCGTCGCGAACGGCTCGCCGTCCGCGCGCTGGCGGTGGAGGTCGTCGAGGAGCAGCGGCGTCGGCGGGAAGTCGTACCGGTGCGTGTAGCCGTCGGTGTCGAGCAGCGCGAACTCGACGCCGTCGACCGCCTCCGTGGCGACGTTCGCGTCCGCAGTCTTGATCTCCGTCTCCAGCTTCTCCCGGAACTGCTCGGAGACGTGCGCCGCGAGGTTGCCGCCGTCCGAGAACAACAGATCCGCGATCAGTTCGCGTTTGTCCTGATACGACTGGTAGTACGCCTCTAAGGCGACCGCTTCACGGAGTTCCGCGACGCGCTCGGCGTCGTAGCCCGCGTCGCGCGCGAGGTTCACGTACCGCTCCGGGGCGTCCGCCCAGTAGCTCACCGCGGGGAGGTGTTCAAGGTCCGTGCGGACCTCGTCGTTTATCGCCGACGCGAGCGAGGCGACGAGCGCGCCCGTCGAGAGCGTCTCGTCGCCGTCGACGTCGGCCAGCTCCGGCGAGACGAGCGTCTCGACCGCGTCCCGGGTCTCCGGGTCGGCGACCGCGGCGTCGACGACGACCGCGTCGACCCCGTACACCGACAGCAGGTCGATGCCGTCGGCGGACTCGGTCGTCGAGCCGGTTCCGACGAGCAGGAACAGCGGGAGCTTCTCGTCGTGGCGGTCGCGGTCCTGAAGCATGCGGGTCGCGTCGTTGGTCGCCGCGTCCATCCCGTACACCGGCTCGTCGAGCGGGCGGCGGGTGAAGTAGTGGTACTCGGCGTCGCTTTTCGCGTGCTCGTCGCGGATCAGCGGGAGGACGGCGCGCTCGACCGCAGCGCCCGCGACGTAGCCGTCGGCGGTCGCCGGGTGGCGGACGACGATGGGGCGCGACTCCAGCACCGCGCGGCGGACCGCCTCCGCGGCGTCGAGGAGGCCGTCCGCGAGTTCGGCGACCGTCTCGTCGCCGCCGAGCGGCTGGAGCCCCTCGGGGCGGGCCTCGTCGGTGAGCGCGTCGGCGATCCGTCGGCGGACCGCTTCGGCCCCCTCGCCGTCGAGGAGGACGAGCGCGTCGGATTCGACCTGAATGTCGCCGCGGTGGCTCTCGACCTCGCCGTCGACCCGCACCGCGTCGCCCACCTCGACGTCCGGGTACGCCCGGACGCCCGGCTCGACGAACGCGGCCACGTCGACCGCGCCCGTCTCGTCGCTGACCTCGAACACCGTCGGGCCGCCGGTCTGGCGGACGCCGACGACCTCGCCCTCGATCCGGACCGACTCGCCGACCGCGTCTTCGAGCGTGGTGATCGTCACGCGCTCGCGGTCCTCGTCGGTCTCTTCGTCCGTGGCGGCGTCGGGCTCTTCGTCTGCGTCGACATCGGCCTCTTCGTCCGCGTCGACATCGGCCTCTTCGTCCGCGTCGACATCGGCCTCTTCGTCCGCGTCGACATCGGCCTCTTCGTCCGCGTCGACATCGGCCTCTTCGTCCGCGTCGACATCGGCCTCTTCGTCTACGGCGGCGTCCGGTTCGTCGTCGAATTCCTCGTCGGACTCCTCGTCGTCGGGCGTAACGTCTTCGCCCGTCGGCTCGGGGTCCGCGTCAGCCTCGACGGTCTCGCCGTCTTCGGCCGCGTCGGATCCGGCGTCTTCGGCCTCGGAGGCGTCGTCCGCCGACTCGTCCGTGTCGGTCCGCTCTCCAGTCTCGGCGGTGTCGTCGTCGCTCGGCTCCTCGTCGGGGAGGTGTTCGCCCGAGGGCTCTTGGACGAGGACGCCGCGGAACTCGCGGTCGGCCTGTCGGATCGACCAGCCGAGGTCGACGTTGCCGTTGTCGCGGACGCCTTTCACCTGAACGAACACTTCGTCGCCCGGCTCCCAGTCGAGGCTGTCGAGCCGCTGGTCGAGTTCGGAGCGGTGGAGCAGGCCGGTGACGCCCGGCGCGAGGTCGACGAACACGCCGAACTCGGCATACCCGTCGACGACGCCTCGGTAGAACCGGCTCGGGACGAGACCGTTCGGGGAGTCGCCACGAAAGTCGAACACGACGTCTTCCTGGTGCGAGTCGCAGACGCGACCGCCCCCGACGTCGGTGCCACAGATGATACAGGATCCCATTTGAATACACCGAGAGCCTCGGGCCTAAAACGGTTGTCGAAAGCCCGCTGGCGGGGCGCGGGCCGTCGGCGGCTCACGCGGCGAGGAGTCGTCGCGCCGCCGCGACGACGCGGTACCCCACGCCGTAGCCGAGCGCGGCCGGCGGGAGCGCGGCGACGGCCGTCCTGAGCGGCCCCAGTCCGTGGACCGTCCGGAGCCCGACGAACAGCAACACCGCCGCGTACGCGCCGCAGGCGACCCTGAGTTCGGGTATCGCCGGTCCCCCGAGCGCCATCGGCGAGCTGGCGTACGCGACGGCCTGAACCGTCTCGCTCACGCCGCCGCGGTCGCGGAACCCGACCCCGCCGGCGAGTTCGAGGCTCGCGACCACGACCGAGACCGTCGCGACCGCGGCGGTCAGGTGGAGACCGACCGGGGCCGCGAGCGCGACGACGACGACGAAGACGACGAGCCCGGACAGCGCCCGCGAGGAGGGGACGACGGTCGGTACGGCCCCGGGGTCGGTCGCGATCAGGCCGAGGGCGAACGCCGCGGCGACCGCGACCGCGAACGTCAGCGCGGGTGCCTGATCGCCGGGCGTGATCCCGTTCGCGAACGCCCGCCGCGGCCGAACGAGCACCTCGGCCCACGTGCGCCCGATGCCACGCAGCCCGCGCGGGCGACCGCCCGTCGAATCGCCTGTCCGAGACGTCACGGATACACTTCGGTCGCGCGGAATAACCCGCTTCCGGTTCGCTCCGTGGGTGCTGGTCTCGGTCGGCCCCCGGTCGCCTCTAAGCTTATCAGATCTGATTTGCGGCGCGTAAACGCTTATACCGGTGCCGTCTGACTGACGGTCGAATGGCTGCGTTCCGAGACGACGAGCGAGGGTTCACCCCGCTGGCGGGCACGGGGCTGCTCGTCGGGGTCGTCGTGTTGCTGCTGGCGATCGTCGGCGCGGCGGTGTTCGGTCTCATCGACGGCGTCGCCCCGCCGGACGCCGAGTTTGAGGGGACACAGGAGGACGGCGAACTCGTCATCGTCGCGCTCGGACCCGACCCCGTCCCCGCCGAGGAGCTGTACGTCCGCGGCGAGGACCCGGACGGGAACGTCCAGTTCGGCGCGTGGCCCGGCGACGGAGTGGTCCGACCGGGCGATCGGGTCCCCGTGCCGAACGCTACCGGCAACGAGAACTTCGACATCGTCTGGGAGCCGATCGCGTTCGACACCCGGGAGACGCTCGGCAGCTACGACGGGGAAGACTCGGCGATCCAAGAGTGGAGCGAGGAGAACGGCGGCAGCACGCCGGGCGGCGGTATCGGCGTCTGAGGCCCCCCTCGCTCACTCGACCGCGACCCACTCGCCGCGCTCGTCGGACCGTTGGATCGCCGCGAGCGCCTTCTGAACCTCGTAGCCGTCCGCGAACGACGGTTCGAACGACTCGCCCTCGGCGACCGCCGAGAGGAACTCGTAGTTCTCGTGGACGAACGTGTGTTCCCACCCGATCACGTGTCCGGGGGGCCACCAGCGGTCGACGTACGGATCCGTCTCATCGGTGACCAGCACCGTCTCGTAGCCGCGGTTCCCCTCCCGGAGCACCTCCAGTTCGTTGAGCCGCTCCAAGGAGAACTTCACGCTCCCCTTCGAGCCGTGGACCGCGATCGTGTGGTCGTTCTTGTGGCCCTCGGCGACCCGCGTGGCCTCGAAGGTCCCGGTCGCGCCCGACTCGTAAGCGACCTGCGCGCTGTAGGCGTCGTCGACCGTCACGTCGCGGTACTCCGCGACCGCGCCGTCGTCGTACACCGGGCGCTCGTCGACGAACGTCGTCAGCCGGCCCGAGACGCGGTCGATCCCGCCGACTTCCTCGCCCACGAGGAAGTTCGCGAGGTCGATCGTGTGTGCGCCGAGATCGCCGAGCGCGCCGGAACCGGCCATGTCGGCGTCCATCCGCCACGCCCACGGGGCCTCCGGATCGACGAGCCAGTCCTGGAGGTACCGCCCGCGGACCTGCCGGATCTCGCCGAGTTCACCGTCCTCGATCAGTCCTTTCGCGTACCGGATCGCGGGGACGAACCGGTAGTTGAACGCGGTACCCGCGGTCACGGCGCTCGCGGCCGCGGCGTCGCGCATCGCCGCCGCCTCCTCCAGCGTCGGCGCGAGGGGTTTCTCACAGAGGACGGGCACGTCGGCTTCGAGGGCCGCGATCGACGGCTCCGCGTGGACGTGGTTCGGGCCGAGGTTGTAGAAGACGTCCACCTCGTCTATCGCCGTTTCCCAGTCGGTCGCGGTGTGCGCGAAGCCGAACCGCTCCGCGGCCTCCGCGAGCGCCTCCTCGTCGCGCCCGACGAGCGTGTGCCGCTCAACGTCTGGCGCGTCCGGGAAGAACATCGGGAGCCGCGCGAGCGCGTTCGAGTGCGCCTTGCCCATGAATCGATACCCCAGCACGCCGATCTTCAGCGGTTTCTGTGTCATGTGTGTCCTCCGTCTCACTCCGCCCAGTACGCGTCGCCCGGTTCCGTCTCGAAGACGGCGCGGTCCAACACGTCGACGCCGCGGTCGTCGGGGGACGCGACCGCGTCCTCGATCGGTTCGCCGCCGAGGGGAACGGTCAACGCGCCGATCTCCATGTGCGGGGCTACACCGACCTGCCGAATAAGTGTTCAGGAAGATCGTGTCGAATCGGAGGTCGGGTCACGGCGTTCCGAGCCGAAGCGCCCCGGTTGCTCCTCACTTGAGACGACCGTCGAAGGAGATAGCGCCGCGCCGAACCGCATGAGGTTTTAACGGGTGGGACGCGTACACGGTGGTATGGGAATCCTCTCTCGCGCCTCCTACGTCATCCGCTCGAAGGTGAACGCCCTCCTCAATCGGGCCGAGGACCCGACCGAGTCGCTCGACTACTCGTACGAACAGATGCGTGACGAACTCCAAGACGTCAAACAGGGGATCGCGGACCTGACGACCCAGAAGAAACGGCTGGAGATTCAAAAGCGCAAGCTCGAAGAGAACGTCGAGAAGCACAACCGGCAGGCCCGCGAGGCGGTCCAGCAGGACCGCGACGACCTCGCGCGCAAGGCCCTCGAAAAGAAGAAGTCGAAGATGACCCAGATCGAGGAGCTGGAAGGGCAGATCGCGAAGCTGAACGACACCCAAGACCAGCTCGTCGAGAAGAAAAACAAGCTCCAGAACCGCATCGAGGAGTTCCGTACGAAGAAAGAGACGATGAAGGCCCGCTACGAGGCCGCGGAGGCCTCTTCCCGCGTCTCCGAGGCGATGACCGGCGTCGGCGACGAGATGTCGGACGTGAGTCGCTCCATCGAACGCGCCGAGGAGCGCACCGAGGAGATGGAGGCCCGCGCCGAGGCGATGGACGAGCTGGAAGAGTCCGGCGCGTTCGAGGACGCGCTCTCCGACAAGGACGACATCGACCGCGAGCTGGAGGGTCTCTCGACGAACAGCGAGGTCGACGCCGAACTGGAGACGCTCAAGGGCGAACTCGGGAAAGGCGAGCCGGCGAGCGGAAACAGCGAGGCGAGCGACGAGGAGATCGACGCCGAACTGGAGGACATCGAGAGCGAGATGAACGCGGACGACCTCGAAGCCGATCTGAGCGACGACTCGGGCGGCGACCTCGACGAGGAGCTCGACGTCGAGTTAGAGGAGTCCGAGGCAGACGCCGACGAAAAGCGGAACTGAGGCGTCAAATCTCGTCACGGCGACCCCGTTCCCGTCCACGAGGGACGAGACGTTCGCACTCGGTTCCGGAAATCCGACAGAGAGATCCGCTCTCGCCACGGATTTTATACGATCGGACACGAACCCTCCGGTAGCGATGGTCCCCAAGCATCTCATCTGGATCGGTGGGTTGCTGATCGCGATCCCCCTCTTTCTGGCCCTGCTGAGCGCCGCCTGGATCTGGGTTCCGATCGGCCTGTTCGTGTTGGGTATCGGTGTCGTGCTCTACGGATTCAAGCAGTACCACGAAAAACGGATGAGGGACAGATTCGAACGAAGGGAGTGACCGATCGAGAACACGCCCCGTCTGCCGCGTTCAAACCGCCCGCCGTCTCGGCTCGAAATATCTCCGAAGAGTAGGTCGTACCGCGACAGCCGTTCTCCGTTCTTGCCTCTGCCTACTTCCCGGTCGGGCGCGCGCCGGTCCCAGCGCGGTCCTGCTCGGCGAGCCGTATCTCGCCGTCCGACAGGTCGATCCCCGAGTACGTGTCCTCGGCGAGCAGCAGCGAGCCGTCGAGGTCGGCGTAATCGAGGAGCGGCGCGAGCTGTACGGCGGCCGCGATGGAGGCGTTCGACTCGATCATACAGCCGCACATCACTTCCAAGCCGTGCGCCCGCGCGGCGGCGATCACCCGGCGCGCCTCCAACAGCCCGCCGGTCTTCATCAGCTTCAGGTTCGCGATGTCACAGCGGTCGGCGATCGCCGGCACGTCCGCGACGGTCACGCAGGACTCGTCGGCCGCGATCGGGAGGGGAGATCGCTCGTAGACGTACCGGAGCCCCTCGGGCTCTTCGGCCGGAACGGGCTGTTCGACGAACTCCACGTCGCGGTCCGCGAGCCAGTCGGCCTTCCGTACCGCCTCCTTCGGCGTCCACGCCTCGTTCGCGTCGACGCGGAGGCGGGCGTCGGGCGCGGCCTCGCGGACCGCGTCGACCAGCTCTCGGTCGCGGTCGGTGCCGAGCTTGATCTTCAACACCGAGTGGCCCGCCTCGACGGCGTCGGCGGCCTTCTCGCGCACGCGCTCGGTCTCGTCGAGGCCGATCGTGAACGACGTCTTCGGCGCGTCGGTCGGGTCGAGTCCCCACAGGCGGTGGAGCGGGACGCCGAGTCGCTTCGCCGCGAGGTCGTGGACCGCGATCGAGACGGCGCATCGAGCCGCGGGGTTCCCCTCGACGACCGCGCGCAGTTCGGACTCGATCGCGTGGAGCGCGTGGGGATCTCCCACCCGCTCGACAGCGTCGAGGAGGTCCGGCATGACCGCCTCGACGGTGTCCGCGGTCTCGCCGTAGTGCGACGAGGGGGCCGCGCCGCCGACGCCGGTCATCCCCGCCTCGTCGGTCACCCGGACGATCACGTTCTCGGCCGCCGTCTGGGTCCCCCGCGCGATGGTGAAGGGGTTTTCGAGGGGCATCGAGACCCGCTCGAACTCGGCGTCGAGGCTCATTCGTCGGCCGCCTCCTCGTCGCCACCGTTCCCGCCCTCGTCGACCCCGAGTCCGGCGTCGAGCGCGGCGTCGACGATCGCGTCCGCGCCGTGACGCACCGGGTCGGCCGCGGGGACGCCAGCCGCCTCGGCGATCTCGGCGACCGCGTCCGCGGCCGCCTCGTCGTCGGCCACGTCCTTCGTGTTGACCGCGCCGGCGACGACCGCGGTCTCGTGGACGGGACTCGCCAGCCCCTCGTAGAGGTCGACGTACTCGGTGATCGGCGGCAGTTCGAACGACTCGTAGCCGTGGACGACCTCCCGGCCCGCGGCGTGACAGAGGACGAGGCCGTCGGCCATCGACCCGTGAAGGATACCGCAGGTGACCGCCGAGTAGGCGGGATGAACGATGCTCCCCTGCCCCTCGACGACGAGCAGGTCGTGGTCGCCGCCGGCCTCGACGAGCATCTCTTCGACCGCGCCCGCGGCGAAGTCGGCGACGACGCGGTCGATCGGGTTCCCCCACCCGGCGATCATGATCCCGGTCTGGCCCGTCGGGACGAAGGCGGCGTCGATCCCGCGCTCGCGGGCGGCCGCGACGATCTCCAGCGACGCCGTCATCTTCCCGACCGAGCAGTCGGTCCCCACGGTGAGCAACACGTCCGCGTCCACGTCGGCCGAGGCCCCGGTCGCGACCGTGAGGTCGTCGGGCGGTCGCCGGACGTCGACGAGGTCGACGCCGTGTTCGTCGGCGAGCGCGGCCAGTTCCTCGTCCTCGTTCAGGAAGTAGTGAAGCCCGCTCACCACGTCGCAGCCGGCCTCGATCGCGGCCTCGACGTCCGAGCGCCACGACTCGTCGAAGCCACCGCCGATCGGCGCGATCCCGATGTAGAGCGCGTCGAGGTCGCCGTCCGCGGCCGCGAGCGCGTCCGCGAACGATGAGACTATCGGCGCGTCCGCGATGTCGGGGACGTGGTCCCGAACGCGGTCGCCGGCGCGGTCGCGGTCGAGGACCGCCAGAACCTCTTGGTCGCCGTAGCGCATCACGCCGAGCGCCGTCTTCGCGCGGTCGGGGAACTTCTCGTGGGCCAACACCGCGATCCGCTCTGTGTCCATGCGGAGTCGCTCGCTCTCGGCGCTCTTAAACCGGTCGGGGCGAGTCGGTCGTCGGACCCGATTTTCTGCGGTGGCGCGTGCCCGCGAGCGGTCGCCACCGGCGACCGCGAGACGGCACGCGCGAGGGAGTCGCGAGCGACCGGGCGACCGAAGGGAGCCCGGAGCGAGCGACGAGGCTGGGGAGGTGTGAGGTGCGGTCGCTGTGTGGTGCGGGGTGGGACTCGAAGGGGCAGCCGTGAGGACGCCGGAGGCGACACAAGCACCACAACGAGGGAGTGAGTGAAACGAACGACCGAGTGAGGAGCACAGCGAGCGTCCGGCGTCCTCACGGCGGGGGCTTCGGCGGTCTCGGTCAAGTCCGAGACGTCGTCCTACTCGACTGAAGACAAAGGCATCGTCGCGCTCCGAGAACCGACGACCCGAACGTCTAGGCGCTGCCGTCGACGAACTGCTCCGCGCCCTCGTAGAACCAGTAGCCGTTCTCGCGCATCGCGCGGCCGAGTTCCTGGTGGAACTCGACGAAGTCCGCGAACTCCTCCTGCTCGACGTTCTCGAAGATCTCCTCGACCGAGACGACCGTCTCGTAGTCGATCCGGATCGGGTGGTCGCCGTACTGCTCGACGTACTCCGCCGCCGTGAGCGGGAAGTCCTCCTCCTCGTCGATCTTCTTCGCGAGCACGGCGTGGCCGTACTGCCGCCTGCCCTCGCTCCCCT
Source organism: Halorubrum sp. DM2 (assembly GCF_901686465.1). NCBI lineage: Archaea > Methanobacteriati > Methanobacteriota > Halobacteria > Halobacteriales > Haloferacaceae > Halorubrum > Halorubrum sp. DM2. The sequence goes on from NZ_LR594487.1 coordinate 536,268, forward strand.
GCTCGCCGTCGGGGTCGTGTGGCCAGTCCATACCGAACGATCCGCCGGATCGGGCATAGTGGTTTCGAATGGGGCGGTCGCTCTCGCTCCTGCCGGCACCGCGACGCACCCCCGCCGGCACCGCGACACTCCTTCCGAACGTCCAGTTCGATCCCGGAATCCTCCGCCGGACGCGACGCGCGGTCGGACCGAGCCAACCGGAATATCAGTGCTGATACCTCGCCACCGACGTTTATCAATGGCTGTGAAAACAGCGAATCATGTCCGCTGACGACCGAGACGGCGTCTTCCAACGTCTCTCTCATCGACTTCGCAGCCGGTATCTCTTCAAAATCGCAGCGGCGGTCATCGTCGTGTCGACGGTGCTGCTCGGGACGGGCGCGCTCGCCGTCGATCAGGTCCAAGCGAGCGTCGAGTCCGACGCGCGGGAGACGCTGACGAGCGCCGCCGAACGGGAGGCCGAGGGGATCGACGGCTTCCTCGACGACATGAACGGGTACACGAACCGGGTCTCGTCGGCCTCCGGCGTCCAGTCGTCCAGCGAGGGACGGATACGCGACGAACTCCGGCAGAACGCCGACATGCTCCCCGAGTACGTGGTCGACGTCCACTACTACGACATGGTGACGAACGAGGTCACCGTGAGCACCTCGCCGACGACGGAGGAGACGACGTTCTCCGAGGACGAGCGGCCGTGGGCGGTCGGGCCGGCGGCGTTCGCCCACGCCAACGAGGTACGCTCCTTCGAGCCGTACAAGGCCGACGGCGAGAACCACATAGGGTTCGTCAGCCCGATCAACAACGTGCCCGGCAAGGCGATCGTGATCACGGTCGACCTGTCGGAGCGCGGCTCGCTCCTGACCGCCCCGGTCGACGGCGGCAACACGCAGGTCGTCTCCACCGCCACCGGGCAGGTCGCGCTGGCGTCGAACAGCGACGCGATCTTGCGCGACTACTTCCTGATCGAGGAGCTGTCGCACCTCCGGAGCGACGTGACGGAGTCGACGACGACCGACGTCACGGACGCCGAGCAGACGGTCGTGAACGGCTCGGAGCTCGCCACGGCGATCGCGCCCGTCGAGGGGAAGTCGTGGGCGGTCGTCGTCGCGGCCCCGCAGAGCGCGGTGTACGGGACCGTCGGCGACGTGACGCGGAGCGTGCTGGTCCTGATCGGCATCTCGGTCGTCGGTCTCCTCGCCGTGGGCGCGTTCGTCGTCCGCGACGTGAACGGCTCCGTCGACGATTTGCGCGGGTACGCCGAGGCGATCGAGGCGGGCGAGCTCGACGTCGAGATCGACCGCGAGCGCGCCGACGAGTTCGGACAGCTCTCGGCGCTGTTCGACCGCATCCGCGAGACGATGCGCGAGCAGATCGCGGCCGTCGAGGAGTCCGCCGACGAGGCCGCCGCGGCCCGCGAGGAGGCGGAGGAGCTCTCGGCGCACTTAGAGACGAAGGCCGACGAGTACGAGGCGGCGATCGACGCGGTCGCCGAGGGCGACCTCACCCGCCGGCTCGACCCGGAAAGCGAGAGCGAGGCGATGACGGCCATCGCCGAGTCGCTCAACGAGACGCTCGACCGGCTGGAGGCGCTCGTCGTCGGCATTCAGGACGCCGCCGAGACGGTCGACGAGCGGAGCGCCGAGGTGACGGACTCGGCCGCGGAGGTCGAGTCGACCAGCGTCGATGTCGCCGAGAGCGTCGAGGAGATCTCGGTCGGCACGGAGCGACAGGAGGAGACGCTCGCGACCGCGGCCGCCGAACTCGACGACCTCTCGGCCACCGTCGAGGAGATCGCCTCCTCGACGGATGAGCTGGCGGAGAAGTCGGCCGCGACCGCCGAGGCCGGCGAGGCGGGCCGCGAGGAGGCCGGCGCGGCGATCGACCGCATGGACCGGATCGACGACGAGGTCGGCCGGACCGTCGACGAGATGCGCGACCTGCGCGACGAGGTCGAGCGCATCGGCGAGGTGGTCGAGCTCATCGACGACATCGCCGAGCAGACGAACATCCTCGCCCTGAACGCCTCCATCGAGGCGGCCCGCGCGGGCGAGGCCGGTGAGGGCTTCGCGGTCGTCGCCCGCGAGGTGAAGGATCTGGCCGAGGAGACCGCCGAGGCGACCACCGAGGTCGAGGCGCTGATCGCGGGCGTCGAGGGGTCCACCGAGTCGGTCGCGGACGGCCTGTTCTCGATGGAGGACGACGTCGAGGCCGGCCGGGCGGTCGTCGAGGAGACCGTCGAGACGCTCGAATCGATCGTCGCGGACGTGGAGGACGCCAACGCGGGGATCCAGTCGATCAACGACGCCACCGACCAGCAGGCGGAGTCGACCCAGGAGGCCGTCTCGATGATCGACGAGGTCGCCGAGGTGAGCGTCGAGACGGCGAGCGAGGCGCAGAACGTCTCCGCGGCCGCCGAGGAGCAGACCGCCGCGATCGGCGAGATCTCGACGAGCGCCGAGTCGCTGTCGACACGCGCCGACAAGCTCCGCGCGCTCGCCGACGAGTTCGAGGCGCGCGAGGCGGGGGCCACCGACGCGACCATCGAGTCGGAAGTCGCCGACACGGCCGCTATCGACACCGAAGACGCCGAATCTGGTTCCGACGAACCGTCCGAGGAAGCCGCTGACACCGGATTCGAGTTCGGCGCGGACGACACGGTCGACGGCGCGAACGCGGACACCACCGCGACCGACCCCGGCGAAGCCGCCGCCGACGGCGGCGTCGACGACGCCGAGACCGCACCCGGCGACGACTGATCCGAACGCTTGACGACGCGCAAAAAGGGGGTCCCGACTCAGTCGTCCGCCGACGCCGGCTCGTCGCCCGCCGGCTCGATGTCGACCTCGATCTCGGCGGACGCGGCCTTGTACTCGGGGATCTTGGCGCGCTCGTCGAGCACGTCGTTGGTGAGGCGGTTCGCGGAGGCGGCCGCGAAGTGCGGCGTGGTCCAGACGACGCCCTCCTTGATGTCCTCGGTGACGTCGGCGCGGACCGTGATCTCCCCGCGGCGAGATTTCAGCGTCACGTCGTCGCCGTCCTCGATCCCGTAGCGCTCGGCGTCGTTCGGGTGGACGTCGACGAAGTTCTCCGGGTGCTGCTTCGAGAGCGTGGGCGACCGTCGGCTCATCGTCCCGGTGTTGTAGTGCTCTTCGAGCCGCGCCGTGGTCAACACGAGCGGGTACTCCTCGTCGGGAACCTCTTTCGGTTCCTGATGGACGACGCCCTCGATGCGGCCGAGCCCGCTCTCGGTCTCGAAGGAGTCCTCGTAGAGGAACGGGTCGCCCTCGTCGCCCTCCTCGTAGCAGGGCCAGTGGAGCCCGGTCTCGCCGAGCGCGTCGTAGGTCATCCCGTGATAGATCGGGCAGACCTCGCGCAGCTCCTCGAACACCGCCTCGGGACCGTCGAACTCGAACCCGTCCCCGTCGAACAGCCGCGTCCCGACCTCACAGAGGATGTCGAGGTCGTGGCGCGTGTTCTCGTGGACCTTGTGGACGCCGCGCATCCGCTGGACGCGGCGGTCGGTGTTGGTGACGGTGCCGTCGCGCTCGGCCCACGTCGTCGCGGGGAGGACGACGTCCGCGAGTTCGGCGGTCTCCGTCATGAAGATGTCCTGGACCACCATGAACTCAAGCTCCTCGCGGAACCGCTCCTCCGTCCGGTTGCCGTCCGGCTCGCTCATGATCGGGTTCTCGCCCATGACGTAGAGTCCGTGGACGGTGTCGCCGATCGCGTGGGAGATCTCGACGTTCGTCAGCCCCGGCTCGGCGGGGATATCGAACCCCCACACCTCCTCGACCGACGCGCGGGCCTCGTCGTCGTCGACGAGCTGGTACCCCGGCAGGACGTTCGGCATCGCGCCCACGTCGCAGGTGCCCTGAACGTTGTTCTGCCCGCGCAGCGGGTTGACGCCCGTGCCGGGGCGGCCGAGGTTCCCCGTGACCAAGGCGAGGTTGATCTCGTTCTGGACGTTGTCGACGCCGCAGGTGTGCTGGCTCATCCCCATCCCGGTGAAGATGGCGGCGTCGTTGGCCATCGCGTACTTCTCGGCGGCGAGTTCGATGTCTTCGAGCGGCACCCCGCACTCCTCGGCGGCCGCCTCCACGTCGAAGTCCGAGAGGGTCTCCTTCAGGTGGTCGAACCCCTCGGTGCGCGCCTCGACGAACTCCTCGTCGATCCAGCCCGCGTCCGGCTCCGCCTCGTGCCGCTCCAGTATCGTCTTGAGAACGACGTTCAGAAGCGGGATGTCGGTGCCGGGCTTCAACTGGAGGTGCATGTGCCGGTCGGTGTCGTCGATCTCGAACGACCGGGTGGTCTTGTTCGCGTGCGGGTCGACCTGAACGACGGTCGCGCCCTCCAAGACGGCCTGCCGGAAGTACTGGCTGTTGGCGATCGGGTGTTGCTCGCCGGGATTCGCCCCCTGAATCCATAACACGTCCGCCGACGCCTCCAAGTCGGCCATGCTGTTCGTCATCGCACCCATCCCGAGGCTGGTCCGCAGCGCCCAGACGGTCGAGGCGTGACACATCCGCGTACAGTTGTCGACCTGATTGGTGCCGTACCGCCGCGCCAGCTTCTGGATGAGGTAGTTCTCCTCGTTGAACGTCTTGGAGGAGCCGAAGAATCCCATCCCGTCGGGTCCGTGCTCGTCGCGGATACCCGTCATCTCGTCGACGACCCTCGTCAGCGCCTCGTCCCACGTCGCCTCGCGGAACTCCCCGTCCTCTTTGATCAGGGGGTCGGTCAGCCGGTCCTCGTGGTCGACGACCTGCGTCGCCGCGCCGCCCTTGATGCAGACGCTCCCCTCGTTCACCGGGGCGTCGCCCCACGGCATGAAGCGCATCTCGCCCGGCTCGTCGCCCTCCAGCACGCGGATCCCGCACCCGACGCCGCAGTACGGACAGATCGTCTTCGTCGCGTCGTCCGGCTCACTGGACATCGGTCTCACCGCGCTCGTGTGGGCACATACCGCATGATCCGTCGTGTGGTCCATGAGTGTACCGGTGGATCGTCTCTCCGGGACCGCTACCGCCGAGGGGTGACCGCGAGCCAGCGACGCGGCCGGCCGGGACGACGCCGGCGGCCCGCCCGAAACGAACGTTGATGGCGTCCGCCGCTGTACCTCCGGGTGATGGACCTGCGCGAATCGACCCTCCGCGACCGCGCCCGCGAGTACGCCGCCGCCGAGCCGCTGTACGACGTGGAGCGCCAGCACGTCGAGACGGTGCCGAAGACGTTCGCCGGCGACGAGTACGGGCGACGGGACGCCCAGTGGATCGTCCGCTGGTACTTCCGCCGCTACCTCGGCGAGTTCCCGGACCGGGAGCGGCGCGAGCGCGAGGAGGCCTTCCGGGACAACGCGTTCGACGACGTGGTCGACGCGCTTGACGCGGCGGTCAACGCCCTCGACGCGGCCGACGTCCTTGACGCGGCCGACGTCCTCGACACGGCGGGAGCTGTCGAATCAGAACCCGCTGATTCAGGGGCCGACCGCGACGCCGACAGCGACGTCGACGTCGCCCTCGACGCGCTTACCGACCTCGACGGAGTCGACGTCGCGGTCGCGTCCGGCTTCCTCCAGTTCCTCGCCCCGTCCCGGTTCGTCGCAGTCGATCGTCGGACGTGGGCGGTGTTGGCCGCCGCCGGGGAACTCGACGGCGACTACCCGGAGCCGCCGTCGACCGTCGACTACCGTCGGTTCGACGACGCCTGCCGGACCGTGATGGAGCGGACCGGCGTCGACGCGTGGACGCTGTACCGGGCGCTCTGGCGGTCGTTCGCGGAACTCCCCGAGCCGTCCCCGTAGCCGGCGCTATTCCACGACCTCGACGACCGGATCCTCCGCGGTCAGCCGCGTGAGGAGGACGCGCGGCACGTTCGCGCGGAAGCGGATCTCCCCCGCGATCTTCCGGGCCGCGGCCGCGTCGGCCTCGTCGTCGACCTTGTTCACGACCGGAATCGCGGTCGCGTCGCCCGGGACGCCCTTCAGCCCGCCCGCAGGGCTGGCGAGGACGGTCGCGACGTCGGCGGGGCGGATCTCCGACCCGATCTCGCGGCCCGTGATCGCGGCGACCTCCTCCGGTCTGTGGACGAGTTCCTCGGTGAGGGGTTCACCGACGACGTGCGCGCTCGCGATCGGGACGACGACGTCCGCGGCCGCCGGGATCTGCGGCTCGTGGTCGCCGGGGGCCTTGAACTCCCGGAGGCGCGCCCCGTCGGCCTTCACGAGCGTCGCGCCGGGCGCGGCGTCGGCGATCTCGGAGACGGTCTCCGTGTCGTACCCGAGGTACCGGTCCGACCGCTCGCGCTCCGGCACCAGCCCGAGCGGCCAGTCGCCGTCTCCCGCCTCCTCGATCGCGGCCACCGGGTCCTCCGTCACGCGGACCGCGGCGACCCGATCGTCGAAGATCGGTATCCGAACGCTCGCGGTCACCACCGCCCGGTCGAGCCGGTCCGCGAGCGCGAACAGCGTCGACTTCTTGCCGCCCGCCCCGACGACGCAGACGGTCGCGTCGCGGGCGTCGAGCGCGGTCGTCAGGTTCATGCCCGGTCGTTCGATCGCGACGGGCCTCACTCTGACGGTCAGCGCGGTAGGAACGGCGATCTCGTCGGCGGTGTTCAGATAAGGTTTGAAAGTGAGGCGGTGCGTTTTCAAAGTGTTCTATGCCAGAAAACGACCGCCTCAGCGGCTGTTTAGACGAGATCAACTTAGAGTTTGTGGAGCGAGAAGCAACACCGAGGCTGTTGATGAAGCTCAGTATTCAGCTCCATTTGTCTGGACTATCGCTTTCGAATACTGTTTCGTTTCTTGAGGTATTCGGTGTTAATCGAGTTCGATCGACCGTTCATAACTGGGTTCACAAAGCCGATCTACAGCCAGAAACTGGCCGGAGCCCGAATCACGTCGCGGTTGATGAGACAGTGATTCAACTCGATAATGAACAATATTGGCTGTACGCTGCTGTCGACCCTGATTCGAACGATTTACTACACACACGGCTTGAGCCGACGAGAAATAACGCGATCGCAGATCGGTTTTTCGCGGAACTTCGCGAAAAACACGATGTAGATGACGCGATCTTTCTCGTTGATGGCGCGGCTCCACTTCAGCGAGCCTGTCGCAAACACGTCCTCGATTTTAGATACGAACGACATGGAAATCGGAACAGCGTCGAACGTGTTTTTCGTGAGGTAAAACGCAGAACTACCAGTTTCTCAAACTGTTTCAGCAACGCCGAAGCAGAAACAGCAAACGAGTGGCTCAGATCCTTCGCCTTCGCATGGAATCAGCTTATCTGAACACTACCATCTCGTCAGCGAACAGATTGATACGTCTCGCTCGCGCAGCAAATCTCGATGAGTCGCACCCGCGACCGAGTCCTCCGGGTCGACCTCTCGACCGGCGAGACCGCGCGCGAGCGCGTCCCGAACGGGTGGCGACGCGACTACCTCGGCGGAAAGGGGCTCGGCGCGCGCTACCTCTACGAGGAGCTGTCCCCGGGGACGGAGCCGACGGGACCGGCGAACCGCCTCGGCTTTTTCGTCGGCCCGCTCGCGGGGTACCTCCCGGCCGAGACGCGGTACGCCACGGTGACGAAATCCCCGCTCACCGGGGGGTTCCTCGACTCGTACGCCGGCGGCCCGTTCGCCGACCGGCTCGCGGGGTCGCTCGACGACTGCCTCGGCCTGCTCGTGACCGGCGCTGCCGACCGCCCGGTCCGGATCGAGATAGCGGGCGGTCGCGCCCGGGTCGAGCCGAGCGACGCGTGGGGAACCGACGTCGTCGAGACAGCGGCGCGGTTCCCGGACGCCGCGGTCGCCTGCGTCGGCCCGGCCGGGGAGCGCGAGGCGGCGTACGCGACGATCGCGAGCGACGGCGGTGCCCACCACGCCGGCCGCGGTGGGGCCGGGGCCGTGATGGGCGCGAAGGGGCTGAAGGCGGTCGTCGCCCGCGACTCCCCGCCGGCGGTCCCGAGCGACCTCGCGGCGCTCCGCGAGCGCGACGCCGCGGCCTACGGCCGGGACGCGACCGGCGAGTGGCGGGCGGCCGGCGGGACCGTCGAGACGGTCGACTACGCGAACGAGGTCGGGATCCTCGCGGCGGAGGGGTGGACGGAGACGGGGTTCGACGGTGCCGACGACATCGGCGTCGAGGCCGCGTTGGACCGCGCCGCGGGGCGCGAGGGCGTCGGCGACGACCGGGGCGGCGACTACGGCGACGGCCGCGACGACGACCGCGCGGACGCCGCGGACGGCGGTCCGACCGTCCCCGGCGACTTCCGGATCGACACGCCCGACGGCGAGGTAGTCCCGCGCGGCGCGGCTCCGATGACGCTCGGAGCCGGACTCGGGATCGACGACTTCGACCGCGTCGTCGACCTCTGCGGGCGCTGCGACCGCCTCGGCCTCGACGTGATCGGCGCGGGCAACGCGGTCGCGTGGGCGATCCGCGCCGGCGAGGCGGGCGTCGTCGACTGTCCGGTCTCGTTCGGCGACGCGGACGGCGCGGCGCGTCTGCTGGAGGCGATCGCGAACCGGGAGCCGCCGCCGGATCTCGACGTCGACCCGGACCTGCCGGACGCGCTCGCGGACGGGATCGACGCCGCGGCGGCCCGGTTCGGCGGCGAGGCGCTCGTCCCCACGCTCAAGTCGATGGCGCTGCCCGGCTTCGACCCGCGGGCGGCGGTCAGCGTCGCGCTCGCGTACGCGACGAGCGACCGCGGCGCGTGCCACCGCCGAGCGCGACCGCAGGACCGCGAACCGCTGGCCGGCCCGGACCGGTCCACGACCGACCGGGTCCGAGACGTGGTCGGCGAGCAGAACGCCCGCTCCGTGCTGTGGAGCCTTGTCGTCGACGACTTCGTCGGCGAGGCCGCCTGGTCGGACCTCGGCGCGGAGTGGCTCGCGGCGGTCGACCACCCGGCCGTCGCCGACGGCGAGCGCGCCGATCGCGACGGGCCGGGCGATCCGGTCTCCGCACTCGCGACGACCGGCGAGCGGATCTGGACGCTCACTCGCCTGTTCAACGCCCGCGAGGGATTCGACCGGGCGGACGACGCGCTCCCGGAGCCGCTCCGCTCCGACGCGGACGACGGGACGCCGGGGGTCGACGCCGAGGCGTTCGACCGCCTGTTGGACCGGTACTACGCCGCGCGCGGCTGGGGCGACCGCGGCCACCCGACGCCCCGAACGGTCGAACGGCTCGGTCTCGCGGGCGTCGTCGACGACGCGACCCCGCTGGACGAGCGCGCGCTCGACCCCGCCGCGGCGGCCGAGTCGGACGACTGATCGCCTGTCGAAGGAGGACTGATCGCCCGTCGAAACGTGACGGGGACGCGGCCGCGAGGCGTCAGCGACGCAGTCCGCCTTCCGACTTGATCCGCATGATGTGGCGGACGTTGAGGTATATCTCCTCGGGAGAGGTCTCCTCGTCTTCGTCGTACAGGTCCGACACGCGGTAGAGTACCGCCGAGAGCTGCTTGCTCTCGGAGCTGTCGCCGCGCACGTCCTCGGCGACCTCCCTGATGAACCCCCGCACCTCGGCGTCCGCGGCGAACTCCGCGCCGGAGGCTCCCTCCGGCACGACCGGGTCGACGCCGGCGGCCGCGAGGGGGTCCTCGCGGTCGTCGCCGTCGGGGGTCCCGCCCTCGTCGTCCGCGTCGGTCATCGTCCCTCGCTCGCCCCGCGACGCCGGACGACGCCGGCGTTGTTCGCGACGTTCTCCACTATCACCTTGAACGCGTCCGCGGTCTCGCCCTCCTCCAAGACGACGGGTTCGCCGTCGTCGCCGCCGGTGCGCACGGAGGGGTCCAGCGGGATCCCACCAAGGAACGGGAGGTCGTGTTCCTGCGCGAGCGCCTTCCCGCCGCCGGAGCCGAATATCTCGTGGAACCCGCCGCAGTCGGGACACCGGAAGCCGGCCATGTTCTCCGCGATACCGAGGACGTTCGTGTCGTGTTTGCCGAACATGCGGAGCCCCTTCGTCGCGTCGTCGAGCGCGACGTCCTGCGGGGTCGTGACGATCACGGCCCCGGTCAGCGGGAGCGTCTGGAGGATCGTGAGCTGGGTGTCGCCGGTCCCGGGCGGGAGGTCCATCACGAGGTAGTCCAGTTCGCCCCACTCGACGTCCTCGACGAGCTGGGTGATGATCTTGTGGACCATCGGCCCGCGCCAGATGACGGGGTCGTCCTCGCCGGTGAGGAAGTCCATGCTCATCAGCTTCACGCCGAACCGCTCGGGAGGAACGATGGTCTCGCCGTCGGTCTCCGGGCGCTGCTCGGCCGACACCATCCGCGGCACGTTCGGGCCGTACACGTCCGCGTCGAACAGGCCGACCCGCGCGCCGAGCTCGGAGAGCCCGGCCGCGAGGTTCACCGCGACGGTCGACTTCCCGACGCCGCCCTTCCCGGAGGCGACCGCGATCACGTTCTGTACGCCCGGGAGGACCTGCTCGTCCGTCGAGAGGTCGTCGGGGATCGACGCCGACAGCTCCACGTCGAGCCCGGTGTCCGCGAGCGCCGCCCGCACGTCGTCGGCGATGGCCGACTCGGTCGGCGAGAAGGGCGCGCCGAGCGCGAGCGACACGCTGACCGTCCCGCCCGCCTCGTCGACCTCGACGTCGTTCACCAGCCCGAGCGAGACGATATCGCCGCCAAGGTCGGGGTCTCGCACCTCCGCGAGCCGCTCCCGCACGTCCGATTCGTTCATGCCCGAGGGGAGGGCTGTGGCTCGAATAAGGGTTCTGTCACCCGATCAGTCGATCCGGGTCCCGGCGTCCTCGCCGCGCAGGAACGGGACCAGCCCGTCGCCGCCGAACACGTACGCCGGCGGGTCGAGCGCGAGCAGCTCCCGCACCTTCGCGGCCATCCCGCCCGAGACGTCCGTCGCGTCGCTCGCGCCGAGCGCGTCCGCGACCGCCGCGAACTCGTCGATCTCGCGGATCACGTTCCCTTCGGGACCGAGGACGCCGGGGACCGTCGAACAGACCCCGACGCGGCGCGCGCCGAGGCCGGCCGCGAGTTCGACCACGAGTTCGTCGCCCGAGACGACCGTGACCCCGTCGCCGGCGGTCGCGACGCCGTCGCCGTGGAGGACGGGGACGAACCCCTCGCCGAGCAGCGTCGCCGTCGAGCCGAGCGGGAGGTCGAGTTCGCCGTCCGCGCCGTCGACCCGCGCCGCGAGCGACAGCGGGTGAACGGGGACCGCGGGGACGCCCCGCTCGCGGAGCCGTTCCGTCACGTGCGCGTTCAGCCGCTTCATCGCGCCGTGGACCGCGGCCACCGCCTCCGCGTCGCGGGTCCCGTCGGCCGTCGACACGCCGTGCTCGCTGGCGTGGTGGTGGCCGAAGCTCCCGCCGCCGTGGACGACGACGAGCCGGTCGACAGCGCCGGACGCGAGCGCGTCGGCGACGGCGTCGCAGGCGGCGTCGAGCGCCGCCTCGTCCAGCGTCTCCGGCCGGTCCTTCTCGGTGATCAGGCTCCCGCCGAGCTTGAGGACGACGGGGGGCGCGTCGTCCTCGGGGACCGTCTCGCCCCCCGTCACGGCTCCACCACCCGGACGCCCTCCGTCGCCAGCTCGGCGCGGAACGCCTCCTCGCAGCCCTGCGTAAAGGAGAGGGCGGTCTCGGTCGCGTCGCTCCCGTCGAGCGCGACGATACAGCCCCCCCCGCCCGCGCCGGTGAGCTTCGCGCCGTGCGCTCCCGCGTCTCGCGCGGCCCAGACCATCGCGTCGAGCGAGCGGGCGGAGACGCCGAGCGCCGCGAGCAGCCCGTGGTTGAAGTCCATCAGCTCACCCAGCTCCGCGAGCAGCGTCGGCTCCGGCTCCGCGTCGCCCGCGGCCTCGGCGAGCAGCGCCTCGCCAGTCCGGACGAGGTCACCGATCGACTCCACCGTGTCCGCGGCGAACCCGTGTTCCGCCCGCAGCTCGCGGACGCCGGCGACCAGTTCGCCGGTGTCGCCCGCGCCGCCGTCGAAGCCGACGACGAACGGCAGGTTCGGGGCGTCAATCGGCTCGCAGTCGTCGCCCTCGACCCGGACTGCGCCGCCCATCGTCGAGCAGAACGTGTCGGCGCGCGAGGCCTGTCCGTCCTGTACGTCGTACTCGGCCCGATACGCGCGGTCGGCGAGCTCGCGGCGGTCGAGCGGCTCGCCGAGCGCCCGGGTCGCTGCGTCGATGCCGGCCACGACCACGGCCGCCGACGAGCCCAACCCCGCGCCGAGCGGGATGTCGCTCTTGACGGTGATGTCGAACCCCGCCTCGGGGGCGTCGGCCGCGTCGCGCGCCTGCTCGACCGCGGCGTCGACGTAGCCCATCGCCGCCTCGACGAGCGGGGTCGGCACGTCGACGTCCGGCCGGTCCTCGGTGCCGCCGGAGTACTCCACCGTGAACCCGTCTAAGGAGAGGTCCTCGGCCTCGACGCGCACGTGGTCGTCCGCGCGCGGCTCGGCGGTCACCGTGGCGCGCCGCTCGATGGCCGCCGGCACGGCCGGCTCGCCGTAGACGACGGCGTGTTCGCCGAAGAGGTACACCTTCCCCGGCGCTTCGCAAACGGTCATACGAACTCACTCTCCCCGCGTGCTTACAGGCGTTGCGCTTGTGCTCGGGGCGAGCGACGCGTCGCGGGACGGCAAACCCCTCCGCCCCCGTCAGCTTTTCACCGGCGGCCGTCGTCGTGCGCCTCATGACTGCGCTCCCGTCGCTTCTGACCCGCTCGTTCACGAACTTCGTCGAGGGGCTGGCGGTCGCCATCCCGCGACTGCTCTCGGGACTGGTGTTCCTCGCGCTGGCGTACGTGACGGTCAGGATCGTCCTCGCGGTCGTCCGGTCGTCGATCACCCGGGTGTACGTGGGGGACCGCGAGCTGGTCGGGGACCTCATCGTCACGCTCGTCGCCATCTTCCTGTGGTTCGGCGTCGCGCTCACGTTCCTGAAGGTCCTCGGGATGGGCGACATCGCGGCGAGCCTCGGCACCGCCGTCGGCTTCATCGCCTTGGGCGTCTCCTACGCGCTCTCCGAGATGATCGAGGACACCGTGGCCGGCGTCTACCTCCTGCGCGACCCCGACTTCAACGTCGGCTACCGCGTCGAGGCGAAGGGCGTGACCGGAACCGTCGCCGCCATCGAACTCCGAAAGACGCGGATCGACGCCGACAACGGCGACCGCGTCGTCTTGGCGAACCGCGAGATAGAGCCGCGGTGGACCCACGACGTGCCGGAGGAGCCGGCGGAGGGTGCGGCGGGCGCGTCACCCGACGGCGACGCGGCCAACAGCTAAATACCGCGGTGCGGGCGGATCACCTCCCCATGGCATCCACGTCGGAGCGGTTCGACACCGCCGGGCCCGAGGGAGACACCACGCTGGCGGCGATCACGCACCTCCTCGCGCTGTTCACGTCGGTCGTCGGGCCGCTCGTCGTCTACGTCGTCAGCGACGACGCGTTCGTCAAGGAGAACGCGCGAAACGCCATCAACTGGCAGATATAGCTCACCGTCTACTCGCTGCTCGCGCTCGCGCTGGTGTTTCTGTTCATCGGCTTCCTCATCTTGCCGGTTCTCGGCCTCCTCGATAGGGTGTTCGTCGTTATCGCCGCGGTGAAGGCGTTCGAGGGCGAGGCGTGGAGCTACCCGCTCACGATCGACCTGTTGTGAAGTTCCCGGCCGGTCCCCCTCCACGAGAGCGCGGCCGCTGGTCGGCGCGGGGCGGCTTCGAAAAGTCGAACTCGACGTCGAAAACGGCCTACAGTTCGTCCTCGAAGTCTTCGAGGGCGAACACGGTGTCGGCCCCGCGGCGGTCGAGCGTCTCGTTGGCGAGGAGCCAGTAGACGACCGACAGCGCGCGTCGACCCTTGTTGTTCGTCGGGATGACGAGGTCGACGTTCGACAGCTGGTTGTTGGAGTCACACATCGCGATGACCGGGATACCCACGGTGATGGCCTCCTTGACGGCCTGCGCGTCACCGATCGGGTCGGTCACCACGACGACGTCCGGCTCGATGTAGCCGGCGTAGTCGGGGTTCGTCAGCGTGCCCGGGATGAAGCGACCGGTGCGGGCGCGAGCGCCGATGGCGTCCGCGAACTTCTCGGCCGGGAACCGGCCGTACTGCCGCGAGGACGTGACGAGGATCTGCTCGGGGTTGTAGTTCGCGAGGAAGTCCGCGGCCGTGCGGATCCGCCCGTCGGTCAGGCTCACGTCGAGGACGTACAGCCCGTCGTCGCGGACGCGGTGGATGAACCGCTCCATGTCCTTCGTCTTCTGCTGGGTCCCGATGTGGACACCCGCGGAGAGGTAGTCCTCGACGGGGATCAGCAGGTCGACGTCGTCGTCCGGCATGACGTCGTCGTCGAAGGGGGAGGCGTCCTCCTCCTCGGTCGTCTCTTCCGCGGCCTCGGCGGCCGCCTCGCTCTCGGCGTCGGCGGCCTCAGCGGCCGCGTCGGCGGTCGGTTCCTCGGTCGTGTCGGCCTCCTCCTCGACCGCCGCGTCGACCGCCTCGGTCTCCGCGTCGTCGTCGAGTTCGACCGCGTCGTTGTCTTCGCTCATGCGTGGTGTCGGTCCGTCATACCGCGTCGTCCGCGATGCGGACCAGTTCGTTCAGCTTGGCCGTTCGCTCGCCGCCGACCGTGCCGGTCTTGATGTAGCCGGCGTCGGTCGCCACGGCGAGGTGTGCGATGGTGGTGTCCTCGGTCTCGCCCGAGCGGTGCGAGATGACCGTCTCGTACCCGTTGCGGGCGGCGAGTTCGACGGCGTCGAACGCGTCCGACAGCGTTCCGATCTGGTTCGGCTTGATCAGGATGCTGTTGGCCGCGCCCGCGTCGATCCCGTCCTGGAGCCGCTCGACGTTGGTGACGAACAGGTCGTCGCCGCAGATCAGCGTCCGGTCGCCGACCCGGTCGGTCAGCTCCGCGAACGCCTCGTAGTCGTTCTCGTCGAGCGGGTCCTCGACGTACGCGAGGTCGTACTCGTCGACGAGGCCGGCGATATAGTCGATCTGCTCGTCGGCCGACTTCGTCTCGTCGCCGTACACGTACGCCTCTCGGTCGTCGTCGTACAGCTCGGCGGCCGCCACGTCGAGCCCGAAGCGGATCTCGAACCCGACTTCGTCCTCGACGCGGTCGACCGCCTCCTCGACGACCTCGAACGCCTCGGCGTCCGAGATCGGGGGTGCCCACGCGCCCTCGTCGCCCTTCGCCGCGGGGACGCCGCGCTCGTCGAGCACGTCCGCGACCGCCGCGTGGACCGCGGCGTTCGCGAAGACGGCCTCCGAGACGCTCGGCGCGCCCACGGGAGCGGCGAGGAACTCCTGAATGTGGGTGGCCTCCTTGGCGTGTTCCCCGCCGCCGACGACGTTGCCGAGCGGAACGGGGAAGTTCTCGCCGCGGAACGCGCCGCCGAGGTGCTGGTACAGCGGTGCGCCCAGCACGTCGGCGGCGGCCTTTGCGGCCGCCATCGAAATGGCGACCGCACTGTTCGCGCCGATGGCAGAGAAGTCGTCCGTCCCGTCGGCGGCGCGTAAGGCGTTGTCGACCGCGCGCTGGTCGCCCGCGAAGACGCCTTCGATGCGCGGCACCGCGTGTTCGCGGGCCTTCGCGATCGACTCGCTCGCGGGCAGTTCGATCGCCTCGTACTCGCCGGTCGAGGCCCCGCTGGGGGCTGCGCCGCGCCCGAAGCCGCCGGACTCGGTGAGCACGTCGGCCTCGACCGTCGGGTTGCCGCGCGAGTCGAGCACGCGACGCAGCGAGACGCTCGTAATCTTCGTCATCAGCTCTCCCTCCGTACCGTGAAGGGGAGCGCGCCCGCGTCGTACTCTTCCGCGGCGACGAGGATCGGCTCCGTCTGGTTCGTATCGATCAGCACGGGTGCCCCGTAAGACACCTGTAGCGCTCGCGCGCCGAGGATGCGTGCCTTCTCGTATCGATTGTATCGCTGTTCTGACATGGTTTACTGGTACGGCGAGACGACGTCGACGAGGTCCTTATGACTCACCATCATCCGGCGGCAGCAGTGCCGGTCGACCCCGAGGTCGTCGAGCACCTCGCCGGGGTCTTCGTCGCCCTCGCGAGCCCGCTCTTTGAACTCTTCCCAGTGTTCACCCACGACGTTGCCGCACGTGAAACACCGGACGGGGATCATCATGACTGGATCACCTCAGCGGTAGGACTTCTGGTAGCGAGCGCGTGCGCCGGGTCCGCCCCACTTCTTGGGTTCGGACTGGCGCACGTCGTTGACCAGCAGGGTGCGGTCGAAGCTCATGTACGCGTCTCGCAGTTCGGCGTCGCCGAGGTGCTGGACGAGACCGCGCGCGATGGCGGTCCGCGTCGCGTCGGCCTGTCCGCTGAACCCGCCGCCCTCGACATCGATGTCGATGTCGACGCCGTCGCGGAGCTCCTCGCCCGCGATGCGGAACGGCTCCAGCATCTTGAGCCGCGCCTGCTCCGGTTCGACCAGCTCGACTGGCTGGGAGTTGATGCGAACGCGACCCTCGCCCTCGCGCACGGTGGCGCGGGCGACGGCCGTCTTCTTCTTGCCTGAGGTGTTCGTTACCATGTGACGTTGGCTCCCAGAGACTCGGAGATCGATCCGAGCGTCGTGAATTTGATGTTCGAGAGTCGGTCGAGCGAGGTGCCGTCGAGAACGACGCTCTCGACGTCCTCGTCGCGCTCGTAGGGGTTCCCGACGTACACGCGCACGTTCGAGAACGCCTCGCGGCCGTCCTCGGACTTGTACGGCAGCATGCCGCGGATGGCGCGCTTGAAGATGCGGTCGGGGCGCTTGGGGTAGTACGGCCCGCTGTCGGAGCCGAGCTCCGCGCGGGTGTGGTACGTCTCCATCGTCGCCTCCTCGTTGCCGGTGATGACGGCGCGCTCGGCGTTGACGACGGCGACAGTCTCCCCGGAGAGGGCGCGCTGTGCGACCTCCGAGGAGACGCGACCGAGGATACAGTCGCGGGCGTCGACGACGACGTCCGCGTCTACCTTCGCGAGACTCATCGGAGTACCCTCACGTTGCTTCCTTCGGGATTCTGTTCGATGAACTGTTCCAGCGTCACCGCTTCGCCGGTCTGGTCGATCTTCGTCCGGGCGGTCCCGGAGAAGTCGACCGCGGCGACGGTGACGTTCGTTTCGAGCACACCGCTGCCCAGCACCTTGCCGGGGACGACGACCGTCTCGTCTTCCTGAGCGTACCGCTCGATGCGGCCCAGGTTGACCTCAGCGTGCGTGCGCCGTGGCTTCTCTAATCGGTCGGCGACATCCTGCCACACGTTGGCACCGGAATCTCGCGAGACCGACTTCAGATCGGCGATGAGGTTCTGTAGTTTCGGGTTCGTCTTGCTACTCATAGCTGTCCCTCCTGAACGGAGAGTTCGTGGAAAACGGAGTGCAGGGAGCAGGATTTGAACCTGCGGACCTCTACAGGACAGCGCCCTGAACGCTGCGCCGTTGGCCTGACTTGGCTATCCCTGCGTGCACTCCACCGTATTCCGGCTCCCTTCAAACCACTTTCGGTCCCGCCGTCCGCCGAGCCCGCGGCGGCCACCTCGTCGGTCGAGGCGGCACCGGGGCTGTCGGCGGGGGCGACGGTCAGGGGGTTGGTTCGAAGGGCCGTCATTTCCTTATACCGCGACTTTCGTCTGTAGTTCGTCCGCGCGCTCCTCGATGGAGTCGATCGCGCGGAGCAGCAGTTCCTCGACGTCGAACGAGCCGTCCGTCTCGATGTGGAAGACGAACGCGCCCGGCACGTCCTCGACCGCGACCTCCTTCCCGGGGAACCGTTCCGAGAGGTCGTTGTCGAACTCGTCCGTGAGCTCGATCGCTCCGTCGGGGGTCTCGATGACGCCGCGGAGGATGTTCGGCTCGTCGTCGTCGAACTCGCCGCGGTCGCCTTCGACCGTGACGCGCTGGAGATGGCGGTAGCCGACGGAGACGCCGCCCTGGTGTTTGGCGTGCTCCTTGCCGGTGTCGAGGACCGCGTCGGCCTCGAACTCCAACCGCTGTCCCTCCTTCAGCTCGATGATCGGGACGTTGTCGTCGGCGACCTCGACGAGCGGATCGCTGCTCTCGATGTCGCCGGAGTACGCCGTCGCCGGGCCTTCGACGTCGAGCGCGAGGGTGACCTCGTCGCCGACCTCGAAGTCGTCGAGCGGCGTCGTCAGGGGAACGAGCCCCAGACGCAGGCCGATCATCTCGTCGAACATGACCGAGGAGTTCTCGACGAACCGAACCGTGTCGATCGAGAACGTCGGGACGTCGGCGATCATCGCCCGACGGATGCCGTTGGCGAACGCCGGGGTGAGCCCGCGGATCAGCACCCGCGCGCTGCGTTCGTCCCGTTCGACGTACTGGACGTCGAATTCGTCTTCGGTCATGTCAGACTCGCTTGTTCTTCGGTGCCTTCGTCCCGTCGTGCGGGATGGGCGTGACGTCCTCGATCCGGCCGATCTCGACGCCCGCACGCGAGAGCGCGCGAATCGTCGCCTGCGCACCGGGACCGGTGGACTTGTTGAGGTTGCCGCCGGGACCGCGCACGCGAACGTGTACGCCCTCCAGACCGGCGTCCTTGACGCGCTCGGCGACGACCTCCGCCATCTGCATGGCGGCGTACGGCGACGCCTCGTCGCGGTTCTGCTTCACCACGGTGCCGCCGGACGACTTGGCGATCGTCTCGGCTCCCGTCTCGTCGGTGACCGTGATGAGCGTGTTGTTGAACGACGCGTACACGTGGGCGATGCCCCACTTTCCTCCGTCTTCGGATTCACTCATGATGTTACTCCTGTGACTCCGCGCGCTCGGGGTGGAGATCGTCCGCGAGCGGACTGTTCTCGTCGAAGGCGATGGCACCTTCGTCGTCGACGTCCACCTTCACCGACGGGCGCGTGACGCGAGCGCCGTTGACGGTGATGTGGCCGTGGACGATGAACTGGCGGGCCTGCTGGGTCGAGGAGGCGAACCCCTGACGGTAGACGATCGTCTGGAAGCGGCGCTCCAGCAGGTCGGTCACGTCGAGCGACAGGACCGTCGAGATGTCGTCGTTGTCGCCGAGGATGCCGATGCGGCGGAGTCGTGCGACGAACTCCGCGCCGGCGTCCTGAGCGGCGTCGACGTCACCCTGCGCCTCGCCGAGCAGCCGTCGGGCCTCCCGACGCATGTTGCGCAGCTCGGACTGGGCGCGCCAGAACTCCTCTTTGTTCTTCAGACCGTACCGCGAGAGGAGGTCGGACTCCTCGGCGATGCGCTCGCCTTGGTACGGGTGGTTCGGCGTCTCGTAGCCCTTCGTGTTTTTCCCGGTGCTCATTCGTCGTCACCCTCCTCTTCGTCGGCCATCTCCTCGCGGATCTCCTCGACGTTGACCCCGATGGTCCCCTCCGAGCGACCCGTGGACTTGGTGCGCTGGCCGCGAACCTTCTGTCCGCGCTTGTGACGCACGCCCTTGTACGATTCGATGATCTTCATCCGGTTGATGTCGTGGCGGCGCTTCTCGTTGACGTCGGTGCCGACGAGGTGCGTCGTCTCTCCGGTGAAGAAGTCGTTCTGTCTGTTCGTCATCCACGACGGGACGTGGTCTTCGAGGTTCTCGGCGATGTCGACCACCGCGTCGATGTCATCCTCATCGAGGAGCCCGAACGTGGCGTTTCGGTCCACGTCGGCCTTCTCGGCGACCAGCCGCGCCGTGCGCGTGCCGATGCCGTCGAGTTCGGACAGGCTTCGCTCGACCGTCTTCGTCCCGTCGAGGTCCGCGCCCCCGATCCGAACGAAGTACTGGAGGTCTTCCTCCTCCTCCGGCGAGTCGTCCTGTGATTCTTCCGTGCTCATGTGTTGGTTGTGGTGAGTCCTACCGGCGCGAATCCGGCGGTACTCGTCCGTTCGAGCGTTGCGGCGGGGATTCGAACCCCGGAGGCAGTGACGCCACAGAGTTAGCAACCCTGCGCCTTGGGCCAAGCTTGGCTACCGCAACCCGCGTTGTAACATCGCCCTCTCGGACTCGGGGCCCGACGCCCCTACAGTTCGTGCGTTCGTTACCTCCCGCTTTCGGTACTTAAACATCACGAATCGGTCGGGTCGCTGTGGGCGATTCGCACGGTCGCCGCCACCCAGTGCCGCCGGGGTTTCGGTTTCGCGAGGCCCGTTCGGTTCCCGGCGGATCGGTCGGTCCCGTGAAAGCCGTGTCACCCGGTTCCGTGAGGCGTACTGTTTAGTGGGTTCCGCGGGAGGGTCCGAACATGAAGGCCGTTCAGTTCGGCGACCACGGCGACCGCGACGTGATCGAGTACGGCGATTTCCCCGACCCCGAACCCGACCGCGGCGAGGTGGTGATCGACGTCAAGGCCGGCGCGCTGAACCACCTCGACATCTGGACGCGACGCGGGATGCCCGGGATCGACCTGGAGATGCCGCACATCCCCGGCAGCGACGCGGCGGGCGTCGTTGACGCCGTCGGCGAGGGCGTGACGCGCTTCGAGCCGGGCGACCGCGCCGCGGTGAGCGCCGGCGTCGCCTGCGGGAACTGCGAGTTCTGTCGCAACGGCGAGGAGTCGCTGTGCGTCTCCTTCCACATCATCGGCGAACACGTCCGCGGCGTCCACGCCGAGAAGGCGGTCGTCCCCGCGGAGAACCTCGTTCCCGTCCCGTCCGGCGTCGACTGGGAGGTCGCCGGCTCCGCGTCGCTCGTGTTCCAGACCGCGTGGCGCATGCTTCACACGCGCGCCGAGATCGAGGCGGGCGAGAAGGTGCTCGTCTTAGGTGCCTCCGGCGGCGTCGGCCACGCCGCCGTCCAGATCGCCGACCACGCGGGCTGTGAGGTGTTCGCGACCGCCTCGACCGAGGAGAAGCTCTCCCACGCCGAGGACTGCGGCGCGGACCACGTCATCGACTACGAGACCAACGACTTCGCCGACGAGATCGGCGAACGCACCGGCAAGCGCGGCGTCGACGTCGTCGTCGACCACATCGGCGAGGCCACTTACCCGGACTCGCTGAAGTCGATGGCGAAGGGCGGCCGCCTCGTCACCTGCGGCGCGACGACCGGCGGGAACCCCGGAGCCGGACTCAACCGCATCTTCTGGAACCAGCTGTCGGTGCTCGGCTCGACGATGGCGACGCCCGGCGAGGTCGACGACGTCTTGGAGCTCGTCTGGGACGGCACCTTCGAACCCCGCGTCCGCGAGGTCCTCCCGATGAGCGAGGCTTCGCGCGCACACGAGATGATCGAAAACCGTGAGGGCTTTGGCAAAGTGGTGGTTAAACCGGACAGTGAGTTCTGAGACCGACGGCGACGGAAACGAGACCGCCGACGCCCCGGACGAGACCGCCGACGGTACCACCGACGGCGGCTACGTTCACGTCCCCGGAGCCGACGGCGACGGCGGGACGGACGATCCCGCGGCCGACCGCGACGGCAAGGGGGACGACGCGGGCGACCGCGGCGACGCTCCGCGGGACCGGACGGAACCCGCCGCCGACCCGACGGCCGACGGCTTCGGCCGCAAGGGGTGGGCGCTGACGGCCGTGCTGTTCACCTGCGTGCTGGTCATCCCGGGGATCATCTACATCTACCCGTACGCCGCGGGCGCGTTCGGGTTCACCTTCTTCGCGACGTACCTCGCCTTACCGCTCGTCCCCGCGCTCCTCCTCGGCCTCGTCGCGGTCTGGTCGATGACGGCCGCGACCGCGGACGGCGAGGCCTGAGGGGTCGCCGCGTCCGCTCACCGGTCGGTTCCGCTCACCGGTCGGTCCCGCTCACCGGTCGGTTCCGCTCGGCGGCGAACGACAACCGTTTTGAACGACACCCGCGGAGTGGAGCTATGTTGATCACCGTCTCCGGCCCGCCAGGGAGCGGGAAGAGCACCAACGCCGTCCAGCTCGCGGACGCGCTCGGTCTCGGACACGTCTCCGGCGGCGACATCTTCCGCGAGATGGCGGCCGAACGCGACATGACGCCCGTCGAGTTCAACGAGTTCGCCGAGGAGGACCCGCAGATCGACCGCGACCTCGACCGCCGGCTCCGCGATATCGCCGTCGAGCGCGACGACGTCGTCCTCGAATCCCGGCTCGCCGGCTGGCTCGCGGCCGACCACGCGGACTTCCGGTTCTGGTTCGACGCGCCGCTGTCGGTCCGCGCGGAGCGGATCGCCGAGCGCGAGGCGAAGCCGGTCGACCGCGCCCGAACCGAGACGGAGCGCCGGGAGACCTCCGAGCGCAAGCGGTATCAGGAATACTACAACATCGACATCGAGGATCTCTCGATCTACGACGCCGCGTACAACACCGCCCGGTGGGGGCCCGAGCGCTTCCTCGACGTCCTCGTCGCGACGGTCGAGGCGTACGACCGCGCAACCGACGAGGGGAAGGCACCCGTCGAGGGCGTCGTGTACGACTTCTGAGTTCCCCCGCTCCGTCCGAGCATGACAGACTCACCCGACGACGCCGACCGCGACGCTCCCGGCAACGGCTCCGCCGACGCCCGCGCAGACGGTGGCGACTCCGCGGCCGGCGACGACCCGCTCAGGGCCCCGCCCGGCGAGCGCTCGGTGCCGGAACTGCTCCGGTTCGGCGTCGTCAACCTCCACAAGCCCGCCGGTCCCTCCTCGCATCAGGTGTCCGCGTGGGTGCGGGACGCGATCGACGAGACGCTCGCGGCGCTCGATCCCGAGGGGCCTCCCACGGGCGGCGTCGCGCACTCCGGGACGCTCGATCCGAAGGTCACCGGCTGTCTCCCCACCCTGACCGGGGACGCGACGCGCATGGCGCAGGTGTTCCTCGAAGGGGCCAAGGAGTACGTCGCGGTGCTGGAGCTCCACGCGTCGCCCCCGAGCGACTTCCGCGAGGTGGTCGCGGAGTTCGAGAGCGAAATCTACCAGAAGCCGCCGCGGAAGAGCGCCGTGAGCCGTCGGCTGCGCACGCGGACGGTCCACGACCTCGACGTGCTGGAAGCCGCCGACCGGAAGGCCCTCCTCCGGATCCGGTGTGAGTCGGGGACGTACGTCCGGAAGCTGTGCCACGACGTCGGGCTCGCGACCGGCGTCGGCGCGCACATGGGCCACCTCCGACGGACCGCCACCGACCCGTTCGACGACCGCGACCTGCGGACGCTCCAAGACCTCGTCGACGCGCTCGCGTGGGCCGAAGACGGCGACGACGCGCTCCTCCGCGAGGTGGTCCGCCCCGCCGAGGACGCCCTGACGCACCTCCCCGCGGTAACGGTCGCGCGGTCGGCCGCGCGCAACGTCGCGACCGGCGCGCCCGTGTACGCCCCCGGCGTGATCGACGTCGACGACGCGGCGGTCCCCCGAGTTCGAGACGACGAGGCGACTGACGACGCCGACGCTGACGACGAGGCGACCGACGATGCCGACCCGCCGCTCGTCGCATGTTTCACGCCCGACGGCGTCGCGGTCTGTCTCGGGCGGGTCGTCGGCGACCCCGACGCCGAGTCCGGCGTGGTCGTCTCGCTGGAGCGCGTCCTTTTATAATCGACCGCTCGCCGTCCCGCGTATGGACACCGATGGCGACGACGACGCGAGTACGGATTCCGGCGGGACGAACCGACGCGCGCTCGGCACCGCGAGCGCCGCCCCCGGCGAGTTCGACCGGGGCTGGTTCACCGTCGCGGAGCTGCCGACCGGCGCGTCCGAGCGGCTCCCGGTCGCGGTCGCGAACGGAGCGGCCGACGGGCCGACGCTGTGGCTCACCGGCGGCGTTCACGGCGACGAGGCGACCGGCGTCGCGGTCGTACAGGATGCGGTCGCGGCGCTCGACGGCGACTGCCTCGCGGACCTCGCCGGCGCGGTCGTCGCGGTCCCCGTGGTCTCCCCGGCGGGGCTGCGCCGGAACGCGCGCGAGACGTACTACGCCGACGAGGACCCGAACCGCCACTTCCCGGACGCCGACACGGAGTCCGCCCGCCCGCCGAAGCTCCAGGAGCGGATCGACGCCCGGCTGTACGCCGCGATCACGGGCGAAACGGTCGAGACGGACTCGCTGACCGTCGACCGGATCCCCGGCGAGGGGGTCGCGGCCGACGCGCTGATCGACTGTCACACCGCGGGCGTCGACAGCGACCCCTTCGTCATCCGCGACCGCCTGCTGTACGGCGACCGGCGGAGCGAGGACGAGGCGACCGCGCTGTCGGACGAACTCGGCCGGCTGGTAGACGCGTTCGGACTTCCGCCGGTCCGGGAGTACCCCGCCGCCGAGTACGTCGAGGAGAGCCTCCAGCGGTCCACCGCCGGCGCGGTGCTCAACGAGGCCGGGATCCCGGCGTTCACCGCGGAGCTGGGCGCGCACAGCGTCGTCGACGACCGGCTCCTCAACGCGGGCGTCGCCGGCGTGTTCGGCGTCGCGGTCGAACTGGGCCTCCTCGCCGCCGAAGACCGTCCCGACTCGGTCTACGAGCCCGGCGTCGGGGTCGATCCGGCTCCGGTCGGGTTCCCCGTGCGGCGCTTCCGCGGTCCGACGACGGACGTCTCGGGAGTCGTCCGTCACCGCGTCGCCGCCGGCGACGCGTTCGAGGCGGGCGACGTCCTCGCCGACGTGGTCGCCGCGACCGGGGCGGAGCGCGGCGAGGTGACGGCCGACCGCGACGGGTACGTCCTCGGTCGGACGGAGGGAGTGGCGGCCTACGAGGGCGACCCGATCGGGAGCCTCGCGGTGCGAGACGACGGCGAACTCGTGGTCCCGCGCGAGGCCGGCGAGAACTGAAGCGAAGTCCTTAATTACCGGTCGGTCGTTTCTCAGCGTGTAGTCAGGGACCGTGGGGTAGTGGTATCCTATGCGGATGGGGTCCGTATGACCTGAGTTCGACTCTCAGCGGTCCCATACGAAATTTCACACGAACCGTCCGAAACCGGCCAGTTTAGCCGCTATTACGGGGGTTCAGCATGACGGGGACCTGCCCGGTTCACCCGTCAGTCACGCTCGTCGAGGACCACGTCGACCTCGACGACGGCGTGATCGCGCTTCCGGCCGGGCTCCAGAAAGACTACCCGACCAACCGGTCACCGAGCTACACCGAGATCGGGCTCGCCGACGAGACCGTGCGGACGCTCCGGATGTACCTCGGCGGGCGGTGGAAGGAGTCGCCGGCGCTGTGGCCCTCGCGACAAGCGGAACGGATGTCGACCGAGTCGGTGCGAAACGTGGTTCGAGCGGCCGCAGTCGCCGCGGATGTGCGTCCGATGACGCTCACCGGGCATGGCGAGCCGGAGGACGTGACGCCGCACACGCTGTAGCACAGCGTCGCGTATCGGATGCTCAACGTCGAGGAGGGGAATAGTTCTACGACGTGCGGAACCGGCTCAGACACGCGAGCATCCAGACGACAGAACGCGTTTACGACCACATCGACCGAGTCTGACTGAGGCCTGTTTCGCAGCCTCCACACTTTCGAAATTTCAATTTCGATTGCTCTGTTGAATCCGCAGAAGGCGTCGAGATTGGGGACAGAGGAAGAGCGTTCACATGGTCTGATAGCAGAATTCTCGATTCCCGGGTTCGGCCGATGAACCAAGACTTGGGTCCAAATGTACGAATCGCCTGCGAAACTGCCGTTGTCATTGAGTCACGTCACCGGTGAAAGCACCGCAATCCCCTCGCAGTCACCGGATTCAGTAAAGCAGTATTTGACCACAATCAGTTATTTAAAGCTGTTGAACAAAATATATCAGGCAGTATGAGAGTACAAGCTTCCATAATAATTGGCTCCGCACATCGATGACAGCACCGTATATACATCAATAAGATTTGATAATTCCGAGAAGACGTTCAGTGGCATGATAGACAACCCAATCACCCCTCAGCCGAATGACCCCAACAAACGAGTGTGTAGCGACGACAGCCGATTGCTGGGCCGGATCGTCAACCCAACCAAGACAGGCTTTGCGGGCGGAACAGTCGATTCCGCCGAAGTTACTGAACTTACGGTGGGGAAACAGTGAACGTCGTCAGCAAAATCAAGGGCCTCCGCGACTGGTTTCCAGTTCCGCAAAAGAGCGGTCGGCTGAACATAGTACGATGGGTCCTGCTGGAGGGTAATTGGATCGCGGTTACCTCTGCGCTGTTGTCGTTCGTGTTCGCGACGCTGATGCTCGTCGGAACTCTCTGGACCTTCGAGATGCAGGTGCTGCTCACAGAGACGCCTGCAGTCCAGACGATCCTGAATACACTGTTGAGCGGAATCATCCTGCTTGTATCTATCGTCGTGTCGATCAACTCAATCGTCCTGTCCCACGACATTAGCTCCATCGACACACAGGAAAATCGCATCAAGGGAGCCATCGAGTTCAGACGCGATATCGGCAATATGACGGAAGCGGGCGAAAGTCCATCGGACCCGGCGTCCTTCCTCAACCTAATGGCGACAGTCATCCACGACCGCGTAACCGCCCTTGAAGAGGTCGCCGAGGAAAGCGAAGGAGAGGTCGCTCAGGATATTCAGGGGTACGTTGA
The DNA here is from genome assembly GCF_901686465.1 of Halorubrum sp. DM2. Classification (NCBI taxonomy): domain Archaea; kingdom Methanobacteriati; phylum Methanobacteriota; class Halobacteria; order Halobacteriales; family Haloferacaceae; genus Halorubrum; species Halorubrum sp. DM2. The sequence goes on from NZ_LR594487.1 coordinate 562,698, forward strand.
CGATATCTCCGAGACGGTTGAGTTGATCGGCGGTCAGAATAAAGACACCACCGGTGCGGAGTTTGGCGTCCTGTGGCTCGGACTGGGGGTAGACTACGGCGAATACTTGGACCGCTCGCGGACGTTGCGGGGCACCTATGATAGTAAGATGTCCGATACATTCAACGAGCGGGTTGATGATCTCGTCCAGGCATTCCAGATGTTCGCCATCGGCAAAGAGTACTTCAAAACCCTTTATTACACTAGGGAGGTGGCTCATTTGTCTCGGACACTCCTTATTGTCGCGCTGCCGTCGATTCTGGTCACTGCGTCGGCCATCCTTGCGATCAATGGGGGGGTCCTACCCGAGGTATGGGTGTTTGGTCTCTCACCGCTGTTGAGTTTTGTTGCGACGGTGTTCACGATTGCGCTGGCTCCATTCCTCGTGTTGACTGCGTATATGCTCCGACTCGCAACGGTTGCCCAGAAGACTGCCGTCGCAGGGCCTTTTTCCCTACAGTGATTCCTGTGACCACACTCTTAGCCGTGTTATCGTCGGCTATGTCTCCCGGAGGTCTGTATGGTCTCCATGACGGTCCACAGAGGGATGGCTTCGCTGTGGGCAGTACCCCCTGTGGCTCCGAGACGGAATTCGCTTAGATAGCCTAGCAGATTGCGGTCCAGTTCGAGTTACGGGTCAACCCCGCTGGATAAAGGCATTCAAATCCAGTACGGTGGTGCCTTGTTGAATCCACGGAATGCGGAGCGATCACCCCTTGGTAGCCTGTTCGAGGTTATAGACGGTAGCGGTCAGCACGAGTTCACGGAACTCGCGGTACCAAGCGCAAGGGTGGACAGCGGGGCCGAACCGACGCTTGATGACCGAAAAGGCGGTCTCGGCCATCCGGCGATGGCCGTATAATTTGCTGTCCAACCGCGCGTTGTGTGCGTGATCGTAAAGCAGCGAACAGCCGATGACGCAGCAAGGGCCGGACGCCCTCTGAATTGAGGGCGTCTCGGAGGGATTGGTCGTCATAGCCTCTGTCACCGGCTATACTTTCGATTTTCTCGGCGTTTCGCAAGACGACTTGACGGCCAGTTTGCGTGTCGTGAGGCTAGTGTGCCGAACAGTGGGTGTCGAGGACGGCACACGAGTCGGTAGACGCCACACACGCTACGGCACAGCGTCGCGTATCGGATGTTGAACGTCGAGGAGGGGAACTATGACGTGCGGAACCGGCTCAGACACGCGAGCATCCAGACGACCGAACGCGTTTACGACCACATCGACCGGGTGTAGCAGCTCCACCCGAGATCACTATTCGAAATCTCTCGATCTGTCGGATTTCCCGTTTCTGTGATCAACCGGTACAGAATTTCTCGCCGCGACTCTCAGACTGACCCACGCCCGCGCGTATATAAGGTAAGGGAGGGGGAGTGGAAGATCGGGGCGTATCTAGCGATCGACGGCCGTCTCGTTTTGCCCCATCGAGCGGAACGTCCGCCTCTTAGAATTCACTGGCTCTGCCGAAATCCTCAGCAGTTGATAGTTTCACGTCTTCAATCGCTCAATACAGGGAACTCACGAATCGCTCAGTATACGCTTCTCACAGCATTCTCCCAACCACTGTGCCGGCTGTAGTACAAACTGCCATGAGAAATCCCATTTTCACCGAAACACGATCAGTAAGAAGGCTGAAAGAGAAGCCGACGACAGCAGCCGCAATAAAGCTGTAGGCGATGGTTGCTGGCAGAGAGAGGGCCATAGTGGACTCCAAATGGACAATAACATGAATATCCTGTGGTCAATTCGCAGAATTGACTTCACAGTTGGGTCAGCAGCGCTCTGGTAAAATTTTCAACTCCCAATCGGTCAGTACAGACAGTTGCCTTAGATACCAATATAAAAATTATAAATCAAATAGTATCAGACATTATACATATGATAGTACTAAATAGTTATTCTATCAATGAGTTACTGACATCTAATGATTCAGTTCTCAGTGGAAACGACAGGACGGATACGGTGGTGACAATGGTATCTCGTGACCCAGAACAATCAGTTCAATTCAATACCGTCTTGGACATACTGAGGATCCCTCGCCGCCGCTACATCGTGTATATTCTTCAAGAAGCGGACGAGTCAGTCGTTCCGTTCGAGACGATTGTTGAGGAGGTTCGGAAATACGAGGCTTCCGACGAAGCCGAATCAGAATTGCCACAGAGGCAGTCTATCCGAATGGCACTTATTCATGTCCACCTTCCCAAATTGGAGTCGATAGGACTTCTCAAACGTGATCCCCAAACTGGAGACGTTCGGTTCTACGGCGATCCCTTGCTCGAAGAATGGGCCGAACGGACAAGCCAATTCGAATTAGAGTGATACATTCGCAGCTCTCATCGAACCGCTGTTTCAGACTAGAAACCGTCTGAAGAATAGGATTTCAATAAAGCCGAACGAATCAAAATCCGGGTTGACCACCCTCGCACACTGGCTCTTACGCACGCGCACGTAGCGGAGTAGCAGCGAGTGGGGGAGGGGGTCCGTGTTGGGCCCGGCCGATAGCAAGAGACCGACCTTATCGGCGCGCACTGGCTGGCGACTGAGGTAACGCCGCGGGACCAGCTTTGAATTTGATGTGCTTGGGAACAGCACATGGGTAAGATGAGACGATATTGAGAAACGAATGTAAACAATCGGCAACAGACGACATAGATGTTAGTCACTCTACCTGCCTGTACCCGAATTTGGAAAAGCGGTATCGGATCTCCGTTTACTCAGTCGAAAGAGATCGCGTCTAGGAAAACGGTATCGGATCTTCGTTTACTCAGGTACGGTTCAGGCTATCTAAAGAAACGGCTTGGTCAAAGCTTTAGTTAACGCGGTGGAATAAGTCGCTAATGAAAGACGGACACCTCGTAGACACACCTGCTCCGGGGGTATACCGACCTGTCGCCGGAACCTCTGATGTCCCTTTCTCGAAGTTTTATAAGCCAGACAAGCTCCCTCCGAAGATCAATCTGTCAGATGAAGTGATTCGTGCGTACGGGGCTGCGATGCACTCACTCGGTCGGCTTGACGGGTTCTGGAGCGAAATTGAGGATCCTGAATCAGTTTTTGGTCTCTTCGTCTACAAGGAAGCAGAGCAGTCCTCACAAGTCGAAGGGACCCGCGTTACCGTGTCCGACATGTACAAAGAAGGAGAAGACTCGAAGGATGTCCGTGAGGCACGGAATTACGCTTCCGCGCTGAAGAAGGCAGCAAAACGATTGTCAGAGGCGGGGCGATCGCGAGAGAATCTGTCAAACGAACTGTTAAAAGATCTTCACCGCGAACTAATGGAAGGAGGCCGATCCGAGGAGGACGATCCGCTTCCGGGAGAGTATCGGCCAAGTTATGTGTGGATCGATGAATCGACCGATCTCGGGAAGCAGACCCGGTTCGTTCCACCGAAATCTGAGATTGCGGTATCTAGGATGGCTGATTTTGAGAGGTACATGTCGTCAGAAGGAGAGTATCCCGATCTGATCGATATCGCGATCCTCCATTATCAGATCGAGACGATCCATCCGTTTGTCGACGGAAACGGTCGCGTTGGCCGGTTGCTCATCGTATTGTTCCTGATGGCAGAGGACATCTTGCTTCATCCACTGTTTTACCTCAGCTCCTACATCCGTCGGAACAGGGACAAATATACGGAGCTACTCTTGAAGGTCAGCGAGGAGGGGGAGTGGAACGAGTGGTTCAAATTTTTCCTCACAGGAATCAGAGAACAGGCAGACGAGGCATTTAGCAGAGCAAAGCTTCTGCTTCACCTCCGTGATAGATATCGGGAAGAGTACGAAGATGCCCGCCCATCGGTTAGAGCGCTTCTTGAGGAAATTTTCACAGAACCAGTATTCACGGCAAAACGTGCTGCGGATATGATAGATATGACTTATCCGGCAGCAAACAACGCGATCTCCATCTTGGAAGACGATGGAGTACTTAGGGAGCGGACGGAGAAGGAGCGGTATCGAGAATTCCAAGCAGATGAGGTCTTAGACGCGTTAAATGAGAGCGTGGACAAGCTCCCGTCACCGGAGGAATTGATCGAAGAAGATGGAAATCGATTCACCGATTTCGCTCAATAACATCGCGTTTTGGACTGGTCGATCGGTGTCTACCGTCTACTCCGGATTTCAAAGTTGCCTTTGGAAAACACTGAGTGAGGTGAGGAGTTCGACGAAAAGACCGGGAAGCCGGACGCGCTGGTCGACGACATCGTCTACGAGCTGGACGGACTCACCGACGAGGAGATCGCGATCGTCGAGGAAGCAATCGGCGAGTAACGCCAGAGGAGCCGACCACCCCTAGCTACCCGCCGACACCGCGCTGACATTCGTTCCAGTTTCAGTTCCGTCCCGGGTCTGGCGTACTGGTTTTAGGTGGGTCTGCGTCGGTCAGTGTATGGCGAAGACACGCAGCACGAGCGAAGAGTCGTGGGAGGAACTCGTTCGCAACGCCGACGGGACGATTCCGGACCCGGTCGGCTTTGGCCCGTCTGAGAGAGTCGAGATCGAGACGCGGTATCTCGACAAAACGGCGAAGGCGCTCAAGTTCCCGCTCGATCACGTCCACTGCCTCCACGAGTCGGACTTCGCGGTCGCGCTCAATCCCGACCTCGACGTCGGGAAGCTGGTCCTGACGAGCCACGAGACGTGGGACGAGCATCGATTTCGCGTGACGATGCCCGACGCGGTGACCGACGAGTTCTACGAGCGGTTGGAGATGTACGAGAGGGTGAGCCCGGAGCGGTTCGGGGTTGAGCAGTCTTCTGTGAATAGTTAACAAACACTCACCTCTTTGCCTGTGTAGGATATTAATGAAACATGAAACGAAGAGGAGGTGCGTTCAAGATCCTCCTGATTGTGGGGATCGTCTTCCTCGCGGGCTGTTCCGGTGCGGCACCCGGTGAGCAGTCACCGACCGGATCGGACGTCGGCGACGAGGCGACGGTCGAAACGGCGAACGGGTCCCTCGAACTCCACTACATCAACGTCGGCCAATCGGTCAGTACGCTCGTTATCGGGCCGGAGGGCGAGACGATGCTCGTCGATACGGGCCACTATAACGACGACGGCGAGTACGTTTTGAGGTACCTCCGGCGACACGATATCACGCGCATCGACCACCTCGTAACCTCGCACAACGACGCGGACCACATCGGCGGCAACGCGGCGATCATCGAGTACTACGAGACGGAAGCCGAGGGGATCGGCGCGGTCTACGATCCCGGAATCGCTGCGAGCACGCTGACCTACGGTGAGTACCTCGATGCCGTCGAAGAACACGACGTGACGCTGTACGAGACGCGTGAGGGAGACACGATCTCGTTCGGTGAGGTCGACGTCGGCGTGCTCGGGCCGCCCGAGCCGTACCTCGAAAACGAAGCGCGCAACGAGAACAGCATCGTGCTGAAACTCACGCACGGCGAGACGAGCTTCTTGCTGTCCGGCGACGCCGAAGACGATCAGGAGGAGTACCTGGTCGACACGTACGGCGCGGAGTTACGGTCGACGGTGTTGAAGGCCGGGCACCACGGCTCGTCGAGCTCGTCGAGCGAGCCGTTCGTCGACGCGGTAACGCCGCAGGCGGTCGTCGTGTCGAGCGCGTACGACTCGCAGTACGGACACCCGACCGACGAGGTACTTCAGCGGTTTGCGGACCGGTCGATCCCGACGTATTGGACCGCCACACACGGGAACATCGTCCTCGTGAGTGACGGGAACGGTGTTTCCGTACAGACGCAACGGGACGCGCCCACCGACCCGCTGTCGATCCGCGACGGCGAGCCGATCGAACCGGGAACGAGCGGCGAAGTCGTCGAACGCGCTCGGCTCGGTGGTGATCCGGTCGACACCGGTTCCGAGGACGGAACTGACGACGGCGACGACACCGGCGGCGACAACGAGACGACGTCGACCGACCCGGCTGCGGCGCTGGAGGTCGAGGCGATCAACGCGGACGCCGAGGGCGACGACCGTGAGAACCTCAACGATGAGTACGTGGTCTTCGAGAACACGGGAGAAGAGTCGATCGACCTGTCCGGGTGGACCGTCGAAGACGAGGCGTCACACAGCTACGAGCTCCCGCAGGGATTCACGCTCGACGCGGGCGCGACGGTGACGCTCCGGACGGGGAGCGGCGCGGACACGGACACCGAGCTGTACTGGGGATCGGGGTCGCCAATCTGGAACAACGCCGGCGACACAGTGATACTCTCGGACGCTGACGGGGAACACGTCCTTGAGGCGAGCTACGAATGACTGCCATCGAACTTCCCGACGGCGAGTACACTGCGGTCGTTGACAACGTCGAGGACGGGTTCGCGACCGTGTTCTTCGAACGTGACGGCGAGGAAGCGGGGAACGCGGTACTGGAGGCTTCGCGGCTCCCGCCAGACGGGCGGCACGCGGACGCGATTCTGTCGGTGGTTCTCAGTGAGGGGCGTATCGAAGCTGCCACGTACAAGCCCGAGCAGACGGAGAGCCGAGCGGAAGAGGCACAGGATCGGTTCGATCGGCTCTCGAAGCGGCCGCCGTCCGACGAGGAGACGTAGCCGAGCCAGGCGGACGAAATCGGTCTCGGGTGTGCGCTCGTCAGCGAGGGCGACGCGAAACGCAGGCGCGAGCAGATCGGGACCGACCCGATCGGTCACCTTTTCGCGGGCGGTGACGCAGTAACGATCATGGGCGACGACTCCGCTACCGCTTGGACGCAGGTTCTCGACGAAATGACCGCCATCTCGTCGGAGCTGTCGGCTGACGGCTGGGAGACGCTCGCGTCGCCGGCCGGCGACACCGGCGTGACCGCGGGCGACGACGGGTCGCTCGACCCCGGTTTCGTACACGTGATCCCGGACGACGACGCCGACACGTTCGCCGAGTGGTTCGCTCCGGACGGGTTCGAGCGAACAGAGGTGTACCGAGCGACGACGCCCGACCAACTGTACCTGTTGACAGTGCTGTTCGACGACCCGAGCGAGCGGGCGATCCTCGTCGCGGGAGCGGTCGACCGAGGATCGCTGTCCGCCTGTCGCCGTGCGGCCGAGGAGGTCGGGCACGTCCACACACATGTGCGCCGTCTTAACGGCACCCACCTCGGTTCGTTTCGTCACGCGGACCCAGACGCCTTCTTCCCGGAGTGATCGCCCGGCCCCGGACGAAATCGACGCGACGACGCCACCGGTTCACCTCCACCGACGGCTTCGAAGCGAATTTATAATTCTACGCGAAGTATTCACGTACCAACGGTGTCCGAGACTACAGCAGACATCGAGTGTGCGGTGTCAACCGTGACCCCCGTATGAGTCGGGTACAGTATTTCCTCAAGCGGGTCGCGCTGTCCGTCCCGGTGCTGGTTCTCGGAGCCACGCTCACGTTCGTCATCTTCCGATTCGGGCCGATCGACCCCGCGGCCGCCATCGTCGGCGACGCCGCCACCGAAGAGGGGGTCGCGGAGTACGAACGCATCCGCGTCGAACTCGGCCTCGAACAACCCCTCTTACAGCACTACTGGGCGTATATGACCGACCTGCTGACGCTGAACCTCGGCCAGTCGTGGGTGCTGGCACCGCAGACCGACGTCGTGTCCCTGCTCGCGGTGTACGCGCCGCGGACCCTCTGGCTGACGTTCTGGTCCGTCCTGATCCCGATCTTCGTCGGGATCCCGATGGGCGTGTACGCGGGGATCAACTCGAACACGCCGCTCGACTACGGGCTGTCGCTCTTCGGGATCGTCTGGCGGGGAATGCCGAACTTCTGGCTGGCGATCATCCTTCTAGCGGTGCTCTCGCAGTCGGACACGCTGTTGGGGTTCGACTGGAGCGAGTTCCTCGTGACGACCTCCGTGACCGGCACGCCCGACCTGTCGCGTCTGTCGTCGCCGACCGGCTTCCTCGCGGCCGTCAAACAGGTGTTGCCCGCGGCGGTGGTGCTTGGGTCGGCGTCGATGGGGAGCGAACTCCGGATTGCGCGCACAGCCGTACTCGAAACGATCAACGAGGGGTACGTCGAGGCCGCCGAGGCGAACGGCGTGTCGCGTCGGTCGGTCGTCTGGAAACACGTCCTCCGGAACGCGTTGATCCCGCTGGTTCCCACCATCACCAACGAGGCGTTCCTCCTGATCGGCGGCTCGGTCATCATCGAGGTCGTGTTCGGGATCAACGGTCTCGGCTGGCTGTTCTTCCAGTCCGTCCTTAACGCCGACATGCCGCTGGTGACCGCGCTGGTCTTCGTCTTCGTCTTGGTCGTCGTTCTGATCAATCTCGTTCAGGATCTGCTGTACGTCCTGATCGATCCCCGCGTCGGATACGGAGGGCGGTGATCGTGGACTCGGCATCGCTCTCGACGCGGTTCCGACGTCGTCCCCTCCCCGCGGTTACGTGGACTGTCGGGGCAGCCGTCCTGATCGCGCTGGAACTGGGGCGGGTCGCCGGCAGCCTCGCCGCGGTCGGATCGGCGACCGCGGCCGCCGGGCAGGTCGCGGTGGGATGGACGCGCACGGGCCTCGCCAGCGGCGGGGCGTCCGCCGTCGTCGCGATTGCGTTCGTCGGCGTCGTCGTGTGGCTCGTCGGCCTCGCCGCCTCCGCGGGGACCGGCAGCGACCTCGTGCGGTCGGTGACGGCACGCTTACCGCCGGCCATTCAGCGGACCGTCGAGGCGCTCATCTACGGCGGCCTCCTCCTCGCCGCCGGCTGGGTCGCGACCCAAATCGGTGCGGTCGAGGTCGCCCACGCGCTCGGGCGTGCGCTCGGTTCCCTCGCTGACCTGCCGACGCTGACCGCCAGAGAGGTCATCCCGAATCAGGGGTATCAACTCCCCGACGGGACGTGGCAGGGGACCTTCCTCGGCCTCTCCCCGGCCGCCGCGTGGGGCCTTCGGGTGCTTGTCGTTCACGCGTACGTGATCGCGTGGCTGGGGTGGGGGTGGCTCGGATATCGCTGGTTCCGAGCCCACTACCGTCGGGCCGACTGGACGCCTCGCGACGAGGTCGTTCGCCGGTTCCGCGGCCACCGGTGGGGACAGTTCGGTCTCGTCGTCGTCGGCCTGTTCCTCACGATGGCACTTTTCGCCCCGTCGCTCGGAACGACACCCGCCGAGCAGAACCTCTACTCCCCGTTCTCACACACGATTCAGTACTATGACGCCGACGTCGGTGGGGTCGCGGAGACGCTCGTCGGCAACGCCAACGCCCAGACCCGGTCAGTCGGGTACCCGATGGAGAACGTGGGCCCGGGCAGCTACGACCAGTTCGACCGGTTCCACCCCTTCGGTACGCTCACGGACGGGAAAGACCTGTTCACGTTCCTCGTCCACGGGGCCCGGGTGTCGCTCGTCGTCGGGCTGTTGAGCGTCGGAACGAGCACCGTCATCGCGGCCGCGTTCGCGCTGATCTCGGCGTACTACCGCGGCGTCGCCGACCTGCTGTTGGTGGTGACGAGCGACACGGTGATGGGGGTGCCGCGGCTCCTCCTGTTGATCCTTCTGACGGTGTTGCTGGCGGACACCTCCCTCGCGGGGGCGTACAACGGTGGCGTGTTACTGGCGCTCATCTTGGCCGCGACGGGGTGGCCGTTCCTCTGGCGTGCGTTCCGCGGGCCGGCGCTCCAGGTCTCGGAGAAGGACTGGGTCGACGCCGCCCGCAACTACGGCCAGTCGCCGACCGGGATCATGCGGTATCACATGCTGCCGTACCTCGTCGGCTACCTGCTGATCTACAGTTCGCTCGTCCTCGGCGGCGTCATCCTCGCGATCGCCGGCCTGTCGTTCCTCGGCCTCGGCATCACTCCGCCGACGCCCGAGTGGGGCCGAGCGGTCGACATGGGTCGGGAGTACGTCGCGACCGAGTCGTGGCACATCTCGCTCATCCCCGGCGCGATGGTGACGCTCGTCGTCATCGGATTTAATGCCGTCGGGGATGCCCTTCGGGACGCCGTTGATCCCCAAAGCGACACCGGCGCGACCGACGCGAGCGAGACCGAGTCTCGGGGTGGTGGCGTGTGACTGACGGGCCGATCCTCTCCGTTGAGGCGTTACGGACGACGTTCCACACCGATCGCGAGACCGTCCGCGCCGTTGACGGCGTCGACTTCGACGTGTCGCCCGGTCGGACGCTCGGAATCGTGGGGGAGAGCGGGTCCGGCAAGAGCGTCACGGCGCGCACGATCCTCGGTCTCGTCGACGATCCGGGCCGCGTCGATCCGGACGGATCCGTCCGGTATCACGACCCCGAGTTCGTCCGTCGGACGGCCGCGTCCCACCCCGATCGGGTCCGCTGGCTCGACGCCGAGAGCGACGAGACCGGTTCGCGGTCCGAGGCGGACTCGCGGTCTGGGACCGGCTCGGCCTCCGAGTCGGCACCGGACGAGGGGGTAGACGACCGCTTCGTGACCGTGACTGACGGCCACCCGGACGAAGGGGCAGGCGGGATCGAGGCGGGGTGGGTCGACCTGGTCGCCGCACCGCAGGCCGTCACCGAGGAGGCCCGGGGCAGCGAGATCGCCATGGTGTTTCAAGACGCCGCCAGCAGCCTCAACCCGGTGTACACCGTCGGCAACCAGATCCGGGAGCTGCTCCGAATTCACCGCGGACTCGACGGCGAGGAAGCGAGGCGGACCGCGGCAACTCTCCTGGAAGACGTCGGCATTCCCGACCCCGAGCGCCGCCTCGACGAGTACCCACACCAGTTCTCGGGCGGGATGCAACAGCGGGCGGCGATAGCGCTCGCGCTCGCCTGCGACCCGGCGGTGCTGCTCTGTGATGAGCCCACCACCGGACTCGACGTCACGATCCAGGCGCAGATCCTCGACCTGCTCGAACGGCTCCAGCGGGAACGCGAACTCGCCGTCGTGTTCATCACCCACGACATGGGGGTCATCTCCCGGATCGCCGACACCGTCGCCGTCATGTACGCCGGCGAGATCGTCGAGCGGGCGTCGGCGGAGCGGCTGTTCGGCGAGCCGCGTCACCCCTACACCGAGGGACTACTGGAGAGCATCCCGGGGCTGGTGGCCGATATCGACCTCCTCCCGACGATCGACGGCAGCGTCCCGACGCCCAACGAGCCGGCCACGAGCTGCCGGTTCGCTCCCCGCTGCCCGGAGGCGATGCCCGAGTGTGAGACGGTCCACCCTCGTCACGTCCCAGTCGGCGACGACGCGACCTCCCCGCGCGACGAGACGGGCGACGCGGCCTCGGCGGACCGACACACGGCCGCCTGCCTCCTCTATCCCGAGTCCCTCTCGCGTCGAGCCCGATTGGCGGCCCACGAGGCGGCTGACGCGTCACGCGCGGACGACTCCGGCGACTTGGGCGAATCGGAGGACTCGGACGCCCCGCACGTACCGCTGGACCGATCTCCCGGTAAAGATGACGAGGACCAGCCATGAGCAACGCACACGCCCCCACATCGGACGAGGAGCCGCTCGTCAGCGTCGACGGGCTACGGACGTACTACGAGAGCGACCGCTTGGTCGGCGGCCAGCCGCTCAAGGCGGTCGACGGCGTCTCCTTCGACATCGGCCGCGGTGATACCATCGGTATCGTCGGCGAGTCCGGGTGCGGGAAGACGACGCTCGGCCGGAGCATCCTCCAGCTGGAGGACGTCGACGCGGGGCGAGTTCGGTTCGACGGCCGCGACGTGACCGACTTCGGCCGTCGGGAACTGAAGGCGTGGCGGCAGGACGCACAGATGGTGTACCAGAACCCGAACACGGCGGTCAACGAACGCATGACCGTCGGTCGAATCGTCCGCGAGCCGCTCGACGTCCACGACTGGGGGACTGAGGCCGAGCGGCGAGACCGCGTCATGGAGCTCCTCGAAAAGGTCGGCCTCGACGAGGAGCACTACTACAGGTACCCTCACCAGTTCTCCGGCGGACAGCGTCAGCGGATCGGCATCGCCAGGGCATTGGCCCCCGAACCGGAGTTCATCGTCCTCGACGAGCCGGTCTCGGCGCTCGACGTCTCCGTTCAGGCGAAGATCCTCAACCTCCTCACCGAGCTACAGCGGGAACTGGATCTCACGTACATGCTCATCGCGCACGACCTGAGCGTGGTCCGCCACGTCTGTGATCGCGTCGGTGTCATGTACCTCGGGAAGCTGATGGAACTGAGTCCCACTGAGGAACTGTTCCGGTCTCCGTCGAATCCCTACACGCGCGCGCTGCTGTCGGCGATACCACACCCGGACCCGGAGCTAACGCAAGAGCGTATCACGCTTCGCGGGTCCCCGCCGAGTCCCCGGGACCCGCCGTCGGGCTGCGTCTTCTCGACCCGGTGTCCGTTCAAGATCAGACCGCCGGAACACGAGTCGGTGACTGACGAGGCGTGGGCGCGCGTCGAGGAGTTCCGCGCGGTGCTCCGCGAGCGCGACCGCGACGCCGACGGCCTCGTCGACAGGGCGAAACGCCGCCTCGGCGTCCGGAGCGGATCGACGCCGGTCGCCGAGGTCCGCGACGACCTCTTCGCGGACGTGGTCCTCTCCGACGCGACTCGGGATCCGATCGACCGCGCGACGGAAATCGCGGCCGACGGACGGATCGCCGAGGCCGTGGCCGTCCTCGACGAGACGTTCGGGACGGTGTGTGAGACCGACGTTCCGGAGCTCCACTCGACCGGAGAAGACCGGGTGAGTCGGTGTCACCGGCACGGCGAGGCGTACGCCGACCCGACCGCGCGCCGCGCCGAGTCCGACGAGACCCCGCGTCGGTGACCGTCGCTTGCGGTCGGTCCGCGTCGCTCGTTAGCGGTTCAGCGAGATCTCGTTGAGCTGCGGGCGACGCTGTGACCCGTGCATCTCCAGCCCCTCGACCCAGTCGTACCAGTACAGCTCCTCGACGGGGTGCCACAGCGGCAGCATCGTCATGTCCGCCCAGTTGGCGCGCTCGATCTCGAGGTACGCATCGTCTCGGGTCTCTTGGGCGTCTTCAGACGGCACACGGTTCTCCTCGTAGCGTCCCCACGCGTCCGTGGCGCGCTGTGCGGCGTCGGACAGCTGGTCGTACTCGTACTCCGCTTCGGCACCCCACCGAGACCACGCGAACTCGTTCGGGTACGCGAACCGCAGCATCGAGTCGGCCTCCAGCCAGCTGAGCTCGTTCCACACCGCGTAGATGGTGATGTCCCCTTCGATGGCCCGGTTGGTGAGCGTCGCGATCGGCGCTTGTTCGATCTCCAGGTCGATGTGGACCGCCTCTGCCTGATCGCGCAGCAGGTTCGCGATCTCGCCCCACTCCGAGGCCTGCCGGTCGGACGGGAACTGTAGCGTCGTCTCGTACGGGTCGTCCGCGGTGTATCCGGCCTCCTCCATCACCTGACGAGCGGCGTCGAGGTCGGACTCCGCGTACCCGTACGGGTAGTCCTCCTGTGCCGTCTGGCGGTAGTTGCTCGCGCCCCCGGGGAACGCGCTGGGCGGCGTCAGGAAGTAGGCGGGTTCGCCCTGCCCCCGGACGGCCGTCTCCGTGATCTGCTCCTGGTTGACGATGTACGCGATGGCCTTCCGCGCCGGCTCTTCGACTCGAAGCGTGTTGAAGATCAGATACTGCGTTCGCGGGAGGCTCGTCTCGCCGTAGTTGAGGGTCTCGCCTCCGACCGGGCCGTAGGTGCCCTGACTCCGGTCCTCGTCGATCTCCTGGTCGACCTCCAGTAGTGCCGGGTCGAACTGCGACCGCGGCATGTTGAAGATGTCGACGTTCTGCTCGTTCACCGCACGGGTGTACCGAGCGTTCGGGTCCTCGAGGATCTGCCAGCGGATCCCGTCGATGTTCGCCACCGATCCGCGGTAGTCGTCGAAGCGCTCGACGACGATCTCGTTTCCGGGGTCCCAGCGGACGAACTGGAACGGCCCCGTCCCGGTGAGCCGTTCGGTCGACCACTCGTCGTACGGCACCTCGCCGTCGTATCCCTCGATGTCGCCGACGATCCCTTCGGGGATCACGGTGAATCGGAGGTCGGCGAGGTTCCCGAGCGTGTTCTGGAACGGCTCCTCCAGCGTCATCTCGACCGTGTACTCGTCGACGGCCTCCAACGCTAACGACCCGGGGACGGTTTCGCCGTCCTCGTTGGTCTCGTGGGCCACCGACATCGGCCCTCTGACGATCCGGTCTTGGTTGTTGCGGTTGTTCTCCGACTCCGCGAGCCGCCGCCACGAGTAGACCGCGTCGGAGGCGGTCAGCTCCCTGCCGTTGTGGAACGAGACGCCTTCCTTGAACGTGAACGTGTACGTCAGGTAGTCGTCGGAGACCGTGTACTCGTCGACGAGCATCGACTCGACGGGAGCGGTCCCGTCGGCGTAGGTGAACGGCTGCTCGTGGACCTGCGAGCTCATCCACGCGTTGATGCCGCCCGAGATCCCGATCGGGTCCAGCGTCGCCCGGGGGTTCTGGATGAGCTGAAGCTGCCCGGCGTTCAGCTGGTCTTGGCCGTCGCCGTCGGCGTCCGAACCGTTCCCGTCGGCTCCAGATTCCTCGACCGGGTCCTCTTCGCCCGAACATCCCGCGACCGCGACGCTCGACACCGTTCCCACGCCCGCGAGGAACTTCCGTCGATCAATGTTCTCTGACACACGCTGACTTGCGATGGATCGGCTAAATCACTTGGCATACCACTGGATACCGCCAATATCTCTGACGAACTCCGAACGGGCGTTCGCGGGTTCGAACGCCTCGTCGCTACCTCACCGTCCGCGACTTCGGATCGGATCGATCACGGGGCAACGGCCGCCGACTCGGCCGTCGGGCGGTTCGGAGTGGCGTCCGCCGACGTCGACCGCTGTCGCTCCGCAACCACTAAACGCGGCTCGCCCCTTCCCCCGGTAATGGCCGACTGGACGGAGAAGTACCGCCCGAGCACGCTCTCGGAGGTGCGCGGCAACGACAAGGCCCGCGACGCGTTCGCGGAGTGGGCCCGCTCGTGGGACGATCACCATGAGGCGGTCGTCCTCCACGGCAGCCCGGGCGTCGGGAAGACGAGCGCGGCGCACGCGCTCGCGAACGACATGGGGTGGGAGACGGTGGAGCTGAACGCCTCCGACCAGCGCACCGCCGACGTCATCGAGCGCTTCGCGGGGCGGGCCGCCCGCAACGCCACCCTCGGCGGCAGCGCGGCCGGCGGCGGCGCGGCCGGCGGCGACACCGCCTCGCGACAGCTCGTAATCTTAGACGAGGCCGACAACATCCACGGCAACTACGACCGAGGCGGGGCCTCGGCGATCACGGAGCTGGTCAAGGAGTCGGGCCAGCCCATCGTCCTCATCGCCAACGACTACTACGACATGTCGCGGGGCCTTCGGAACGCCACCCAGGAGATCGAGTTCCGCGACGTCTCCGCGCGCTCGATCGTCCCCGTCCTCCGGGACATCTGCCGCAAGGAGGGGATCGAGTTCGAGTCGGACGCGCTCCAACAGATCGCGGAGGGGAACCGCGGCGACCTCCGCGGCGCGGTCAACGACCTCCAAGCCGCCACGCAGGGGCGCGACTCGATCGCGGTCGCGGACGTGGTCACCGGCGACCGCGACAAGGCGCTCGGGCTGTTCCCCTTCCTCGACGCCGTGTTGAAAGAGGAGTCCGCCGAGGAGGCGCTCCAGTCCGCCTACGCCGTCGACGAGACCCCGGACGACCTGGCGGCGTGGATCGAGAACAACGTCTTAGACGTGTACGACCCGGCGGAGGCGGTCCGCGCGTACGACTTCCTCGCGAACGCCGACGTGTGGCTCGGTCGGGTCCGCGCCACGCAGAACTACACCTACTGGCGGTACGCGACAGACAACGCGGCGGCGGGCGTCGCGGCGGCCCGCGACGGCGAGAAGGGCGGGTGGACGCGGTACGGTCGCCCGCAGTTCTGGTCGGCGTCGGACGCGACCGCGGACGAGGTCGTCGGCAAGATCGCGGCCGCGAGCGGCTGTAGCGTCGCGACCGCGCGCCGCGAGGTGTTGCCGTTCCTCGAAGCGGTCACCCACCACTGTAAGCCCCGAGCGCTGACGGTCGCGATGGCGGCGGCGTACGACCTCGACGAGGCGGGCGTCGCCTTCGTCACCGGCTCGGGCGAGTCGACAAACAAGGTCGCGTCGATCGTCGAGGACGCGCAGGCCCGCCGCGAGGAACTCATCGAGGAACACGCCGACGGGGCCTTCGCGCTCGGCGGGACGGGGCGCGAGGACGACGGAGACGACGGGGCCGCCGACGGCGACGGCTCCGTCGCGGACGGGTCCGAAGCGATCGCCGTCGGCTCTGAACGCGGCGACGCGGCGGCCGACGCCCCCGCCGACGCGTCGGCGGACGACGAGGATCCCGACGACGCGGACGACGATCAGGCCGGGCTGAACGACTTCATGTGACCGGCTCGCTGCCGCGCATCGCGGCCGCTCACGCGCTGTGCGTCGGGTTCGACTCGTTTTCGGGCGATTCCCCGACGTTGAGCGGACCGTCGCAGACGAACTCGAACCGCGCGCCGCCCTCTCGGCTCTCCGTCACCGAGACGGCCCAGTCGTGCGCCTCCGCGATCCGCTCGACGATCGCCAGCCCGAAGCCGGTGCCGTCGGGGGCGGTGGTGTGTCCGGGCTCGAAGACGGCGTCCCGCTGGTCGGGATCGATACCCGGACCGTCGTCCGCGACGTAGAATTCGTCGTCGGTCCGGCCGACGCGGACGCGGACCGCCGCGTCCTCGACGTCCGCGGGTTCCTCCTCGCGCGTCGAGAGCGTCCCGGACGCGATGTGGTAACCCGTCTCGGATTCGTCTCCGGTCGGTCCGGGGCCGGAGAGGGCGTCGACGCCGCCGGGCGTCCCGTGTTCGAGCGCGTTTCGGAAGAGGTTCTCGAAGGCCTGTCGGAGCCTGTCGGGATCGCACGAGACCGTCCCGAGCGGTCCGTCGACGACGAGGGCGGCGTCGGCCGGCTCGCCGACGGTCTCCCACGCCCGATCGACGACCGACCGCAGCTCCGTCGGCTCTGCGGTCCGAACCGTCTCTCCCTCCCGGGCCAGCGTCAGGAGCTCGCCGATGAGGTCGTCCATCCGGTCGAGCGCGTCGAGGGCCCGCTCTAACCGCTCCGTCGCCGCGTCGCCGTCGATGTCGTCGGCCAGTTCGACGTTCCCGACCGCGACGGAGAGGGGATTCCGGAGGTCGTGAGAGACGACGCTCGCGAACTCCTCTAGCCGCTCCCGCTGTCGCTCCAGCCGACGCCGGCGCTCGACGCGCTCGTCCGCCGGGAAGAGGTAACCGACCACGTCGCTGCCGTCGGTCTCCCGGCCGCGCTCGTGGATCCACTGCGACTCCGCGCCGCTCTCGACCCGGTACACGATGTCGACGGGACCGGTCTCTAAGGCCGCGCGGAGCCGGTCACGGTCCTCGTCGGCCACGCAACCGAGCCACCCCCCGTCCGGTCGCTCCGGCAGGTCGAGCCGCGGGTCTCCGGCGGCCTCGACCACGAACCGAGAGGCGTCGCCCTCGGGACGACGGTACGCGATTCCGGGGCGCTGTTCCATTCGTTCCGACACGTGTCAACGAGGCTATTCTGCCATGATAAACCTTACTCGCCTATCACTTGTCATACGGTGAGATCAACTCGAAAACACGCGAAATAATCGGTTCGGGCGACCCGGTAGCCGACTCGGCAGGGAATCCGTCGGCCCCGATCGGGAGGGACCGCCGAGGGAACTTTGTCCCGTCCGCCGGTGTGTGGACGTATGCGCGCAGCGATCCTGCGAGAGTACGGCGAGCCGCTCGCGGTCCGCGACGTTCCGGGCCCCGAACCGGCACCCGACGGGGCCGTCGTCCGCGTGGACGCCTGCGGCGT
Organism: Halorubrum sp. DM2; assembly: GCF_901686465.1. NCBI lineage: Archaea > Methanobacteriati > Methanobacteriota > Halobacteria > Halobacteriales > Haloferacaceae > Halorubrum > Halorubrum sp. DM2. Next base: position 580,510 of record NZ_LR594487.1, read on the forward strand.
CTGTCGCAGCGACTGGCACGCCTGGGCCGGCCACGGCGAGTGGGCCGACGACCGCGTCCCGCGCGGCCAGATCCTCGGCCACGAACCGGCCGGCGAGGTCGTCGCCGTCGGCGACGAAGTCGACCGGTTCCGCCCGAGCGACCGCGTCGTGGTCCCCTTCTCGCTCGGCGACGGCACCTGTCCGCACTGCCGTCGCGGGGCCGGGAACGTCTGCGAGGACGGGCGGGCGCTGGGGTTCGAGCCGGCCGCTCAGGGCGCGTTCGCGGAGCGGGTGGCGGTCCCGGCAGCCGACTACAACCTCGTTGAGCGCCCGCCGTGGCTCGACGCGACCGCCGCCGCGGCGCTCGGATGTCGGTACATGACGGCGTACCACGCGCTCGCCGAGCGGGCGGGCGTCGGCGGCGGCGACGCCGTCGCGGTCCACGGCTGCGGGGGCGTCGGTCTCTCCGCGGTCCAGATCGCCGCGGCGCTCGGCGCGCGCGTGATCGCGGTCGATGTCGACGACGACGCGCTCGCGCTGGCGACCGAGTCCGGCGCTGACGCGACCGTGAACCCGACCGCCGAGGACGGCGGAGCCCGAACCGTCCCGGAGCGCGTCCGCGACCTCACAGACGGCGGCGCGGACGTGTCGCTCGACGCCCTCGGAATCGCCGAGACCTGTCGCAACTCGGTCCGGTCGCTGCGGCCGCGCGGCACCCACGTCCAGGTCGGGCTCACGACCGACGCCGAGCGGGGTGAGGTGTCGCTCCCGACCGACTGGATGACCCGGTGGGAGATCTCCTTTATCGGCTCGCGCGGGATGCCGCCGACGAGCTACCCGGACCTGTTCGCGCTGATCGAGGCGACCGACATCGATCCGGGCGCGCTGGTCACCAGCGAGCTGTCCTTGTCGGAGGTGTCGGGGCGGCTCGCGGCCATGGAGGAGTACGACGCACGGGGCGTCGAGGTCGTCACCGACCTCTGAGATCGACCCAAGAGGAACCGACACCGGCCGCGGAAGGGCTTACAACAGCCGCGAGAGGAACTGTTGACCGCGCTCGGTCGCCGGCTCCTCGAAGAAGGACTCCGTCTCGCTCCGCTCGACGACCCGGCCGTCGGCCATCAGGACGATCCGGTCGCCGACCTCCCGGGCGAACCCCATCTCGTGGGTGACGAGGACCATCGTCATGCCGTCGGCGGCGAGCCCCTCGATCACGTCCAACACCTCGCCGACGAGTTCGGGGTCGAGCGCGCTCGTCACCTCGTCGAACAGCATCGTCTTCGGCTCCATCGCGAGCGCGCGGGCGATGGCGACGCGCTGCTGTTGGCCGCCCGAGAGCGCGCCCGGATACGACTCGGCCTGGTCGGCGAGTCCGACGCGATCGAGGAGCTCCGACGCGGCCTCCTTCGCCTCGGCCTCCGGCTCGCCCTTGACCTTCTCCGGCGCGAGCGCGACGTTTTCGAGGGCGGTCTTGTGCGGGAAGAGGTTGAACGACTGGAACACCATCCCGATCTGCTGGCGGATCTCGTTGATGTTCGTCTCGATCACGGACCGCCCGTCGAGACGGATGTCGCCCCCCTGAATCTCCTCTAGCCTGTTCGCACACCGGAGCAGCGTCGACTTGCCGGAGCCGGACGGCCCGATGACGACGACGACCTCCCCCTCGTCGACGGAGAGGTCGACGTCGTACAGCACCTGCGTGTCTCCGAACGACTTGTCGACGCCGTCGAACTCGACCAGCGGACCGGTCACGCCTCCTCACCTCCCTCTGTATCGCCGCCGGAGCCGAGACCGGACAGCCGACCGAACATCCGGCTGTCCGAACCCCAGTCCGACCGGCGTTCCAGTCCGTTGACGAGTTGGCTCATCGACATCGTGATAGCGAGGTACAGCACGCACACCCACACGAGCGGGGTCCACGGGTCGAGCTGGTTGCTGTTGATGTTCCGGAACACGCTCATGATCTCCGGGACGGCGATGACCGTGAGCAGCGAGGTGTCTTTCACCAAGATGATCTGGTCGTTGCCGATGGCCGCGAGCGCGTTGCGCCACGCCTGCGGGAGGACGACCTCCCGTAGCGCCATCACCCGCGACATCCCGAGCGAGCGGGCCGCCTCCATCTGTCCGTCCGGGACGGCGTCGATCCCGCCGCGGATCGCCTCGCCGACGTACGCCCCGTGGTTCAGCGTGAGTCCGATGATCGCCGCCGGGACCGCCCAGTCTGGGATGGGGAACTGTCCGGTCGCCCACAGCCGCGGCACGCCGAAGTAGATGACGAACAGCTGGAACAGAAGGGGGGTCCCGCGGAAGAACTCGACGTACCCCTTCGCGATCCGTCCGGTCACCCCCGACGTCGAGATCCGACCGAGTCCGACGAGGATCCCGAGAGACACCGAAAGCAGGCTCGAAATCACGACGATCCGAACGACGAGGAAGAACGCCTCCGCGAACCGTCGGGCGATGAGCGGCGAGGAAAGGAGCCGGTAGTCGACCTGCGTCGAGAGGATCCACGCCAGCAGTCCGCCGATTGCCAGCACGAACCCGGCGGCGGCCGCCTCACCGACTCGTCTGACCAGCCGGTCGCGCATCATGACGCCGCCGGCACTCGACTCCGATTCTGTCTGTGTTGCCATTAGATGTCAAGTGAAACGCGAGGGGATCGAAGGGGCTCAGCCCTCGAAGTACTCGTTGTAGATCTCGTCGTACGTCCCGTCCTCGCGGATCGCCGCGAGGGCGTCGTTGACCTCCTGTCTGAACTCGTCGTCGTCCTGCCGGAACGCGATCCCGTACTCCTCGATGGTCAGCGTCAGGTACGGCGGCGCGTCGTCGCGGTCGGCGGCGACGCCGTCCCCTTCGAGGAACACGACGCCGTCGGTCTCCGCGACGAACTCGGCGCTCACCGTGTTGTCGTTGATGACCGCCGAGACTTGGTTGTTGAGCAGCGCGTCGAACGCGCCGTTGATCTGGTCGTAGCTCTCGATCGTGAGCTCGCCGTCGAACTCCTCTTGGAGGTCCTCGGCGGCGGCCTCGCCGGTGGTCCCGCGCTGAACGCCGACCGTCGTGCCCCGGAGGTCTTCGCGCGAGGAGATGTCGTCGGCCTCCAACACGATGACGGTCTGGTACGCGGTGAAGTACGGGTCGGAGAAGTCGACCGACTCGGCCCGCGTGTCGTTTATCGTCATCGCGCTCATGATGACACGGAAGTTCGCGTTGTTCAGCGATGGGATGATACCGTCGAAGGAGGTCTCTTGGAACTCGTAGTCCAGTCCGAGCTGGTCCGCGAACACCGCCTCGGCGATCTCGACGTCGAACCCGATGAGATCGCCGGCCTCGTTCCGGTACTCGAACGGCGGGTACGGAATGTCCGAGCCGATGGTGACCGTCTCGGTCTCCTCATCGTCGCCGTCCGACCCGTCGTCACCGTCCGTACCGTCGTCGCCGTCCGATCCGTCGTCGCCGTCCATGCCATCCTCCCCGTCGCTACCGTCGCTACCGTCGCCACCGTCGCCGCCACCGGAACAGCCGGCGGTGGCTGCGAGGCCGGCCGCGCCGACCGCGGTCAGGTACTGCCGACGCTTCACGAAGCTATCTTCGTCCATACACCGTTGCTGGTCCGATCACGGTTTCAACGTTTCGACCGCAGACAAGCAATACTTGCCGGACGCCGGCCATCTAACAGGATCGTTCCAGTCAAACGGTCACGGTTCCGGGCGGCGGTCGCCGCCGATCGGAACTCGGTCGCCGCCGATCGGAACTCAGTCGCCGCCGATCGGAACCGACCCGTCGCGCACCTCGTCGCTTCCGCGGAGGGTCAACGCGGCGGCCGCGGCGAGCGCGACCGCGACGCCCAACACGACGAGGTTGATCCGTTCCCACGTCGCGGTGTACAACACGAGGTCACGGCCGAGCAGGAGCGTGCCGACGAGCGCGGCCATCGATCCGGCACTGAGCGCGCGGACCGTACCGGCAGTGTCGGCGTCGAGACCGTCGTAGCCCGACCGGACCGCCTCCGTCGCGTACGCGACCGTCGCGACGAGCCCGAGGTGGCCGGCGAGACCGGTGACGTAGAAGGCCGCCTGCGCGGGCGGCGCGTAGTTGAGGAACGGCACCGCCCGCGAGAAGAGCGCGCTGGCGACGATCCCCGCGACCGCGACGGCGGCGGCCGCGCGAAGCAGGCGCACGCTTCCCCGGCCGCCGCCCCAGATCGTCGCCAGTCCGAGCAGCGTGAAGATCGTCAGCGCCACGATCAGGTGCGCGGCGTGCGTCGACACCGTGTACCCGCCGGGGACGAGCCCGCTGAGGGTAACGGTGATCGCGCCGACGGTGATCTGAAGCGGGAGAATTGCGACCGCCAGCGTCGCCGCCAGCCGGGTTCGCCGGTCGAAGCCGGAGCCGAGCCACGTCCACCCGGCGACCCCGACGATGAGGAAGCCGGTCACCATCGCCCACGCCCGGTGGAACCACTCGATGAAGTCGGGGTTGATCGTCAGCGCGGGGATGAGCTGGTCGGAACACAGCGGCCACTGGGCCTGACACGCCAGCCCGGACCCGGTCGCCGCCGTGTAGACGCCGAGCGAGAAGAGGACGAGCGTCATCCCCGTCGTCGCCGCCGCGTATCGCCTGAACGTTAGCCACGCGGGCCGAAGACTCATTGCCCGATTTCGGGCGCGCGCGCACTTAGACCGTTCGGCCGCTATCTCCGTCCGGGAAGCGTGGCGTCGCCACCCGCCGGCTTCAGAACGTTTTTGACTGACCAGTCAGTCAGTATTGGTACGAACCGAATGGACGACACGGAACGGCCGATCCCCGACGCCGCGTACAGCCCGCTCCACGGCGCGCACAGTCCCTTCCACGGGTGCGACGACGTAACCTGTCCGGAGGCGATCCGCTGATGGGACTCCGCGACGCGATCGACTCGCTGTTCAAGGGGGCCGACGACCTGGACCTCACCTCGGGCGACATCGGGTGGCCGCTGTTTTTCCTCTCCCTGCCGATCGTCGTCCAGAACCTCTTTCAGGTGCTGTACAACCTCGCCGACACGTTCTGGCTCGGCCGCTACAGCACCGAGGCGCTGTCCGCGATCACGTTCGCGTTCCCGATCGTCTTCCTGATGATCTCGCTGGCGCTCGGCGTCTCCGTCGCGGGGAGCGTCCTCGTCGCCCAACACACCGGGGCCGGCAACGAGGAGCGCGCCGCGTACGCCGCCTCGCAGACGATGGCCTACGCGGCCGTCATCTCCGTCGTGCTGGGCGTGTTGGGGTACGTCTTCGTCGACGACATCACCGCGCTCCTCGGCGTGAACGAGACGGTCGCGCCGCTCGTCGTCGAGTACATGCGCGTCTACGCCGTCGGCCTGTTCGCCGTCTTCGGCTTTGCGGTGTTCATGGCGCTCATGCGCGGCTACGGGGACACGGTAACGCCGATGTACGTCATGGCCGGCTCGGTGGTCCTCAACATCCTCCTCGACCCGGTCTTCATCTTCGGGTTCGAGGCGAACCCGCTGTTCGGCGCGCTCGGACTCGGCGGGCTGGAGGCCGCGGCGCTCGACGCGACGGGGTTCACCGGCTGGGGGATCGCCGGCGCTGCGATCGCCACCGTCGGTTCCCGGGCGCTCGCGCTCCTCGTCGGCCTCCGGATCATGTTCCGCGGTGACCGGGGCGTTCAGATCCGGCTCTCGGAGATGCTCCCGGACCCGGAGTTCGGGAAGACCGTCCTCGGAATTGGGCTGCCGGCCTCCGCGGAAGGGGCGGCGCGGTCGGTGTCGATCACCGCGCTGCTCGTCGTGGTCGCGAACTTCCCGAACGCGGTCAGCGGGGCGTACGGCATCGGGACGCGGATCTTCTCCGTGATCTTCCTGCCGGCGCTCGCCGTCTCACAGGGGATCGAGACGATGACCGGACAGAACATCGGCGCTGGGGAGTTGGACCGCGCCGCCGACACGAACCACTTCGGCGCGCGCGCGATGCTCGTCCTGCTCACGGTCGGCGGCGGGGTCATCGTCCTCGCCGCGAGACCGATCGCGGGCGTCTTCTCCCCGGACCCGGCGGTGGTCGACCACGCGACGACCTTCCTCCGCGTGAGCGGCCTCTCCTTCGGGTTCATCGGCGTGATGCGCGCGTACACCGGCGGGTTCCGCGGCGCGGGGCACACGATGATCGCGGCCGTCATCTCCCTGATCACCCTCGGGGTCGTCCGGCTCCCGGTCGCGTGGGTCGCCGCCGGCTCCCTCGGGGCGATGGGCCTGTGGATCGCCTTCCCCGTCTCGAACGTCGTCGGCGGCGTCGTCGCGTACCTCTGGTTTAACCGGGACACCTGGCGCGACGGGAACCTCACGGAGGGAGGCCCGCCGGCCGAGGAGATCGGACCGGGCGTCGCGTCGCCCGAAGACGACTGAGTCCGACGGATCCGTCCCCGCGACGGCTCTGACTGCGCCCGTCCGCTACCCGGACAGCTCTCGCTTCCGCTTCCGCGCCCGCTCGGACATCTCTCCGTTGCCGTCGACGTCGGCGAGCGTCTCGATGGCCTCCAGCTTCCTGACGGAGTCGTCGAGGAACGAGAGCACGTCGCCGGTGTACGCGTACACCATGTAGTCGTCGGTCATCACGTCGACGATGGCCTGCGGCCCCAGCCCCTCGGCGCGCAGTTCGAGGACGTAGCGCATGAACTTCTCCTCGGGACAGCCGCAGTAGGGGTTCGCGTCGCAGGTACAGTCGAGGAAGTCCTCGGCGAAATCGAGGACGCGGTCCCGGGTCGTCTCGTCGAGCTTCGAGAGGCCGTCGCCGGTGAACAGCAGATCGAGGGTCGCGCCGGCGAACGCCCCCTTCGGGATGTTCGTCTCCAGCTGGGAGGCGAGCTGCCGGTGGTTCTTCACGTAGATCTTGTCGGTAAACGCCACGAGTTGGCGTCGCTACGCCCGCGACCCTCAAAAACGACGCGGTGGCCGGCAACGGGGACGCTGCTTGGGTCGGACGCGTCACTCGGACCCGGTCGCCACTCCGTGCCACGCCCGTCCGGGAGTCGTAACCGTTATTTATCGAAGCGAGGTAGTTGACGACGCGTGTCCGGGTTAGGGTAGTGGACTATCCTTCAGCCTTGTGGAGGCTGAGACGCGGGTTCGATTCTCGCACCCGGACCTTTTCACGACGACCAAAGGGAGGAGTGGAAACGCTGGAAGGCGAGAATCGAAGCAGGGAGGTCGGGCGCAGCGAAGCGAGCGCGTCCGACTGAGGTTCGATTCTCGCATCCGGACCTTCTTCCTTTCACCAGCAGATCACGGTGCGGAGGTTTCTGATACGGCAGCGGCTAATCGGTCCAAGAACGCCGGATCACACTCCTCTTCGACGTGATCGACGTTCCATAGGCCTGAGTCAGTGATCTTCTCGTGAGGACTGTTTCGCCCCAACCAGCTGTCGCTTTGAGGGTCGATGGTCTCTTTTCGATAGTTGCTGGCGAGTGCGATCGCGTTGCGTTCGATGTAGGCGCGGTCGCTTTGCGGACCGGGCTCGTCGTCGACGGCAACCCACAAGAATGGGAGATCTCGGATGTACTCACTCACGCGGTGTTCGTGGTCCAACTCCGCGAGACGACGCTCGCGGTCCGCACTGGATCCTTCACCCCAGTGGGGATACTCGTCGTGGAGACCGTCCCGTTCGATCATCGCTCGTCCCACGTGCTTGCGGAACACCGAGCCGCGGTGGTTCCCACCACCCTCGTAGCTCCCGCGGTTCGCACCCCGATGCGTCCGCAGTCGGTTCCACAACGACGTTCCCGATCCCGACGAGACGGCGTGCGTTCCGACGCGGGTCAGTCGGAGCTGGCCGGTCGAGTCCCGCGTCTCCTCTGTGAAAAAGAAATAGACGCCCCGTTCAGGCCAGTTCATATACCCAGTACAGTCTCTGAGGCGTCGTTTCCCACCGACGTTCGCTTCGAGACAGTCGAGAAGATCGTATAAATCGTCGAGATCCGAACGACGCGACATGCTATTCAGTTCGGGTGGTGGACAGAAAATCTCCGGGGGTCCCCGATATCTTCATCACACTCTGAGCATGCCTAATGCCGACATTTTTCTGGTAATGCTCTGACTGGATCCAGAGGCCTTCTCATTGCTTTGTTGTCCGATCTCCTTGCGGACACGTCGTTGGGTGAGGGCTGGTGTACGAGTTTAAATATCTCGACAAAATCACCGAGAACACGATCCTGTTCATCTCACCGACCCGCAGCTGGTCCCGCGTCGCCGCCACCCCGCGTCAACGCATCCCTTCGAGGATCTGTAGGTATCGAAACCCGGCCTCGCTGTAGTCCTTTGTCGACGAGGCCGCCGCTTCGCGGAGTTCGGTCATGCGCTCCGTGTACGCGTCGTTGAGGACGAGCCGCACCGTGACACCGTGGGCGGCTTCGATCCGGTCGGCGACCTCGGCCAAGCCCTCGGTCTGGTATCCCTCGCTGACGTACGGGGCCCACAGTTGGATCTCGGCCAGTTCGAGGTCATCGAATACCCCCCGCAGGTAGGCGACGATCCGCTCGAACTTCTCCGTGATCCGCTCTAAGCTGTACTGGTAGCTGTCGTTCCCGTAGTCAGCCCACTCTTCGGTGTCCGGCGATCCGGAGTAGAGCTGCCCGTCGAGATGGGTGATCACCTCGCAGGCGAAGATCCGCTGACCCTCGGAGGTTGATTTGACGCCGAGCACGTCGAGTTCCATCTGGTCGCTCCGCTCCATCGACCGCTGGTTGTACGTCACGAGGTCGCACTCCTCGATGACGCGGAAGTACGCGCCGACCAACTGCTCGCCGGCCTGCGGTTGCGTCATGAGACAGGATGTTCGTGCGATCGGATAAACCCTCCTAGGCCGCCAGTCGGTGTCAGAGGCGGTGTCCGGTCAGACAGGAATAAAACTCGCGCAGACTCGGGGTCAGAACTCGATCCGCTCACCGTCCTCCGGCACCAGCACGTCCTCCGTCTCCGCGCGCAGTTTCTCGCGGGACAGCAGGCAGTGGTTGATCGCCTCCATGTGGACCACGGCGACCGCGGCGTCGGTGGCGTCGCGCACGGCGGCGACGTCCTCGACGCCCATCGTGATCGGCTCCCCCTGATTGAACCGCGCCGCGCCGCCGTTGAGGACGACCGCGTCCGGGTCGGACTCCGCCAGCGTCTCCGCGACCGGCTCGTACCACACCGTGTCGCCGGCGACGTACAGCGTCTCCGTCCCGTCGAGGACGAACCCCGAGACCGGTCCCATCCGCTCGGCCAGTTCGCCGTGGCCGTGCCGACCGGGAGTCCGACGGAGGGTGACCCCGTCGAACGACGCCTCGTCCTCCACCGGTCGCACGTCGGTGAACCCCTCGTCGACGAACGCGTCCGCCTCGGCGGGCTGACAGAACAGCGGCACGTCGGCGTCGAGCGCCTCCCTCGCGGCGTCGTCGAAGTGGTCGGGATGGCGGTGGGTGACGATCACCGCGTCGTGCGACAGGTCGACGTCGGGCATCGGCACGAGCGGGTTCCGGCGGTCGTTCGGCGTGTCGTCGATCGGCGGCGTCGCGCCCTGCTCCGCGAACAGCGGATCGACGAGGAACGTCGTCTCGCCGACGGTCGCGAGGACGGTCGCGTTGCGAACGAGGGTGACAGCCAGACCGGTGTCTGTCGACATAGGTTTCCTTCGGCGAGGCGCGGGTTGTGGCTTACGACGGGGGCGATCCGGTCGGCCGGCGGGTCCCGTCTCCCGTTCCCTGACATCCTCCCACGGCTAAAGCCGTGGGGTTCCCCCACTGGGGGTTGAACCCACGGAAACAGAGAGGTTCACAGGTTCTTCGTCACGTCCGACGATGACCTGTGTTTCGGGCTGTGCCAGTACAGCCCCCGCCTCGGACAGCGGTTTCGAAAACTTGCCCAAGGCTCGTTTCCCAATGTTCAGCGCACCGTTCTTGTCCGCGTTGTCGTCCAACCCGCACTCAGGACACTCGAACCGTCCCTGTGTCTCTCGGACGCCCTCGCAAGCACAGCGGTTACACGTCTTCGACGTGTCGTATTCCTCGACCAACACCACCTCAATACCCGCGTCGTGTGCTTTGTACTCGATGTAGTTCAACAGTCGAGCGAACGGCATCTTGTGGGTCTTGTCGTTGACGTACCGCCCTTTGTCGTTGTCCCTGCGAATTCCACCGAGATCGCCCACGGTGATGACCGCGTTCCGCTCTTCGGCATCTTCTACAATGTGTCGAGCAATCTTGTGGAGACGGTCGTCCACCTTCCGCGCTTCCGCGTCACCGATGCGCTCGACCACCTGCTGTCCCTGTCGAGGTTTGGCCTTCCCGATAGACTTCCGTAGTTGCTTGTAGTGTTCGCGGAGCCGGCGCACTTCTTCGCCGTGGAACGTGGTGTCACGGTCCGAGAGGAACGCACAGGTAGCGACCCAGCGTGCGCCCATATCGATGGCCAGTACGTCGTCATACTCGTCTTGGATGGTCACAGACCGTTTAACGACGAGATGGACGTACCAGTCGCCGTCACGGCGCACTAACTCGCTATCTCGAATGTCACCCTCGTGGACGAGTGTTTCGTCCTTATGTGGAACGTGGGCGGGACACCAGATAGAGTTCCCCTGTCCCCGTTCAGGGTCGTAGACGGGGACTTTCATCCACCACGACGACAGCACCGTGTCCTTGTCGTGGGCGATATCCAGTACGTCGTTGCGGAGAACGACGGGCTGCTCAGTGTCAGGGTTCGGGTCTTTCTGTCGCTGGACTTTCGACGCTTGCTGTTTCGTCGCGGAGTAGAGGTCGGCATCCCCGCCGTGAACTTCGCGTTGGAACGCCTCGTACTCACGGGCCAGCATGTCGGATTTTCTGTTGGTCAGCGAGTGGAGCTTGACCCGCACCGTGGTTGAGACGTTCCGTTGCATCGTTATTCTCCCGCTTGTGCGTCGATGTACTCCTCGATGACCTCGCTGGAGACGTCGCCCGCACTGGAAACGAAGTACGAGCGCGTCCATAGCGAGGGCAACCCGAAGTCGTACTCCTCACGGAGGTGATGCGAGGAGTAGCCCTTGATCTGTTGCATTATTTTGTTTGGAGCGAGTGTCGGATCGCCCGTGATGAACAAGTGAACGTGGTCGGGACGAATCGCTAACTCCAGAATCTCTACGTTGAGTTCGTCGGCTTTGTCCTCGATGAGTTCTTCGAGTCGATCGCGTACCTCGCCTTCGAGTACCGACTTGCGGTACTTCGGACACCAGACGAAGTGGTACTGGAGTTTGTGGATGTTGGTACGTTCTCGGTCGAACCCGCGAGGCATCGTCGGTATATAGAAGTAACTCATCTAAAGATGTTACGCAAATATCCAACCCCAAGCCGTGGCTACGAACGTGGATACATTCCCAGTTGTCGGCTTCATCCCACCCGTGAACGGGTGGGCTTTCGCCTCGCTACCGCTGTAACGCACCGCATACTTATGCGGCGGTCGCTCGTCGTGACGCTCGTTATGAACGAACGCGCGGCCGCCGTGCGACGACGTGACGTGCTTCGGGCCGGCGGCGCGGCGGGCCTCGTCGGCATCGCGGGTTGTGCGGGGTCCGGCGGCGGCGACGACCCGGCGTTCACGGAGGGGTTCGAGGAGGGCCTCGGCGACTGGGAGACGGGAGCCGCAATCGGTCCCGAGGTCGACCTCGCCGACTTCGATTGGGAGGTGGATGTCTCCGACGCAGAGGCGGCGTCGGGAGACGGCTCCCTCCGGATCTGGAATCAGGGAGATTACGACGACGGGGTCACGTGGGCGGTCCATCCCGTCCCCGTCGAGTCCGGCGGGTCGTATCAGATCGAGGTGAGCGGGCAGTTCTGGAGCGAGTCGGAGTCGTTCAACACGATCCGACACGCACTGATGCGGCTGGGTCCCGAGCCGCCGGAGACGGAAGAGGAGTTCCCGCAGCCGGGACTCAACACCACGGACCTCGGCGAGACGCCCTACGGCGGGCTGCGCGACTCGCTGTGGCTCGCGGACGGCTGGCGCGAGTACGCCTTCGAGTGGACGACGCCCGAACTGTCGACGGACACGCTGTACCTCGCGGTCGGCACCGCAGTGATTTGGGAGGCGGACGCGACCCACTACGTGGACGACCTCTCGGTTCGCGTCGAGCCGCGGTGATCGACGGCTGACGGGCGACCCGAGGTGACGAGTGGTCCACAGTGGCGGGTGATCCACGGTCGACGGATCGGCGGCGCGCTCGCCGTCTCGCGCGCCAGCGCCGTCGCTCGGGGATCCGGAGTATCGCCCGCGACACTACCGGGCGGTGTTCAGATAAGGTTTGAAAGTGAGGCGGTGCGTTTTCAAAGTGTTCTATGCCAG